>DAIDIH010000396.1 GCA_027459465.1 Bryobacterales bacterium | reverse complement strand
GGTTTTTGCGGGGTTGCGGAGGGTTTCGCGGAGTTGGGCCGCGCCGCGCTTTGCTCCGATGTCTGTTAATGACGGACCGAAGCCGACGCCCTGGCCGGCGAGGATGTGGCAGCCGAGGCATCCGCTCCGTTCTAACAATGCCTTGCCTTGCGCCGGGTTGCCTGGCAGCTTTTCCGTTGGAACATTTCCGAGGGTGCGCACGAACGCGGCGATATTGGCGATGTCTTCGGGGCTGTAAAACCCTCCATCCGGCATGTCGGGCGGAATGCCATTGAGGATGAGGGATTTCAGGGCTTCGTCGTCGGGGGCGCGGTCGAGTTTCGGGCGACGGAGGTCCGGCCCGCGGCCGCCCCCACCGTCGAGGCCATGGCAGAGCGCGCAGTGGGACTGAAAGATGGCTTTTCCGGCGGCAGGGTTCGGCTGAGTGCGGATCTGGCAGATGGCCGGGGAGAATAGCACTATGGCGGTCAGGAGGGTCCGGTTCGCCATGGGTGACTTATTCTACGACAACTCGAGTTGGTTCACGCGGTGTGGGGCGAGGGGGCGGAGTTACCTGGGCGGTTTGGCGGGGTTGGGGTAGCGGGTGAGGTTTTCGACGGTGGAGAAGGTTGCGGGGTCCATGCGTTCGATATAGAGGTGGCCGTCGAGGTGGTCGATTTCGTGTTGGAGGATGCGGGCGTACCAGCCGGAGGCTTCGAGGCGTTGTGGGGCGGCGGTTTCGTCGAGGTATTCGACGGTGACGCGGCGGGCGCGGGGGACGAGGGCGGAGAAGCCGGCGACGCTGAGGCAGCCTTCGTAGAAGGTGGCGGTGTCGTCCGAGCGGGCGGTGATTTTGGGATTGAAGAGGATGTGGAAGGGGACGGGGGCGCGTTCGCGTTCGGCGAGGGCGGCGGGATTGAGGGGGCGGTGGTATTCGGGGTGGTCCTCGATGACGGCGAGGCGGAGGCTCATGCCGATTTGTGGGGCGGCGAGGCCGACGCCGGGGGCGTCGTGCATGGTTTCGCGCATGAGTTCGACGAGGTTGCGCATTTCGGGGCTGAGGATTTCCTCGACGGTGATCGGGCGGGCGGGTGCGCGGAGGACGGGTTCGCCGGCCTGGACGATTTTCAGGCGCAGGTGCTCCATGGAAGATTCCATGATAGCGTCGGGGCGCGCCGGGGCTGCCGAGGATATTCCGGCCGCGACCCGGGAAATGAGGACGTCCCGCGGAGAGATGCGCGAGGCGCGGTGAGCCGGCACGAGTGGGGAGTGGTTACTCGCCGGCCCAGAAGTAGGCGGGGCGGGCGTGGAGGGTGAAGCGGGGGTGGGCGGTGAGGGTGACTTCAATCTGGTGAAGGCCGGCGGGGGTGGTGGATGCGGGGGTGAAGCTGAGCAGGTATTGGCTGTGGATGTGGTCGCTCAGGCGGGTGATAAGGCGTTCGAGGGAGGAGCGGGTGACGAAGGAGAAGCGTTCGCCGCCGCCGGCCTGGACGAGGGCTTCGGCGGTGTTGGTTTTGGCGAGGCGGCCGAGTTCGGTGAAGACGCTCAAGAGGCCGCCGCCTTCGGGGGGTTGGAGGTCGGAGGGGCGGGAGGCGAAGGCGGTCGAGTAGGCGGAGTAGGTGAGGGCGTAGACTTCGATGGCGTCGTGTTCGATGGCGGGCAGGACGTCTTCGATTTTGACTTTGCTGCCGCGGTCGCGGGATTCGCCGATGAGGAGGAGGACGCGGCGGCGGCCGGTTTCGGCGGCGAGTAACGGGATGGCCTGGTTGACGGCGTCGAGGAGGGTTCCGGACATGGGCGGGCCGGGCTTGAGGCGGGCGAAGGCGGCGTCGAGGGAGGAGTCATTGGAGGTGAACGGTTGGAGGAGGGTGACCTGATCGGCGTAGCTGAAGAGGGCGAGGCGGGCGCGGTCGCCTCCGAGCATAGGGCCGAGCATGGAGGCGATTTTGCGGATTTTGACGAGGGCGGCGGCGGAGTTGCCGGAGGTTTGGACGGCGACGGCGAGGGAGATAGGGGCGTCGATGGTGTCTGTGGTGTCGAGGTGGAAGCGCTGGGGTACGCCGTCGCTTGCTAGCGTGAAGTCGGACGGGCCGAGGCCGTCGACGGCATCGCCGTGATGGTCGAGGACGGTAACGGGGACCATGACGAGGGAGGTGCGGGCGCGGAGGGTGGGGGTGTCTTCGGTGTGCGGCGATTGGGCGAGGGCGAGCGGGAGGAAGGCGAGGAAGGCGAGGGTGCGCCGCACGCCTTCATCGTGACACGCCGGGCGCCGGGGTCAGGAGGAAGGCTGTGTGCCGGCGAGTTTGTGGGATTTCAGGTCGACGATGACGCGGTCGAGCGGGGATTTCGGGCTGGCGCTCTGGCTGTCGCCGGATTGGAATTCGATGGTGAGGGTGGCTGGGGAGGCGACGATGCGGAGGTAGCCGTAGACGGAGAGGTATTTTTCCATCTGGACGTCGCCCGCGGCGTTGCGTGCGGGGGTGCGGACGGCTCCGGTGGAGATTTTCTGGAGGTTGTGGCCGCCGCTGCCGGCGACGAGGTAAGGGATCTGGCGGCCGGCGATGGTGCGGGTGAAGCGCTGGTAGACGTGGGCGTGGCCGCTTAGAAAGGCGTCGGGGTAGACGCCGGCCTGTTTGCAACAAGCGTCGATTTCGGCGAGCATTTTGGGGCTGCCGCCGTGGCGGCCGTCGCCGGAGAAGGGAGGGTGGTGGGTTGAGAGGAGGACGGCGCCGGGTTTGTTTTTGACGCGCTTGAGTTCGGAGGTGAGGAAGGTGAGCTGGGCGTCGGTGATCTGGGGATAGAGGCCGTTTTCACTCGAGATGACGCCGGGGTTTTCGAGGGCGTTCGAGTAGAGGCCGATTAAGGTGACGAAGGGAGCTTCGAGGGTGAAGTAGACGCCGGGTTGGGTCATGGTGGTGCGGGCGAGGCCGCCGGCTTCGGGGGGGTGGTCCGGGGCGGTTGCGCAGAACTGGGCCCAGAAGGCTTCGAGGGTTGCGGTTTTATCGCTGCGGTAGACCATGCCGTCGTGGTTGCCTGGGATGGCGAAGATGGGGGCGGGGTAGTTGCGGAAGGGTTCGTAGAACTGCTCGTAGTAGTATTCGGGTTCGCCGAAGTTGTAGACGACGTCGCCCAAGTGGTAGAAGAACTGGGGCTGATCGGGGGTGGGATCTCCGAAATCGGCGACCATGGCGTCGACGACGTTGTTGAGGGTTCCGGGGCCGTGGGTGGGGCCGGTGTCGCCGACCGAGTGGAAGACGATGTGGCCGGTCTGCTGGATCCGGGCGACGGCTTCGGCGCCGAGGACTTCCTCGAGCGACATGATGGGGGGTGTGCGGGTGGGGGCGGGGACGGGCTGGGCTTTTTTGACGAGGAAATTGTAGTAGCGCGAGTCGGTGACTTTGGTTTGGAAATTGTTATCGAGCGGTTCGGGGGAGGGGTCGGAGAAGTAGCGTCCGCCGGGGCCGGGCGCGCCGGGGGCGGCGGCGGTCTGTTTTTTCTGAGGGGTGCGCTTGCGGGCCATGATGGTATGTGCGGATTGTAGCCGTGGACATTGCGCGACAGAATGAGAAAAATCGCGGAAATTCGATGAATGTTTCGTTAAAGGCACTATTGCGGGAGGGGATCGACTACGCGGGGCTGTTTCCGCCGGCCGGGTTGGGGATGGAGGAGGCGGCGACGGAGTATGAGCGGGCGCTGAAATCGCCGTTCGGGTTTGCGGTGGGGCGGTTTGTGGTTCCGGCGCGGAGGCTGGATGAGTTGGCGGCGGCGGCGCCGAAGCAGGGTGAGGCGTGGCGGCTGAGCGTGCTGGTGGACGGTGGGGCGCCGGCGCCGGCGGCGGGGCGATTTGTGATTGACGCGGTTGAGACGAAGACGCTCGATGCGGGGGTGGATGCGAGCGGGCGGGCGGTGTTTGTGGAGATGCCGGTGGAGTTTGCCGGAGCGCTGGACGGGCTGGCCCGGCGGCCTAGGATGCGGGCGAAGATCCGGACAGGCGGCTTGACGGCGGAGGCGTTTCCGAGGGTGGAGTGGGTGGCGGCGTTCCTGGCGCGCGCGGCGATGCTGCGGGTACCGTTCAAGGCGACGGCGGGGCTGCATCATCCGCTGCGCGGGGAGTATGCGCTGACGTACGAGGAGGGGAGCAGGCGGGCAGTGATGCATGGGTTTTTGAACGTATTTCTGGCGGCGGCGTGCGCGTGGTTCGGGCAGAGTGAGGCGGTGGTGCGGCGGATTCTTGCAGAAACCGATGCGGGCGAGTTCCGGTTTTCGGAGGGATTCGTGCGATGCTGCGGTGTGTCGCTTACGAGCCAGCAGGTGGAAGAGGCGCGGCGGAGTTTTGCGTTGGGATTCGGATCGTGTTCGGTGGAAGATCCGGAGCGGGGACTGCGGGGTTTGGGATTGCTATGAGTGGGGAGATCGCGGTGCGGAGTTGGGTGGAGACGGCGAATGCGCCGGGGGGCGCGTTTGGGATCGGGAATTTGCCGTACGGGGTATTCCGGAGGGCGCCGGGGAAGGAGAGGCCGCGGATCGGGGTGGCGATCGGAGACCGGATTCTGGATCTGCGGGTGATGGCGCACGCGGGGTTCTTGCGGGGGTTGGGCGAGGGGTTGGAAGCCGCGTGCCTGGCGCAGGAGTTGAATGGGTTGATGGCGCTGGGAGGCGGGGAGCAGCGGAGGCTGCGGGAGCGGCTGCGGGTGCTGCTCGAGGAGGGCGCGCGGGAAGAGGCGGTGCTGCGGGCGACGCCGGGGGCGTTTTGCGGGCAGCGCGAGGCGGAGATGCTGGCTCCGGCGCGGATCGGGGATTACACGGATTTCTACGCCTCCGTTGATCACGCGACGCGGGTGGGGAGGCTGTTCCGGCCGGAGAATCCGCTGTTGCCGAACTACAAGTGGGTGCCGATTGCCTATCATGGGCGGGCGTCGTCGATTGTGGTATCGGGGACGCCGGTGCGGCGGCCGTGCGGGCAGTTGCCGGGGGATCCGCCGCTGTACACGGCGAGCCGGGCGCTCGATTATGAACTGGAGCTGGGTTTATTCATCGGGCCGGGGAACGAGTTGGGGGAGACGATCCCGCTCGGTGAGGCCGAGGAGCACGTGTTTGGGTTCTGCCTGGTGAACGACTGGTCGGCGCGGGATATTCAGCGCTGGGAGTATCAGCCGCTGGGGCCGTTTTTGGGGAAGAATTTTGCGACGACGATTTCGCCGTGGGTGGTGACGATGGAGGCGCTGGAGGCGTATCGGGTTCCGGCGGCCGAGCGAGCGGCGGGGGATCCGGCGCCTTTGCCGTATCTGAGCGGGCCGGCGGGGCTGGGGCGGGATGCTTTCGACATCACGCTCGAGGTGGCGATCGAGACGGAGCGGATGCGGGAGCTGGGGATGGCGCCGGCGCGGGTGTGCCAGGCGAATACGCGGGATTTGTATTGGACACCGGCGCAGATGGTGACGCACCATGCGAGCAACGGTTGCAATCTGCGGCCGGGGGATTTGCTGGCGACGGGGACGGTGTCGGGGCCGGGAGACGAGAGCCGGGGGTGTTTGCTCGAGATCACCGGCGGGGGCGAGCCGTTGTTGCTGCCGGACGGGGAGACGCGGCGATATCTGGAAGACGGCGATGAAGTGATTTTGACGGGATACGCGGAGCGGCCGGGGCTGGAGCGGATCGGGTTCGGGGAGTGCCGCGGCCGCGTGGTCCGTTAAGGTTACTGGCCGAGGATGTTGAAGGTTGTGGTGCCCTCGACGCGGACCTTTTCGTAGGCGCCGAGCCACTCGCGGTGGTAGGGGTGCATGGCGTAGGCCTTGAGGGCGGCCCCGTCTTTCATTTCCATGCAGACGCCGTACTGGCGCTCGGCGCCATCGACGGAAAGCGGGTGGGCGAGTTTGCCATACCAGACCTTCATGACGCCGGGGACTTTCGATGGGAGGGCGTCGGTCTTCTGGTAGAAAGCGTTCCAATCGGCCTGTGACGCGGTGGGGATGGCGGTGAAGGCGAAGCAGTGCATGAGCGCCTTTTCGCCGGCGCGGGCGGTGGGCGCGGCGAGCGAGGCGAGGGCGAGAGCGGCGACGGCGATGGCGCCGGGTTTCAGACGAAGCATAGTTTGACCTCCGATGGTTGATGCTAGCAGGCGGGGCGGGGCTTTGCGCAAGGGGGAAACGCAAGAAGGGCTAAGATCGGGGCAGGAGGGTGTATTTTCTATGACAGAGACTGCCGTACGAGTTCCCTTGATTGGCGAAGATGCGCCGCGGTTTGAGGCGGAGACCACGCAAGGGTTCATCAAGTTTCCGGACGACTTCCACGGCAAGTGGGTCATTTTCTTCAGCCATCCGGCGGATTTTACGCCGGTGTGCACGACGGAGTTCATGACGTTCGCTTCGATGCAGAAGGAGTTTCAGGCGATGAACTGCGAGCTGTTGGGTTTGTCGATCGACAGCACGTTCAGCCATATCGCGTGGCTGCGGACGATCCGGGAGAAGGTGGAGTTTCACGGGATGAAGGATGTGGAGGTGCTGTTCCCGGTGATCTCGGATCTTTCGATGGAGGTGGCGCGGAAGTACGGGATGGTGCATTCGGAGGTGAGCACGACGCAGGCGGTGCGGGCGGTGTTTGTGATCGATCCGAAGGGGAAGATCCGGGCGCTGGTTTATTATCCGGCGTCGGCGGGGCGGAACCTGGAGGAGATTAAGCGGCTGTTGATCGCCCTGCAGACGGCGGATGCGCATGGGGTGGCGACGCCGGCCAATTGGAAGCCGGGGGAGGAGGTGATTGTGCCGCCGCCCGGGTCCTGCGGGGCGGCGAAGGAGCGGATGGCGGACAAGACGGTGCGGAGCCTGGATTGGTTTTTGAGCTTCCGGCGGATCGAGGAGGGGCAGGAGACGGCGCCGCGGGGGTAAACGTCCAGGCGCGGCGGGCCAGAGCGGCTCGCCGCTCTTTTTTTGCCAGTCGAGGTGGCGGAGCGGCAGCGGGTTAACCCGTTGCTATACTAGAAGATTCTGAATTTCTGCGTTTTCCCCTGAGGAGTTTGAGTTTATGTTCGATTTGTTCCGCAGCCGAGACAAGGCTGTCCGCATTCTGCTGGGTGTGCTGCTTGGCCTGGTTGCGCTTTCGATGTTGGTGTACCTGATTCCGAACTATGGCGGCGGGGGGTCGAGCAGCGGGTACGACCAGGTGGTGGCGGAGATCGGCGGGCAGGAGCTGACGCTGCGCGAGGTGGATGTGCAGATCCAGGCGATGCGGCGGAACCGGCAGATTCCGAACGAGCTGCTGCATGTGTATGTGCCGCAGGCGATCGACCAGATGATCACGGAGCGGGCGATGGCGTACGAGGCGAACCGGCTGGGTTACCGGGTGAGCGACGCGGAGCTGGCCAATACGCTCGAGACGGTGATCAACTCGCAGTTTCACGACGTGGCGCTGTACAAGCAGTATGTCGAGGAGCAGGGGATGACGGTGCCGGAGTTTGAGGCGTCGGTGCGGGAGAGCATGGCGACGCAGCGGCTGCGGCAGGTGGCGATGGAAGCGATCGTGGTGACGCCGAAGGAGATCGAGGACGAGTACAAGCGGGAGAACGCGAAGGTGAAGATCGAGTACCTGCTGTTCAGCGAGGCGACGCTGGGGAGCCAGGTGAAGGTAAGCGAGGAAGAACTGCGCGCTTACTACGATCAGCACAAGGCCGCGTACCAGACGCCGCCGCAGCGGAATGCGACGGTGCTGGTGGTGGACCAGGCGAAGGTGGGTGGGACGGTTACGGTGCCGGACGCACAGCTTCTGGCCTATTACAACGCGAACATCGATCAGTACCGGACGCCGGAGCGGGTGGACGTGCGGCACATTCTGCTGACGACGACGGGAAAGTCGAAGGCGGAGGCGGATAAGATTCACCAGCAGGCCGAGGATCTACTGAAGCAGTTGCAGGGCGGGGCGGACTTCGCGGAGCTGGCGAAGAAGTATTCGCAGGATCCCGGTTCGGCGGCTAACGGCGGCGAGCTGGGCTGGATTGTGCGGGGCCAGACGGTGAAGCCGTTCGAGGATGCTGCGTTTTCGCTGAAGCCGAAGCAGTTGAGCGGGATTGTGACGACGGAGTACGGTTATCACATTTTGCAAGTGATGGATCATCAGCAGGCGCAGGTGAAGCCGTTCAGCGACGTCAAGAACGACATTGCGGCGACGCTGAAAAAGCAAGTGGTGAACCAGAAGATGCAGGACATTGCGAACAGTGCGCAGGCGGAGTTGGTAAAGGCTCCGCAGACGGCGGCGCAGGTAGCGGCCAAGTACGGCCTGACGGTGATTCAGGCGCAGAAGCTGGGTCCGGCGGATCCGGTGCCCGGGTTGGTGTCGCCGCAGCTTACGTCGGCGATTGCGGGGCTGCAGCCGAACGGGGTGAGCCAGCCGGTGGCGATCGGGAACGACAAGCTGGCGTTTGCGGTGTGCACGATGGTGATTGCGCCGCACCCCGCGGATTTCGGGGATGTGGTGAACGGGATCCGGCGGCAGTTGACGACGCAGAAGGCGCTGGGGCTGGCGGCCGAGGATGCGACGAAGGCGGGCAAGGAACTGCGGGATGGCAAGGACATCGAGGCGGTGGCGAAGGAGTTTAAGGTGGAGGTGAAGTCGCCGGAGCCGTTCGCGATGATTGGGGCGGTGGAAGGGCTGGGGCCAGCTTCGATGTTGGCGGCGGCGTTCACGCAACCGGTGGGTGGGATTGTCGGGCCGGTTTCGGCGAACAACCAGGCGGTGGTGGCTAAGGTGGTCGAGCAGGTGCCCGCGGACATGACGAAGCTGGCGGCACAGCGGGACAGCATCATCGCGGAGATCAAGAACCGGAAGCAGCAGCAGCGGATGAGTCTGTTCGAGGACGCCATCCGGAGCCGGCTGGAGCGGGAAGGCAAGATCAAAATTCACAAGGACGTGATCCAACGTCTGGCAGCGAGCTACCAGAGCTAGTCCGGCGCCTGGCGCAATGCTTCACGCCTTTCTCGATTTTCTCCACACGCTGACGGACCCGGACCGTCTGATCCACCTGCTGAGCACGGTGGTGACGGGGTGGTACAGCTACGCTCTGCTGATGGCGGTGGTGTTTGTCGAGACGGGCCTGCTGTTCGGGTTCGTGCTGCCGGGCGATTCGCTGCTGTTTACCATTGGCGTGGTGACGGGTGCGGGGAGGCTGGATCCGCGGGTGATCGGGGTGGCGCTGTTCGTGGCGTGCATGGCGGGCGATTTCAGCGGGTATCTGCTGGGGCGGCGGGCGGGGAAGGCGGTGTTCAGCCGGCCGGATTCGCGGTTCTTCAAGCAGGAATATCTGCGGCGGACGGAGGCGTTTTACGCCAGGCACGGGGGCAAGACGATCATCTACGCCAAGTTTGTTCCGATTGTGCGGACGTTTGCACCGTTTGTGGCGGGGGTGGCGCGGATGCCGTACACGCGGTTTTTGCCGTTCGACCTGGTAGGGGGAGCGGGTTGGGTGGCGTCGATGGTGGGGTTGGGCTATGCGTTGGGCGATATTCCGTTTGTGCGGCGGAACTTCGACAAGTTTGTGATCGCGGTGGTGTTGATTTCGCTGGCGCCGCTGGTCGTGCACGGGCTTAAGGCTCGGCGGGCGCGCACGGTGGCCTGAGCGCTCCAGGCGCGGCGGAGTTCGGCGACGAAGGCAACGGGGGATGTCACTTCGAGCAGCACGGTGGGGCCTGTTCCTATGGACGGGAGCAGGACGAGACGGCGGCTGCCGGCCTGGTAGAGGCGCACGATTTCTCCATTGACAACACGGAACCAGCCGCAGCGGTAGTGGCTGTTGGCGAAGCCGTTGGTGCGGGCGACGGGGCGCCAGGCGGGATCGGTGTCGAGATCGACGACGCGGACGCCGGAAGTGTCGATGGAGGCGGCGGGGAGGGTTACGGGGTAGAAGCGGTCGTCGATGGCGAGGCTGTTGGGTGTGAGGGTGTAGCCGGGCGGGCCGGGTGAGTAGGTGATGGCAAAGCCGACGAAGGCGGCCACGGCGCCGATGACGCCGGCGATGGCGGCGACGGCGAACCAGCGGAGGGCGGGGCGTGCGGGTATGGTGGCGGGAGAAGTTGGGGTGGGAACGGATGAGGCAGCGGGCGCCCAGGGGCGGAGGGCGGCGAGGAATCCGTCGACATCGTCGGGGCTAAAAAGGGTAACGCCGGCATCGGTCGAGAGGATGACGATGTTGCGGCGGTTGGTGACGTACCAGCGGCAGGCGCCGAGTTTTGCGGTGCGGAAGAGGCCGAAGTAGCCGAAGAGGCCGCCACTGGCCCAGAGGCGGATGCCGCCGGAGAGGTCGTCCGCGGAGGCGCGGCGGAGTTCACGGACTTGAGTGAGCGGGATGCGGAGGCCGCCGACGAGGCGATTGACGGTGATCCACTCGGCGGATACCGAGTAGGAGCGTGGGGACCAGAGCCAGGTGAGGAGGATGAGGGCGATGAGCAGAGCCGGGGCGAGGGTGTTGTGAGTGAACAGTCCGATCAGGAGCAGGGCCAGGGTGGCGATGGCGACGGTCGTGGCGGTGGTGAAGCGGTCGTAGGACGCGGGGAAGGTGTTGGCCGGCATAGGCGCCGCCTATATTATGGTGCGGATTTGGCCAGTTGGTCGAGGGCAGTACGGACGACGGGGTCGCGGCGGACGGCGACTTCGTCGCCTTTCTGGACGCCGCCGATCTGGGTTTGGATCTCTTCGTTGAGGCGGCTGGCGAGCCAATCGCTTTCCGACTGCCATTCGGCGACGGAGGGCTGGATGCCGCGAGCGGAGGCGTAGACTTCAAATTCGTCGAGCGTGTCGCCCGTGACGCGGAAAGAGGCGTCGGGTTTGTGGCGCTCGACGTAGTCGATGGCGAAGGAAGGGATAACGCCGCTGACTTCGAGGACCTGGTGGAGTTGGCTGGGGATGGGGGGCTCGGTGATGATGTCGGGCTGGATGCCGCCGCCACCGTGGACGATGCGGCCGGAGTCGGTTTTGTACTCGGGGGCGGATTTCGAGAGCAGGAGTTGGGTGTCGTTGAGCGGGTGCTGGATGGAGCGGCCGCTGGGGGTGTAGTAGAAGGCGGTGGTTAGGGCCATGGCGGTGCCGCCGGTGAGGGGGTAGACGCTTTGGACGAGGCCTTTGCCGTATGTGGGGACGCCGATGACGACGGCGCGGTCGTGATCCTGGAGGGCGCCCGTGACGATTTCGGCGGCGCTGGCGGTTTTTTCGTTGACGAGGACGGCGAGGGGGAAGGTGTAGGGGGTGGCCAGGTTGGGGACGTCGACGTTTTTGTCCTGGCCGCGGCGGCCGCGGACGCTGAGGATGCGCTGGCCGGGCTTGAGGAAGAGCGAGGCGGTTTGGAGGGCGGCTTCGACGACGCCGCCGGGGTTATTGCGGAGGTCGAGGACCAGGCCGTGGAGTTTGGCGCCACCGAGGGAGTCGATGGCCTTTTGGATGTCGTTCCCGGTCTTGGGGTCGAAGCTGGCGACGCGGATGTAGCCGATGGAGGGGGTGACCATGAAGGCGTGTTCGACGCTGGGCGAGTCCATCAACTGGGGTTTGAGAGTGAAGCCGAGGAGGCGGGCGCTGCCGGGGCGGCGCACGATGAGGTCGGCTTCGTGCTGGCGGGCCTGGCCGAGGAACTGGATGATCTGATCGAACTCGAGGCGGGCGAGAGCGACGTTGTTGACGGCGAGGATTTCGTCGCCGGGGGCGAGGCCGGCGCGGGCCGACGGTGTGCCGGGGAGGGCTTGCAGGATGATGACACGGCCCGGGAGGACGCTGACGACGGTGCCGAAGCCTTTTTGCTCGCTCTGCTCCATGTGCTGGAGTTGTTCGAACTGGGCGGGGTTGAAGAAGACGCTGTGAGGGTCGAGGGTGCGGAGCATGGCGGGGAGGGCTCCGTCGTAGATGGCGTTTTCTTCCTGGATGGGGTCGGCGGCGTGGGAGCGGGCGGCTTCGAGGACATCGAGGAAGCGTTTGACTTCGCGGTCGAGGTCGTTGGGGCCGGGGGAAACGGGGGCGGCCATCAGGAAGAGCAGCGGCAACAACATGGCCGGGGGTCAGCGCGCGTAGCGGAGCTGTTTTTTCCTTTCGTGGCGATCGAGGGCGAGTTCAATGAGGCGGTCGACGAGGGCGCGCATGGGGAGGCCGGCGTGTTCCCACATTTTCGGGAACATGCTGATGGAGGTGAAGCCGGGGATGGTATTGATCTCGTTGACAAAGAGTTCGCCGGTGGCCGATTCCATGAGGAAATCGACTCTGGCCATGCCTTCGCATTCGACGGCCTGGTAGCAGGCGACGGCGAGGCGCTGCATTTCGGCGGTTTGGGCGGGGGCGAGATCGGCGGGCAGGACGGTGCGGGCGGCGTCGAGGATGTACTTGTCTTCGTAGTCGTAGAAGTCGCGGGAGGGGAGGACTTCGCAGGGAGTGGCGGCGGTGGGCGAGTCGTTGCCGAGGACGGCGCATTCGAACTCGCGGCCGATGACGGCGCGTTCGATGAGGACTTTGCGGTCGAACTGGAAGGCGAGGTCGATGGCGGCTTTGAGGGCGGGGACGCCGGTGGCGCGGGAGATGCCGACGGAGGAGCCGAGGTTGGCGGGTTTGACGAAGACGGGCCAGCCGAGATCGGCGCCGATTTGTTCGAGGTTGGCGTCGGCGGGGGAGCGGAGGACGCGGTATTGCGTGACGGGGAGGGCGCGCTCGACGGCGAGGCGCTTCATCACTTCCTTGTCCATGGAGACGGCGGAAGCGAGGACGCCGGCGCCGACGTAGGGGAGGCCGGCGAGTTCGAGGAGGCCCTGGATGGTGCCGTCCTCGCCGAAGGTGCCGTGGAGGAGGGGGAAGACGACGTCGATTTCGGGGTTGCCGCCGGGTTCGGGGACGATGGGGCGGGGGTTCCACTTGCCTTCCGGGGAGATGCGGTAGTGGAGGATCTTGTAGCGCTCGGGATCGAGGGCTTCGAGGACGGACTTCGCGGAGCGGAGCGAGATTTCGTGTTCGCCGCTGCGGCCGCCGTAGATGACAGCGACACGGATTTTCATAAGATTCGTTTCCCCAAAGCGGACATTATGAGTTCGACGGCGAGGGAGGCGGTGCGGTTCGCTTCATCGATGACGGGATTGACTTCGACGACTTCGAGGGAGAGGAGTTTGCCGGAGTCGCAGATCATTTCCATGATGAGGTGAGCTTCGCGGTAGGTGAGACCACCGCGGACGGGGGTGCCGACGCCGGGGGCGTCCTGTGGGTCGACGGCGTCCATGTCGAGGGAGACGTGGAAGCCTTCGGTGTCTTCCGAGGCGCGGAGGATGGCTTCGTCCATGATGGAGCGGAGGCCGCGCTCGTCGATGTCGCGCATGGTGGCGACGCGGACTTGGGCGGCTTGGACGTTGGCGCGTTCAGATGAGTCCACGCTGCGGATGCCGACTAAGACGACGTTAGCGGGGTCGACCTTGGGCGAGAAGCCGCCGATGGAGATGAGTTCAGCGGGGCCGAGGCCGACGCAGCAGGCGAGCGGCATGCCGTGGACGTTGCCGGAGGGGCTGGTTTCCGGGGTGTTCATGTCGGTGTGGGCGTCGATCCAGAGGAGACCCATGCGCTTGCCCCGGCCGCGGAGATAGGAGGAGACGCCGGAGACGGTGCCGACGGCGACAGAGTGGTCGCCACCGAGCACGAGGGGGAATCGGCCGTCGCGCATGACCTGTTCGACGCGCGTGGCGAGTGTTTGGCAGGCGGCGGCGATCTGCGGGAGGTAGTGGGCGCGGGGATGGCCGGAGGGTTCGGCTTCGGGCTGCGGGACGGGGATGTTGCCGAGGTCTTCGACCTCGTAGCCGAGTGCGGCGATGCGGGAGTTGAGGCCGGCGAGGCGGACGGCGCTTGTGCCCATGTCGACGCCGCGGCGGCCGGCGCCCAAATCGAGCGGCGCGCCGAGGATTGCGATTTTTGAAGAAGGCATCGGGTGCTGCGGCCTCTTGCTAAGGACGGGTCCGGTAGATCATGCGTGGATAGGCGATGGTTTCGCGGATGTGTTCGAGGCCGCACATCCAGGCGACGAAGCGCTCGACGCCCATGCCGAAGCCGGCGTGAGGGACGGAGCCGTATTTGCGGAGATCGAGGTACCACTCGAAGGCTTCCCGCGGGAGTTTGTGTTCTTCGAGGCGGCGGAGGAGGAGATCGAGATCATGGATGCGCTGGCCGCCGCCGACGATTTCGCCGTAGCCTTCGGGGGCGAGGACGTCGACGCCTAAGACGACTTCGGGGCGCTGCGCGTCGGGCTGGAAGTAGAAGGCTTTGACCTGGGCTGGGTAGCGGTCGACCATGACGGGACGGTCGTAATCTTCGCTGAGCAGGGTTTCGTCGGCGCCGCCGAAGTCGCCGCCCCAGGTGATTTCGCTGCCCTTTTGTTTGAGGCGCTCGACGGCTTCGTCGTAGCTGATGCGGGGGAAGGGGGCGCGGATGGCTTCGAGTTTGGAGATGTCGCGCTCGAGTTCGGTGAGTTCGGTGCGGCGGCGTTCGAGGACGCGGCCCGTGACGAAGACGATGAGTTCTTCGGCGACGCGCTTAACGTCTTCGAGGTTGGCGTAGGCCATTTCGGGCTCGACCATCCAGAATTCGGTGAGATGGCGGCGAGTTTTCGATTTTTCGGCGCGGAAGGTGGGGCCGAAGCAGTAGACCTTGCCGAAGGCCATGGCGTTGGCTTCGTTATAAAGCTGGCCGGACTGGGTGAGGTAGACTTTTTCGCCTTCGAAGTAGTCGACCTCGAAGAGCGTGGTGGTCCCTTCGCAGGCGGCGGGGGTGAAGATGGGGGTGTCGACGAGGGTGAAGCCGTTCGAGTCGAAGTAATCGCGGATGGCGCGGATGACTTCGTGGCGGACGCCGAGGATGGCGTGCTGGCGGCGGCTGCGGAGCCAGAGATGGCGGTGGTCCATCAGGAAGTCGACGCCGTGTTCTTTGGGGGTGATGGGGTAGGGGTCGGACTCCGGGACACGCTGGAGGATTTCGGCGCCTTCGACGTCGAGTTCGTAGCCGCCGGGGGCGCGGTGTTCGGCGCGGATGCGGCCGCGAACGATGAGGGAGGATTCCTGGGTGAGGTCTTTCAGCGCTTCGAAGAGCGCTTCGTCGAGTTGGTTTTTGACGGCGACGCACTGGATGATGCCGGTGCCGTCGCGGAGAAGCGGGAAGCAGATTTTGCCACTGCGGCGGAGGTTGTAGAGCCAGCCGGCGATCTCGACGGTTGCGCCTGCGTGGGCGGCGGCGTCGCGGATCGAGATGCGGGGAACGGATTCAGACATGGGGGGATTCAAGCGGATTCGAGACGGGGGAAGATGTCGCGTGCGGCTTCGATGGGATTGGCGACGCCCTGCGGTTCGCGGAGTTCGAGCAGGAGCGGGTACTGATCGGGATGGCTTCGAAGCAGTTCCATCGTTTTTTTCCAGTCGATCGAGCCACCGTCGGCGAACGGGAGCAGGTGCTGATCGCTCACGCCGTCGTTGTCGTGCAGATGCGTCGAGCGCAGACGGCTTTCCATGAGGCGGAACGCCGCCTCGACCCCTTCCTTCATATTCGCATGGCCGACGTCGAGGCAAAGTCCGAGATTGAGATGAGTAATGTCGAGGAAGAGGCGGAGGCGCTCGGCGCTCGATAATTCGTTGGGTGTGTTTTCGAGCAGGACCTCGACGCCGCGCTGGCGGGCGAAGAGGCTGAGTTCCTCGAGCGTGGAGAAGCCGGCATCGACGCGCGCGTCGGAGTATTCGGTTCCGCCGGCGCCCAAGTGGACGATTAGGTAGCGAAAAGGGATGGTTTCGGCGATTTCGAGGGTGCGTTTGATTTCGTCGACGGCTTCGAAGCGCCTGACTTTGATGGGATCGGTGATGTCGATGACGGCCTGCGGACCGCTGCGGCCCCAGATTTCGTCGGTGTAGATGGGAGCGTGGACGGAGTGGAGCTTGAGCTCGGAGTCATGGAAGAAGTGGCCGAGCTCGTGGATTTGGGCGCGGTCGCGGTAGTCGAGGTGCTGGCGGGCGCAGAACATTTCGATGGCCGGGATGCCGGCCTGCCAGACGCGCTCGAGCCAGACCGTGGTTAAACGGTGATTAACGAAGAGGTGTGTTGAGAGAACGTGTAGCATCAGTATCCTGCCGCCAGTCCGCCGGGCGCCCGGCCGTCGGT
Source organism: Bryobacterales bacterium (assembly GCA_027459465.1). Classification (GTDB taxonomy): domain Bacteria; phylum Acidobacteriota; class Terriglobia; order Bryobacterales; family Bryobacteraceae; genus JAJYKC01. The sequence goes on along the minus strand of DAIDIH010000396.1, from coordinate 10,052 downwards.
GCCACCTTCGAGCCAGGTTCCCGTATTCACGATTGCTTCGACGCGGGCGACGCCCGAGACATGGCCGAGTTTGTAGCCCATTCCTTCGAGCAGGCGCGCGGTGTCGGGGCTGATGCCGGGCTCGAGGAAGAGCGTGTCGGGCAGCCACTGGTGATGGAAGCGCGGCCAGTCGATGGCATCCTGCACATTCATGTGAAAGTCGACGACGTTTAGCATCACTTCGAAGACGCCGTTGATGATGCGGGAGCCGCCGGGGGCGCCGAGGACGAGGAAGGGCTTGCCGTCTTTGAGGAGCATGGTGGGGGTCATGGAGGAGAGGGGGCGTTTGCCGGGCTGGATGTCGTTGGCTTCGCCCTGGACGAGGCCGAACATGTTTGGGGCGCCGGGTTTGGCGGCGAAGTCGTCCATTTCGTTGTTGAGGAGGAAGCCGGCGCCGGGGACGGTGACGCCGCTGCCGTAGCCGCCGTTGAGGGTGTAGGTGACGGCGACGGCGTTGCCGGCCGAGTCGATGACGTTGAAGTGGGTGGTGTCGGAGCTTTCGTGGAGGAGGGCGGCGAGTTTGCCGGGGCCGATTTCGGTGGAAGGCGTGGCGTGGTTGGCGAGGATGGTGGCGGCGCGGGCGTGGAGGTAGCCGGGGTCGAGGAGTTGGGCGATGGGCGGGTGGTGGAAGTCGGGGTCGGCGAGGTATTCATTGCGGTCGGCGTAAGCGCGGCGTTCGACTTCGGCGACGTAGTGGATGGCGGCGGCCGAGCCAGCTCCGGATTGTGTGTAGTGGGAGCCTTCGAGCATGCCGAGCATTTCGAGGATGCCGACGCCGCCGGAGCTCGGTGGGGGCGAGGTGAGGACGGTGTAGCCGCGGTAGGAGCCGGTGAGAGGCTTTCGCTCGATGGCGCGATAGTTGGCGAGGTCGTCGAGGGTGATATCGCCCGAGTTGGCGCGCATGGCGGCGTCGATCAAGCGGGCGGTTTGGCCGTGGTAGAAGTCTTTTGCGCCGTTTTTGCGGATGCGTTTCAGGGTGCGGGCGAGTTCGGGCTGCTTGAAGAGGGAGCCGGGTTCGCGGAGCGTGCCGTTGTTGAGGAAGATGCGGTTGGAGTCGGGGAACTGTGAGAGGAGTTTTTGGGCACGGTGGAGGGAATCGGAGAGCGCGTAGGAGACGGGGATGCCGCGTTGGGCGAGTTTTTCGGCGGGGGCGACGACGTCGGACCATTTTTTCGTGCCGTATTTTTCCATGGCGAGGGCGAAGCCGGCGACAGAGCCTGGGACGCCGGAGGCGCGCCAGCCGACGAGGCTGCCTTGGGTGAGGTTGCCGGCGGGGTCGAGGTACATATTGCGGGAGGCGGCGTGGGGGGCCATTTCGCGGAAGTCGATGAAGGTGGAGCGGCCGTCGGCCATGTGGATGAGCATGAAGCCGCCGCCGCCGAGGTTTCCGGCGAAGGGGTAGGTGACGGCGAGGGCGAAGCCGACGGTGACGGCGGCGTCGACGGCGTTGCCGCCTTTTTTGAGCATGGCGACGCCGGCGCGAGTGGCGATGGGCTCCTGGCCGGTGACCATGGCGTGTTTAGCGTGAAATGGCTCGCGCGCCAGCAGGGTGAAGGGAAGAAGGAGAACACAGGCGGCAAGCGAGCGCATGTTTCTTGATTCTACTATCCAGCGGTTGGCGACCTCAGGCGGAGGCGGGTGGTGGATTTGCGGAGGAGATTGCGCGCCATGGCCCACTCCTCGGTGGTGGGCACGCGTAGTGCAACGACGGCGGCGAGGTAGGCGATGAGGTAGGCGGTTCCGGAGACGGCGAGGACGTCGAAGGGGCGGGCTCCGGCGAGCGAGAGCCGGGCGAGTTCGGTGACGGCGGCGGCGAAGACGGCGGCGGCGGCGAGTTTGGCGGGATCGCGGAGGAGACGGAGGTGGTGGCGGTCGAAGCCGACGACGGGGCGGAGGAGGAGGACGAGGAGGGCGGTTTCGAGGTAACGGGTGGCGACGACGACCGATATGGCGCCGAGGCCGCCGTAGCGGGAGGTGAAGAACCAGAGGGCGGCGGTGAGCAGGAGGAAAACGGCGGTGCGGATGCGGACGAGGGTGGAGTGGAACTTGGTGTAGGCGCGGATGACGGGGTCTATGATGACGGAAGCGAGCGGGAGGAGGCAGAGGTTGATGCGGAAGATGGGGACGGCGGCGGCGAAGCGCGAGGTGAACAGGAACAGGATGAACTCGCGGCTGGTGACGAGCAGGACGCCGGTGATGGGGAAGAAGAAGAAGGCGAGTTTGCGGGAGGCGGCGCCGAGGATTTCGGCGATGGCGCCGTGATCGCCGATTTTCTCGAGATAGCTCAAGCGGGAGATGAGGACGGCGGCGACGCCTTCGATGAGGATGCCGATGAAGGGGACGTCGAAGGTTCCGTAGGAGTAGACGGCGAAGGCGATGGTGCCGGCCAGGTGGGAGACGAAGTAATTGTGGAGATCGGTTTCGCAGTACCAGAGGATGCCGGAGAAGCCGAGGGGGGCGGCGTAGCGGAGTTGGCGGAGGGCCATGGAGGGATCGAAGGCGCGCCAGAAGCGGGGGAATTTGGCGTGGAAGTAAAGCAAGGTGGCGGCCGACTGCATGGCGGCGAAGAGGATGATGGCCCAGACGAGGGCGGGGACGGTCGCGAAAAACAGGGCGGCGGCGGACATCAACAGGCCGCGGGTGACGGAGGAGGCGACGAGGAAGGCCGAGGCGGTTTTCACGTCGCCGCGGGCGACGCTGACGGGTTCGAGGGCGGAGCCGAAGAGGAGGAGGGTGGCGGCGAGGCCGATCCAAGGGGCGTAGCCGGCGAGCTGGGGGTTGTTGAGGGTGCGGGTGAGGAGGGCGGGGAAAGCGGCGAGGGCGGCCCAGGCGAGGGCTCCGGCGCCGAGCGAGTAGAGGCAGATGTTGAGCACGAGCTGGGGGGCGCGCTCCGGCTCGCGGGGCATGAAGTAGTAAGCGCTGAGGGAGACGCTGAGGGGGAGCACGGCGATCAGGGTGTTAATGACCAGGAACACCTGCTGGTACATGCCGACCTGGAACGGACCCAGGCGGCGGACGATGATGAGGGGGAGAGCGAAAGTGGCGGCGAAGGCGAGGGCTTTGCCAGCGATGAGCCAGGCTGCGTTACGGGTCAGGCTGTACGAAGTCGGCAAGTTGAGGAGGCGGCCCCGCCAGGCGCGTGGCCGGGGCGTGACCCCAGTATCCCATGCGCACGGACCGGCTTTTAGGTTTCGTTGCGCTACACTTGCGAATTCGGGGTGGATTCATGAAATTGGCCGCAATGGCGGCATTGGCGGCGCTACCGGCGTGCGCCTTTGCCCAGAATGGAACTCAGGACAGCAAGATGGACATTCGCATTCCTTACGAAAAGTTCGTTTTGAAGAACGGGCTGACCGTGCTGGTGCACGAGGATCACAAGGCGCCGATTGTGGCGGTGAACGTGTGGTACCACGTCGGCTCGAAGAACGAGAAGCAGGGGCGGACGGGGTTCGCGCACCTGTTCGAGCACCTGATGTTCGGGGGCAGCGAGCATCATAAGAGCCAGTTTCTTCCGGCGATGGAGGAGATCGGGGCGACGGACCTGAACGGGACGACGAACGAGGATAGAACAAATTACTTCGAAAATGTTCCGGTGTCTGCGCTCGACTACACGCTGTGGATGGAGTCGGACCGGATGGGGCACCTGCTGGGGGCGATTGACCAGAAGGTGCTCGATCTGCAGCGGGGGGTGGTCCAGAACGAGAAAAGGCAGGGCGAGGACCAGCCGTACGGGAAAGTGGATGAGCTGATCACGGACAACACGTATCCGAAGGGGCATCCGTATTCGTGGACGGTGATCGGGTCGATGGAGGACCTGAACGCAGCCTCGCTCGACGACGTGAAGCAGTGGTTCCGGACTTACTACGGGCCGTCGAACACGACGCTGGTGCTGGCCGGGGACATCGATGTGAAGACGGCGCGGGAGAAGGTAGAGAAGTACTTTGGCGACATACCGCCGGGACCGCCGATCGCGCATCAGGAGGTGTGGATCGCCAAGCGCACGGGGACGCACCGGCAGCGGGTGCAGGACCGGGTGCCGCAGGCGCGGGTGTACATGGTGTGGAACATGCCGCAGTTCGGAGCGGCGGACACGGATTACCTGGACCTGGTGAGCGACGTTTTGAGCCAGGGCAAGACGTCGCGGTTGTACAAGCGGCTGGTGTACGACGACCAGACGGCGACGTCGGTGATGGCGAGCGTGGATCCGAAGGAGATCGCCGGGCAGTTTCAGATCTCGGCGACGGCGAAACCTGGCGGGAGCCTGGAGCCGATTGAGAAGGCGATCCACGAAGAACTGACGCGGTTTGTGCGCGAGGGGCCGACGGCGGAAGAACTGGAGCGGGTGAAGACGCAGTACCGGGCGAACTTCATTCGAGGGATTGAGAGGATCGGGGGATTTGGCGGCAAGAGCGACCGGCTGGCGATTGGGCAGGTGTTTTTGGGCAATCCGGATGCCTACCAGGTTTCGCTCGACCGGGTGGCGCATGCGACGGCCGAGGATCTGCGGGGCGCGGCCGAGCGCTGGCTGAGCGATGGGGTGTATGAGCTGGAGGTGAATCCGTTCCCGAGTTACGCGGCGGCGCCCGAGGGTGTGGACCGGGCACAGGCTCCGGCGATCGGGGCGCCTCCGGCGCTGCATGTTCCGGTTGTACATCATGGGAAGCTGTCGAACGGGATGAAGGTGGAGCTGACGGAGCGGCACGAGCTTCCGGCGGTGGATTTCTGGCTGGTGTTCGACGCCGGCTATGCGGCCGATTCGCTGGCGAAGCCCGGAACGGCGAAGCTGACGGCGGCGACGCTGGTGGATGGGACGGAGCGGTACAACGCGCTCGAGATCAGCGAGAAGCTGCAACTGCTGGGCGCGCGGCTGAGCGCGAATTCGAACATCGACCAGACGACGGTGTATCTGAGCGCGCTGAAGGAGAAGCTCGATCCGTCGCTCGATCTGTTCGCCGACGTGGTGCTGCACCCGTCATTCCCGGATGCGGATTTCGCGAGGGAGAAGAAGCTGCAGCTTGCGGCGATCGAGCGGGAGCAGGTGACGCCGATTCAGATGGGGCTGCGGGTGCTGCCGGCGCTGATTTACGGCAAGGGACAAGCGTATGGGAACCCGCTGACGGGGTCGGGGACGGCGGAGAGCGTCGGGAAGATCACGCGGGAAGATCTTGTGAAGTTCCACGACACGTGGTTCCATCCGAACGGGGCGACGCTGATTGTGGTGGGCGATACGACGATGGCGGAACTGCTGCCGGAACTGGAGAAGGTGTTCGGGGCGTGGAAGCCGGCGGAGTTGCCGAAGAAGAATATCGCGCAGGTTGCGCCACCGGCCAAGCCAGTGGTGTATCTGATGGACCGGCCGGGGGCGGAACAGTCCGTGATCTTCACGGGCGGGATTGCGCCGGACGGAGGCAATCCGCAGCAGACGGCGATCGACATCATGAACGACGTGCTGGGCGGGACGTTCAGCTCGCGGATGAACATGAACCTTCGGGAGGACAAGCACTGGTCCTACGGTGTGTTCAGCCTGGTGTTGCCGGCGAAGGGGCCGCAGCCGTTTTTGACGATTTCTCCGGTGCAGACGGACAAGACGAAGGAGTCGGTGGAAGAAGTGCGGAAGGAACTCGAGGACATATCCGGGGCGCGGCCGGTGACGGCGCCGGAGTTGAAGCTGGCGAGGGAACACGCGATTCTGCAGTTGCCGGGATCGCTCGAGACGCGGTTTGGCTGGGGGTCGGAGCTGGCGCGGCAGTTACAGCTTGGGTTGCCGGACAACTATCTCGACGTATTTGCGCGGCAGGTGCGTGAGCTGGACGCGAGCGAAGTGGAGGACGCGGCGAAGACGGTGGTGCAACCGGAGCATCTGGTGTGGGTGGTGATCGGGGACCGGGCGAAGATCGAGCCGGGGATCAAGGCGTTAGGGATCGGCGAGATTCACTATATCGACGGAGACGGGAACCCGGTGCAATAAACGGGCCGGAATTGCGCTAAAACGGGAGGCATGATTGCCGTAGCCGCGCTCGCGCTGGCGATTCCGCTACACTTCGAGCCCGTGCGCGGCAAGACTGGCGCGGCGGCGGGATTTTCGGCGGTTGCGCCGCGCTACACATTGCGGCTGACCGATGAGGGAGTCGCCATGTACTTTCGCGGCGGAGCGGTGGGACTGAAGCTGCCGCGCACCCGGCCGGAAGGCTTGGACGAACTGGCGGCGCGGTCCAACTACTACCTGGGATCCGATCCGGCGGAGTGGCGCACGGGGATCCCGAATTATGCGCGGGTGCGTTACGCCCACGTTTTTCCGGGAGTGGACCTGGTGGTGTACGGGCGCGATCAGCAGATCGAGTATGACTGGATCGTGGCGCCGGGAGCGGACCCGGGCGCGATCCGGTTCTCGTTTGAAGGCGTATCGGGGGTGTCGATCGGCCGGGACGGTGATCTGATTCTGGGCACGGGCGCGGGGGAAATCCGGCATTCGCGGCCACGCATTTTTCAGGATGGGCGCCGGGTCGATGGAGGTTTTCTCGTCGAAGGCGACGAGGTACGGTTCCAGGTCGGAGCATACGACCGGCGGAAGCCTCTGGTCATCGATCCGGTGCTGTTGGTGAATCAGTCGTTTGGCGGAAGCGGAATCTCTTTCGATTTTCCGGGCCTTCACACCGCACTTTTCGACACGGGGACGGGAATCGCCACCGATTCGGCGGGGAACATCTACATCACCGGTACGACGCATTCGTTGGATTTTCCTGTCTCGAATGCGCTGCAAAATGGCCCAACGGGACCGTGTCAGTCCTTTTGCGCATTCAGTTCGGTTTTTGTCTCCAAGCTCAGTCCAGACGGGAGCAGCCTGCTGTATTCCACTTACATTGGCGCTCCGCCTTCCGCGCCGGCGCCGTGGTATTCGATTCCACCGATGCTGCCCGCCGCCATCGCGGTCGACACCGACGGGACGGCGTATGTCACCGGCACAACCTCCGGCGTCAATTTTCCGGGCGTGACGGCTACGGCCGGAGGGAATGATGCGTTTTTGCTCCGGCTGAGCCCGCAAGGCGCGCTGGTGGCGAGCCGGTTGTTTGGAGGGAGTGGGGATGATGCCGGGACCTCGATCGTGCTTGACTCTTCCGGCTACGTTTATCTGGCGGGCACGACGAAATCGTCCGATTTCCCGGTCAGCGAAGGCGCTTACGCGGCGCCTGCGGCTGGGGAGACGAACATTTTCGTGGTGAAGATTCTTTTCAACCGGATATTCGGCTTACCGGGCGGGACGTTGATTTATTCCGCGGTCGCCGGGCCGGGAACTTCGGCGAGCGTCGCGGCGGATGCGGAGGGAAGTGCTTACATCGCGGGCGCCACGACGTCAACCGCATGGCAGACTACGTCCGGGGCCGTCCAGCCGATGTGCAAGGGGACTACCTGCCAGGACATCGTAGTGGCGAAGCTCGACCCGGTGGGGCAGAAGTTACTTTATGCGACCTACCTGGGCGGATCGGCGGCGGAAACATCAAGCGGCATTGCCGTGGACGCGGCGGGCAGCGCGTATGTTGCCGGCTCGACGAGTTCTTCGGATTTTCCGGTCACGAGCGGCGCCTACGAGGGTCACTCGAAGACAACGAGTTCCACCGGGTTTGCGGCAAAGCTGAATGCGGATGCAACCAAGCTGATCTATGCGACATACCTTGGCGGCTCGGGAATCGACCAACCGGCGGCGATCGCAGTTGACGCCGAGGGGGACGCATACGTGGGCGGGACGACGACGTCAGCGGACTTCCCGCTGCGCTACGCGCTTCAGTCGACGATCGTCAACGCATATTGTCCGGTGTTCACGCCGTCGGGCTCGATTCCCGAGGGCGGTTACGCGTGCGGCAATGCGGGGTTTCTTGCGCTGCTCGATCCGGCAGGCGCGGCGCTCGAGTGGTCGACTTATCTCGGTGCAGGCTCGGTGGACGCCCTCGCCCTCGACCCGGCGGGCAATGTCTACGCGACCGGGGAAGCAATTAACGTGAATCTTCCGTCGAACGGTAAATCGGTGAGCGTGCTGAAACTCGGTCCGGGGAATCCGGGCTTGGATGTGCCGGCGAACTCTATTGTGAACGCGGCGTCATTTGCCCCGGGCTTGCCGCTGCCGGGAGGGTTGGCGAGTGTTTTTGTGCGAGGATTGAACCTCGCGGGACTGGAAACCGGCAGCGGTTCGCCGCTTCCTACGAGGCTCGCCGGCGTGTCGATTCTCGTCGAAGGCGTTCCGGCGCCAATCCTCGCCGTCGCGCCGGTAGGATCCGGGACGGAGCAGATTAATTTCCAGGTGCCGTTCGAGGTGAAAGGGAGCACGCAATTTCGCTATTTCGAGACAACACCGAATGCGGTGGAAATTCGCTATCAGGGCGCGTCCGTCTTCGCGGTCCCGCCGCAGGGCGCTGCCGGAATCTTTCTTCTGAACGACGGGACGCCTGCTATTGAACACGCGGCCGATTACAGCCTCGTGACGCCATCGAATCCGGCACATTCCGGTGAAGCGATTATCGTGTATCTCACCGGGCTCGGCCCTGTTACTCCGAACGGAGTTTCGGGTGTGGCGGCGAAAGGCGCAGCGCCGGTAGTGACGGTATGTGGCGCCCCCTATGCCGCCGGCAGCAGTGGTTGGCCCTTCGGATCCGTTCTTTACGCCGGACTTACGCCGGGATATGTGGGGTTGTATCAGGTCAATCTCCGGTTGCCACAAAGCCTGTCCGCCGGGACCGCTTACTTCTCCATCAACACCAGCACGTGTGCGGTGGTCGGCGCTTTCGGTCTCACGAGCAATATCGTCGCTCTTCCGGTCGAGTAACCGCGCAGGCGGCGACTTTGAGGGGGTTTGGTCAGAGGCGGCCGGTGCGGCGCATGAAGGCGGCGAGGAGGGCGGGCGAGATGTTTCCCACGAGTAAGGAGAGCGCGATTCGGGGGTCCGGCCGGATTTTCTGGTGCTCTTGCCAATGGGAGCGCGCCTGGTCCCAGCGGCCTTCGGCGAGCGCTTTGCGGCCGAGCTCGCGTTCGATTCCCGCGCGCCAGTCGCGGCGGAGGTTGGCGGCGAGGGGCAGGAGGTGGGAGCCGGGGGGGATGAGCGTTTCGAGCTTTGCGAGCGCCTGGAGTCCTGCGCGGCGCATGAAGATCTGGTCGGAGGAGAGGCTGCCGCTGCGGCGACGGTAGCGAAGAAGGGGTACGTTGTTAAAAAGGATCGTGTCGCCGCGGAGGAGGAGGCGGAGATAGCAGTCCCAGTCCTCGATGCCGCGCAACGCGGGCGACTCATCAAAACCTTGGATGGATTCGAGCGGGCCGCGGCGGGCGAGGCAGGAGTAAACGCGGTTGCTGCGCCCACTGAGAAGCGCCTCGATGGTGAGGCGGCCTCGCTCGAAGGGGACGACGTCGGAGATTCGTTTCCCGGCGAGCGGGGTGTCGCCGATGTAGACGGCGTCGGGGAATACGGCGGCTGCGTTGGAGTTCCGGGTGAGGAAGGCGAGCTGGGAGGCGAGGTATTCGGGCTCCCAGGCGTCGTCGCCATCGAGCAAGGCGATGAGACCACTGTGCGCGGCTGCGATGCGTGCGTTGCGGGCGCTGGACGGGCCGCCGTTGGTTTTCCGGATGCAGCTTACGCGCGTGCGGTAGGGGGCGAGGGCGGCGTCGAGGGCATCGGTGTCGGGGGAGCCGTCGTTGACGACGATGATTTCGAAGTCCTGGAAGGTCTGGGCCAGCACGGAATCGATGGCTTCGGCGATGTAGCCGGCGACGTTGTAGGCCGGGATGACGACGCTGACGCGGGGCTGCGGCACGGCGATTGCGGGGTGGGTTACTTGTAAGCGGGGATTCCGGTGACGCGTTCGCCGATGACGAGGGTGTGGATGTGATCGGTGCCTTCGTAGGTTTTGACGGTTTCGAGGTTGCAGAGGTGGCGCATGATGGGGTAGTCGTCGATGATGCCGTTGGCGCCGAGGAGGTCGCGGCTCAGGCGGGCGCATTCGAGGGCGATGGCGACGTTGTTGCGCTTGAGC
>DAIDIH010000395.1 GCA_027459465.1 Bryobacterales bacterium | reverse complement strand
TTCGCGGAGGTAGGTCTGGATCTGGTCGGCCATGTCCTGGAAGAAGGTGCTGGTGGTGCGGCCGCAGCCGGGGCAGGCGGTGACCTGCGGGGTGAAGCTGCGGAGTTCGAGGGCTTGGAGGATCTGCTGGCTGACGATGACTTCCTCGGCGCGGTCGCCGTTGGGGAGCGGGGTGAGTGAGGCGCGGATGGTGTCGCCGACGCCTTCCTGCAGGAGCACGGAGAGCGCGGCGGTTGTGGCGACGATGCCTTTGGAGCCGAGGCCGGCTTCGGTGAGGCCGAGGTGGAGCGAGTAGTCGCCTTCGGCGGCCATCATGCGGTAGACGGCGATGAGGTCCTGAACGCCGCTGACCTTGGCGCTGAGGATGATGCGGTTGCGGGGCAGGCCGTAGCGCTCGGCGGCTTCGGCGCTCGAGAGGGCGCTGCGGACGATGGCGCGGAGGGTAACGGCTTTGGCGTCTTCCGGTTCGGGCAGGCGGTTGTTCTCATCCATCATGCGGGTGAGCAGGGCCTGATCGAGCGAGCCCCAGTTGACGCCGATGCGGACGGGCTTGCCGTACTCGATGGCGGCTTCGATCATAGTGCGGAAGTTGTCGTCGTGCTTTTTGCCGATGTTGACGTTGCCGGGGTTGATGCGGTACTTGGCGAGGGCGCGGGCGCAGTCGGGATATTTCTTGAGCAGCAGGTGGCCGTTGTAATGGAAGTCGCCGATGATGGGAACTTTGACGCCGAACTTATCGAGGGTTTCGACGATGGTGGGGACGGCCTTGGCGGCGGCTTCGGTGTTGACGGTGACGCGGACGAGTTCGCTGCCGGCTCGGGCGAGCGCCATGACTTGATTTACGGTGGCGGCGCTGTCGGCCGTGTCGGTGTTGGTCATCGACTGGACGACGATGGGGTGGCTGCCTCCGACCCAGACACCTCCGACATTGACGGGCACCGACACACGGCGGCGAATCGTGGACATAAGCCTCCTGAGTTATTTAGTGTAGCAACGGGTTGCGGCAGCGAGGGTCAGGGGGCGAGGGCGAGTTCGGCGCCGGGAACGTTGACGGGCAGCGTGCCCACGACGGTATCGGTCAGCGCATTGATGACGGACAGAGCCGGCGTGGATGGACTGGTTACGAGGAGGAAACTGCCGGTTGGGCTGAGGGTGATACCGGCTGGATGTTGGACGACGGGAAGCTGCGCGAGGTTGTGAAGAGTGGAGGTATCGATGACATCTACGGTGCTGTTGGTGGTGGTGATGTAGGCTTTGGTGGCGGTAGTGTTAAACGTCATGCCGGTGTAGGCGAGTCCGTCGGTGGCGACCGTTCCGATTTGCGCAAGGGTGAGGGTGTCGAAGACGGCGAGTTGGTTGGATTGCCAGAATTCGATCCAGAGTTGAGCGCCGTCGGGGGTGAGGAGCAGGGATTTGGGGAATTGGTAAAGGGGGACGGAGTTGACGATGGAATGGCTGGCGATGTCGATGACGAGCAGGGATGGGTTGACGTTGAAGTAGTTGGTGACGTAGGCGAGCTTGCCATCGGGGGAGATGGCGAGGCCGGAGGGATGGACGGTGGAGGGGGTGGTGAGAGTGTAGACGACCTGATCGGAAGCGGTGTCGATGAAGTTGATGGCGGAGTCGTAACTGGTGACGATCAAAGTGGAGGCGTCGGGGGTGAGGCGGGCCTGGAGCGGATGGGAAACGACCGGGATGGTGCTGATGAGGCTCAAGGGGCACGTTGCGACGTGGAGGACGGCGGCGGAGAAGTGCTCGACGGCGTAGACGGCGCCGGAGGGATCGCAGGCGGGCACCGGAGGGGTGGCGCCGTTGGCGAGCAGGGGCGGCCCGAAGGGCACGGGCATGGCAAGGGGGAAGGTATTGACGAGGCTGATCCGGCCGGAGGAGGCGGAGGCGGCGCGGGGGCGCGAAGGGGAGGCGGAGGGGGAGATGAAGCCGTGCTGCGTGGCCTGGGACATGGAGTAGAGCGTGTAGCTGTCGTTGGTGCTGTTCTGGCAGGCCTGCCCGCTGAGCGGGCTGTTGGCGCTTTGAAGGGCATTGCTGCGAAAATCACTCATGCTGCCGGTGTAGACGCTGAGGTTCCCCTCGCTGTCGCACTCAACGAAGGTCATCGGTTCGTCGTCGCTTGCGGGGGTGTAGGGCGAGTCGGGATTTGGGCGCATGCTATTCCGGTGGCAGGCCGCGAGCGCGAACAGGAGAGAAGAGATCAAGACCAGGGTGAGGCGATTCATTGGATCACCACCGTTTTCCCCTGGACGCTGGCGGCGAGGGCGCCGCCGAAGTCGAGGCCGGAAGCGGAAAACAGGACCGGATTGGCGATGGGCCATTGGCCGACGTAGACGGCAGCGAGGGATTGGGTGAGCAAGGGGCGGGTGGGAGGGAGGTTGGCGAGGACGGCGGGCGGGACGGTGAGGGTTGCGTCTCCGAGATTGGCGCGGCAGACGAAGGTGTAGGAGGAGTTGGAGGGGAGATCGGCGCCGAAGCCGTAGACGAAGACGCTTTGGTTGGAAGCGGCGCCGGTCCAGTTGAGGGTGAGGCCGGCGGAGCGGACTAGGGAGGTGATCTGATCGCGATTGGTCCAGGTGAGGGGTTGGGGCAGATTGAAGGCGGCCTGGAAGGCGGCGACGGCGGCGCTGACGGCGCCGCTGAAGGTGAAGGAGCCGGGGTTGAGGAAGAGGTCACTGAGGGTGAGGAGGGCCGAGCCGACTACGCTCGATAAGGTTCCCGGCGTGGCGAGGGGGTAGAGGGATTGTGAGCCGGCGGCGCCTGCGAGGGTGACTGCGCCGGGAGTGAGGGGAGTGGATGGGGCGACGCCTGGGAGGTTGCCGCTGACCGGGGAGGCGTAGCCAGTGCAAGCGCCGGCGGGCGGAAGCGAGAAGAGGGGATTAAAAGAAAAGGGCAGATGTTGCTGCTGGCCGAACCAGGCCGAGGCGAGATCGGTGGTGGTGTCGATGGGTTGGAGGACGGCGACGTCATCGTGGACGGCGACGCGGCCGGCGAGGAGGACGCCGAGGTTGCCGCCCTGGGCGAAGGCGGCGCCGACGGGGTTGGCGGAGTCCGAACAGGCGGCGCCGGAAGGATTGACGGCGATGGTGACGAAGTTGCTGACGACGGCGCCGGCAGTTCGGACTGAGACGGGGACCCAGCAACCGGTGGGGGAGTTGGCCGGGAGTTGCAGCACGATCTGGTCAACGCCGGAGCAGCAGGGCGAACGGCCGTGGTAGAGGATGTTTGCGGGCTGGCCGGCGACGAAGACTTCGGTTTGAGTGGGGAGGTTGCCGGCGGTGGGAGCGGTGTCATCGGGGAAAGTGACGGGTCCGAGGCCGGTGCCCCAGAGGGTGAGGACTTGGTCGGGTTTGGCGGGCTGGGAAAGCGAGTTGACGGGCTGGACGTTGGGGCTGACGTAATTCATGAGAACGCCGGGGCCGATTCCGGAGCCGGTGGCGGAGAAGATGCCGAAGCTTGTGGTGGTGACCTGGATGGGGGCGGGGTTGCTCAAAGCGCCGTTGAAGTGAACCTGAACGGAGTCGAGCCCGAGCGGGGCGTTGGAGGGCATGACGGCATTGATCTGCGAAGGGCTGACGTAGATGGGGATGGCGTTGACGGTGATGGAGGAATTGGAGACGGTGAGGGAGACGCCGCCGAGGGTGGTTTGCAGCGGGTAAGAAAGCGACGGGCTGGAAGCGGGACCGAGGTGGGAACCGAAGATGGTGAAGATAGAACCCTGGGCGATGGCGCCTCCGGGCAAACCGGCGGGCATGAAACTAGCGGCGTTGACAACGCCGCGGTAAACGATGAACGGGGGTTGTGCGAGCAGGGAAGGAGCGGCGAAGTAGAGGAAGGCGGCTGCCAGCGCTGTGCCGGTCTGTTTTCTGGTGTGCCTCGGCATAAACGACTCCTCGGTTTCGGCGAGCAAGATTTTTCCTACGTGGGGTAACACAAGGGCGGGCGGAAGGTCAACGGTATGGGGCGGTTGAGATTATCGAGCGAGCAGGAAGATGTGGATGTCCATGACGTTGGTGAGGGTGGGGCCGGTGCGGAGGAGATCGCCGAGGGGATCGAAGAAGTGGTAGGAGTCGTTTGCGTCGAGCATGGCCTGGGCGTCGAGGGAAAGGGCCGAGGCGCGGGCGAGCGTGGTCGAACCGGCGATAGCGCCGGCGGCGTCGGTGGGGCCGTCGGTGCCGTCGGTGCCGGCGCTGAGGACGAGGCAGTTGTCGAGGCCGTTGAGGGCAAGGGCGGCGGCGAGGGTGAACTCCTGATTGCGTCCGCCGAGGCCCTTGCCACGGAGGGTGACCGTTGTTTCTCCGCCGGAGAGGAGGCAGGCGGGTGGGCGGACGGGGTTGCCGGTCTGCGCGGCTTCGCGGGCGAGGGCGGCGTGGAAAGCGGCGGCTTCGCGGGTTTCACCGGTGATCGAGGAGGACAGAAGGAGGGGGCGGTAGCCGAGTGCGCGCGCCTCGGCCGAAGCCGAGATAAGCGATTGGCGGTTGCCGCCGACGATGAGGTTCAGGGTATTGGCGAAGGCGGGATCGCCGGGCTTGGGCGTTTCGGGTTCCAGGCCCTGGCAGCCGCGTTCGATGCGATCGACGACGGGTTTCGGGCAGCGGGCGAGGATGCCGCGGCGTTCGAGGACTGCACGGGCATCGGCGAAAGTGGAACGGTCCGGAACGGTGGGTCCGGAGCCGATGACGTCGAGATCGTCACCGACGACGTCGGAGAGGATGAGCGAGACGACGGTGGCGGGCGAGGCGAGGCGGGCGAGTTGCCCGCCCTTCCAGCGCGAGAGGTGCTTGCGCACGGTGTTCATTTCGTGGATGGTGGCGCCGCTGGCCAGCAGGAGTGAGGTGGTGCGTTGTTTGTGGGCCAGGGTGACGGGCGGCGCGGGCAGAGGGGCGAGAGCGGATGCGCCGCCTGAGATGAGGCAGAGGACGAGGTCACGCTTTCCGGCGGATGCCGCGATTTCGGCCATGCAGCGTGTGCCTTCGAGGCCGCGTGCGTCGGGGATGGGGTGGGAGCACTCGTGGACATGCAGGCGCTTAAGCGGAGCTGTATGGCCATCCTTGACATTGATCCAGCCGGCGGTGATGCGTTGGCCGAGAATGGATTCAACCTGTTGCGCCATCCGGGCGGAGGCCTTCCCTGCCCCGAGAACGAAGATCCGATCGAAGCGGGAGAGCGGAAAACGGTGGGCGCCGAGGGAAAGCGTGTTGGATTTGAGCGCGAGATGCCGCCGGACCGCCTCGCGGGGATCGGCGGCGCGGAGGGCGGCGCGGAAGATGCGCAGGGCGTCGCGGCGGAGGGCGGAGTGGGCGGGCAAGTTCAAAAGATGGGAAGCCGGAGGATGGCGGCCACGGCTTCGGCGGGATCGTCGCCGCGGATCTCGATGCGGTAGTCGGCGCGTTCGTAGGCGGCGCGGCGGGCGAAGTAGAGATGTTCGAGGTGTTCGGCGTCGCGTGCGAGCGGCCGGTCGGAGACGTTGGCCAGGCGGCTGCGGATGAGAGAGAGGGGGGTGTCGAGCCAGATGGTGACGCCGTTTTCCTCGAGGACGCTGAAGTTTTCCTCGCGCGAGAAGGCGCCGCCACCGAGGGCGACGACCATGGGGCGGCCGGTCTGGATGGCACGGATGCGTTTCCGGATCGCCTCGGTTTCCATTTTCCGGAAAGCGTCTTCGCCCTGTTCATCGAAAATTTCGTTGATGCTCTTACCATGCGAGGTCTCGATGTCGGCGTCGACGTCGACGAAGTTCCAGCCCAGTTCATAGGCGAGCATTTTGCCAATGGTGGATTTGCCGCTGGCCATGAAGCCGACCAGGTAGAGGCCCGGAGTGCGCTTGAGTTTAAGGATCATGAGCGGGGTTCGGAATAAAGCATCTGTTCCATTCTTGCATCGACGAGATGGGGAACGATGCGCCGGAGGGCGATGAGAAGCCAGCCGGCGCGCGGGACGACGAGCGTACGGGCATTGCGTTCGACGCCGCGAACGATTGCGCGGGCGCAGGTTTCCGGGCTGATGGCGAAGCGGCGGGCGCGGACGACACCGGGAGGCGCGCTGCCCGCGAGCGAGTGGGACTGGAACCCGGAGGTAACATAGCCGGGGCAGACGGTCATGGTGCGGATGCCGTCGCGGCGGAGTTCGACACGGAGGCTGTCGGTGAGTGCGCCGAGGGCGAATTTCGAAGCGGAGTAGAGACCGGACCAAGGGAGGGGAACGAGTCCGCCGATGGAGCCGACGTTGACGAGGAACCCTTCGCGGCGGGCGCGCATGCCGGGAGCGAGGAGACGGATGAGGTCGAGCGGGGCGAAGAAGTTGAGTTCGAAGAGGCGCTGCGCGACGACAGGTTCGGTGTTCCAGCAGGGCGTGTAGGCGCCGACGCCCGCATTGTTGACGAGGATGTCGACGCGGCCATAAGCAGCGAGGGCGGCTTCGACGAGGCGGGCGCGTTCGGAGGGTTGTTCGAGATCGGAGGGGATCACGGTCGAGCCGGGAACCACGTGGGCGAGCAGGGCGGCATTGCGCGCGGTGAGGATAACTCGCGCGCCGCGTTCGGTGAAGGCGCGCGCGCAGGCCGCGCCGATGCCCGCGCTGGCTCCCGTAATCAGGATCACCTTACCGTCGATGCGCATCGAGGATGATTGCCCGTCGCTGCAGGTAAACGCCATAATAGTACATATGGAACGGGATCTGTTGCCACTTTTTCCGCTGCAATTGGTTCTGTTTCCGGGTACGCAGATTCCTTTGCATATCTTTGAAGACCGGTACAAGGAAATGATCGGCGATGCGATCGCCGCCGGCACCGAGTTTGGGATTGTGCGCGCGGGCGAGCGCGGTATTGTGAACACGGGCTGCACCGCGATTGTGGAGCGGGTGCTGCGCCGGTATCCCGACGGCCGGCTCGACATTCTGGCGGCCGGCCGGCGGAGGTTCGAAATTCTCGGGCTGAACGACGACAAGGCGTATTTGCGTGGATCGGTGGATTTTTACGACGACGACGATTTCGAACCGGTGCCGGAAGAAACACAGCGGAAAGCGATGGAAGGGTTCGAGGAGCTGAAGGAGCTTAAGGGAGACGAGGTGGAAGAACCGGCTCCCGGGCATCCGCGCTTGAGCTTTCAGATCGCGCAGCCGGTGGAGGATCTGGATTTCCGGCAACTGCTGCTGGCGACGAGGTCGGAGGCGGAGCGGATGAAACAACTGGCGGAGTTTCTTTCCGGATATGTGAGCCGGGAGCGGGCGATTCAACACGTAAGGGAAGTTGCACCGAGGAATGGCCACGGGAAGCTACCGGTGAATTTGTGAAGGCGCAGGGCTGCACACTTCTGGTCGACGCCGACGACACGCTTTGGGAAAACAATATCTACTTCGAGCGGGCGTTCGAGGAGTTCTGCGAGTTACTCGGACATCCATCGATGACCCCGGAGGAAGTGCGCGAGGTGCTCGACGAGATTGAACGGGCGAATAACCGGGTACACGGTTACGGCGCGGAGAACTTTGGGCGCAACTTACGGCAGTGCCTGGAGCGTCTGGCGACGCGTCCAGTGGGAACCGGCGATTTCGGAGCGGTGAACCGTCTGACTGGGCGGATACTGGATCACCCGATCGAGTTAATTGACGGGGTATCGGAGACTTTGGAACATCTGTCGGGACGGCATGAGCTGATCCTGTTCACCAAGGGTGAGGCGGGCGAGCAGCGGCGCAAAGTGGAGCGGAGCGGGCTGAGTGGTTATTTCACTCATGTGGAAGTTGTGAAGGAGAAGGACCAGCACACGTACGAACGCTTTGTGGACGCGCGGGCGCTGGATGTGGACGCGACGTGGATGATCGGCAATTCACCGCGGTCCGATATCAATCCGGCGCTGGCGGCGGGGTTGCAGGCGGTGTTTGTGCCGCACGCCCGCACGTGGCGGCTCGAGCACGAAGATATCGCCGACGGAAGCGGACGGCTGGTGAAGATAGAGAGATTCCGCGACCTGATGGTATTGTTCTAACGCGGAACGAACTCAGGCGAGAGACAGGCCGGGAAAGTCCGGAATGCCCTGGCACCAGGTTTCGAGGGTCGCGCCTTCGGGAATCGCGGTGAAGGTGGGGCCTTCGTACTGGAATGTGTACTGGCCGCCGCCGTACTGGGTCTGGAGGGCGCCTGTGACGGGCACGCCGAGCGCATCGGCGATTCGATAGAGAAGCAAGTGGCCGTTGTGGCCCTGGCCGGTGGAGCAGTGCATGAACTGGATGTTGCCGTAGGGGCCGAAGATGGGCCGGAGGCGCGTGAGGACCGGTTCGAGTTCGCTGAAGTTCCGGTTGCCGATGTTGGCATGTTCGCCCCAGCCGAACGGTTTCTTGTCGATCTCTCCCTGGCCGAGCCCGAGACCCGCGACGCCGGGCGAGCCGTGGCCGTGGAAGCGAAGCAAAAAGGTCTTGCGGGCAACACCGACGATTTCGTGGACGGCTTCCTCGACGCCGGCGCACATGCCTCCGATGACCAAGGGATTGCCGCCGACGGCGCGGATATCCTGGGCTTCCTGGTCCTGGAGGTCCGGGTCGAACACGTCCACGCAGTCGACGATGGGCAGATCTTTGGGAGCGAGCCGGGGCCAGGTTTTTTCGCCGACGACGCCGTCGACACGTAGGCGGTAGAGGCGCTGGAATTCTTTGACGGCGCTTTCGGTGCGAGGTCCGAAGTTGCCGTCGGGGACGAGGCGGAATCCGGTTCGATTAAGCAGCTTTTGCAGAACACCGACTGCGGGAAGGCAGTCGCCACGGCGTAACTGGACATAGTTCACGGGTAACCTCCCAATTGGTCGCGGACCGTCTGATTAGTGCGTTGGCTGAGCGGACCGTTACAGGCCGGGGCTGGGATTTGTTGTTAGCGGGAGACCGTGGCCGGTCCGTTTACCAGGACGGCGGGAGACACTGGCGCCGGAGTCTGCGCGTAGTAACCTTCGGCGACGAGATTCCGATATACAGAACCGGCTACCCCGGAGGCGACCGGGCCGTTGACTGCGTGGCCGCCGGTGAGCAGGACGACGACGGCAAGTTTGCGCGAGCCGATTTGCTGGAAAGAGGCGAACCAGCCAAGGTGAGTGGGCGAGCGGTTGTCGGTACAGGTGCCGGTTTTGCCGAAGATGGGAGCGTCGGGGTCGAACTGGGCGCGGCGCGCGGTGCCGAACTCGACGGCGCCCATCATGCCGGGAAGGATGGCGGGAATGTTCTGGGCGATATCGAGATGGCGCTTGACCCGGGGCACGTAATTGGCTATTTCGGCGGTCGTCTTGGGGTATTGCAGGTAGTAGAGCGTGCCGCCGTTGGCGACGGCTGAGACGATGGCGGCGAGTTGCAGGGGCGTGAAATAGAAGCCTTCCCCGAAACTGGTCATCATGCCGACGCCGTCGGCGGGCGGAGCATCGGGCAACGGCGTGAACTGTTCGCCGTCGATATTGAGGCCGGCTTTTTCGCCCATGCCGAACAAACGGGCGTAGTCGGTAACCCTGTCGAACCCGAGACGGTTGCCGACGGTGGCAAAGTAAAAGTTGTTCGAATGCGCCAGGGCCTGGGTGAGCCCGATCGTAGTGCGGCGAGCGATCCGGATGGAGGTGTCGGGATCGATCACGCCTTCGGTCAGCCCGGCGAGGGAGGCGACGATTTTGATGGTGGAGCAGGGTTCAAAGCCCGCGCTGAGCGCGAGTTTCTGGTTCACCATGCTCAGAATGCGGCCGGTGTAAGGATCGACGACGACGACGGAGCCGTTGTAAGGGCCGAGCGCCTGCACAGCAGCCCGGCGGACCATGAGGTCTTCCCCGTCGACCGAGTCGGCGGAGGTGGAGTCGGCGAAGGTTGGGGACGTCCAGGGACTGTAGACGTGCCTGCGGCGGTGGGCCCGCGCGTGAGCGGAAGAGGTGTAGCTGACCTTCCGGAGCCGGGAGGATCCGGGCTTTCGGGCCGCGGCCGTGGCTTTCCCGGCGGCGGAGGCGCGGGAAGCGCCGCGGCTCCGATAGTGCGTTCGGGCGGCTGTTTTTGCGGATCCGGCCGATTTCGCGGACGCGGATTTGGCGGAGGAACCGGAAGCGGCGCGATGCCGTTTGTGATGGCGTTTCGTGGCCGCGTGAAGAAGCACCGCGGGGCACAGGAGAAGCGCCGCGAGAGCGAGGGTCAACGGCCGCGCCATGGCCTTCATTCGCACCATCCTACAATCATATCGGTTCCTTTGCTTTCCTAGTTTAAGGATACGCCAAAGCCCCCAGGGCGGCGCGCCGTCAATCAAACATTCTGAAGCGATTATGTATCGGCTTTCAAATAAAATCAAGCCGCAGTCCAGCCGCCGTCGATGGCGAAGTCAGCGCCATTGACGAAGGCCGCCTCGGAGGACGCCAGGTAGAGGGCCAGATGAGCGATTTCGTCCGGCCGGCCGAGCCGTCCGATCGGCTGCCTTTGATTCAGTTCGGCGCGGACCTTTTCTTTCTCGTGTTTGTGGAATTTTTCCAGGTAGCCTTCCACGAACGGGGTGTCGACGGTGCCGGGACAGATGCAGTTGACGCGGATCTGGGTGGGGTAATCGACAGCGAGTTGTTTGGTGATAGCCAGGACAGCGCCTTTTGTGGCGCAGTAGGCGAAGCGCCGTTTGACACCGACGATGCCGGCGACGGAACCGATGTTGATGACAGCGCCATGGGAGGCGAGCAGGAGCGGCATGGCGGCGCGGGTCATGTGAAAGAGGCCGTGGACGTTGACCTGGAACAGGCGGGTGAAATCGGCGGGATCGGTTTCTTCGATGTTGCCGACGAGGCCGATGCCGGCGTTGTTGACCAGGATGTCGAGGCGGTGGAGCGAGGTGCAGACGCGGGCGGGGTCCTCGGGGCGGGTGACGTCGCAGGAAACCGCCTGCGATCCGGACAACTCCGAGGCGAGAGCATTGGCGCGGGATATGTCGATGTCGGCGATCACGACCCGGGCGCCGGCCGAGTGGAACGTGCGGCAGATGGCTTCGCCGATGCCACTGGCGCCACCGGTAACGAGAGCTACGCGTTGATCCAAGCGAAACGGGGTGCTCATGAAGAAGGCTAGTATATCGAACCCTGGGCGCGCGGTTGGAATGCGGAAAGTGTTTTGCATTGCAAGACGAGCGGCCGGAGGCCGTCCGGCGGGCGGGGTTACAACGCAAGCTTTTCGAACGCTCTCCAAATAACTCAGGGCGTATGGACTTTAACTATTTCATGCATGCCGAAGCCGGTATGTGAAGCGGAATTTTGCCGCGCGAGGCTCATAATTTTCTTGACTCCGGAAACTCTGTCTGGCACGATAGCTCCAATTTAGTCTAGCTTCGGGTGATAGTTCGGAACGGGGATCGTCTGCGAATCCGCCCGCGTAGGAACGTCCGCGGTTCTTGAATCGTCCCGTCCGGCTGCCCGCGAGCTGAGGGAATCCTTTTATTCAAGGAGTACGGGTGTGATCCGAGTAGATCCGGCAAGACTATTTACGACATTGGCCCTCGCCGCGGCGTTGGGGAGCGTATCGGTGCGTGTGAGTTATGGTCAGGCAGTCGCGGTTGCATCGGTCGCCGGCACGGTAACCGATCCGAGCGCGAGTCCGCTGCCCGGAGCGCAGGTGACGATGACGCAAAGCCAGACGGGAGCGGTGCGGGCGACGATGACCGATCAGGGCGGGCGATACGTATTACCGGGCCTGCCGGTTGGGCCTTACACACTTTCGGTTACGGCCAAGGGGTTTAAGACGTATGAACACCCTGACATCGTACTGACGGTGGCGCAGAACATCACCGTCAACGTAGGCATGCAGTTAGGCGAGGTAAGCCAGACGGTGGAAGTAAGCGCGCAGGCGAGCATGGTGGAGACGAAGGACAATTCGATCGCGCAGGTGGTGGACCAGCGGCGAATCAACGACCTGCCGTTGAACGGCCGGCAGGCGACTCAGTTAATTCTGATCTCGGGCGCGGCGACGCCGGCGCCCGGTGGCGACATGGCGACGAGTAAGAACTTCTTCAGTTCGGTGACTTACTCCGTGGCGGGCGGACAGGCGAACGGGACGAATTACTACCTGGACGGTGGGGACAACAACGACACGATGACGAACGTGAACCTGCCTTTCCCTTTCCCGGACGCACTGCAAGAGTTCAACGTAGAGACAAACTCGCTGCCGGCGCGGAACGGGTTACACCCGGGCGGCGTGGTGAACGTGGTGACGGCTTCGGGGACGAACGCGATCCACGGCGACCTGTTCGAGTATCTGCGCAACGGCGATGTGAACGCGAGGAATTACTTTGCTCCTGTGCACGACAGTCTGAAGCGGAACCAATACGGCGGGACAATCGGCGGCGCGATTATCAAGGACAAGCTGTTTTACTTCGGCGGGTATCAGGGGACGTACATCCGGACGAATCCGCCGCAGAAGATCGCCTTTGTACCGACGGCGGCGGCGCTGAGCGGGAATTTCAGTTCGCTCGAATCGGCTGCGTGCCAATCCAAGCACGTGCCGCGCACGCTGATCGATCCGTCGACCGGGGCTCCGTTTCCCGGCGACCAGATTCCGGTGTCGCGCTTTGACCAGGCGGCGGTGAAACTAGCGACGAAATACCTTCCGGCGGCGCAGAATGCGTGCGGCGAGACGACATACGGCATTCCGAATCCGAACCAGGAAGGGCAGTACATCGGGCGCATCGACTACAACCAGAGTTCGAAGAACCAGATGTTTGGCCGGTACTTCGCGGACAGCTACAGCGCGCCCGGGCAATGGAATCCGCAGGATATTCTGGTGACGCAGAACCCAGGGAACGCGGAACTGGCGCAGGCATTCACGTTCGGCGACACGTATTTGTTCGGGCCGAACACGATCAACTCATTCCACGCGTCGTTCACGCGGCGGCGAGACGACCGCGGACCGAACGCCAGCGACATCAATGCGAACGACCTGGGCATCAACATGTTCACCTATGTGCCGAACGACTTCCGGCTTGCGGTGAGCAATTCGTTCGACGTTGGGTGCGGCATCTGCTCGCCGGGCTTTTTCAATGTGAATACGTTTCAGGAAGCCGACGACCTGGACGTGATCCGGGGCAAGCACCAGATGGCGTTCGGCGTGGACATGATCCGCACGCAGAACAACACGAACGCGGGTTACCTGCAAAATGGCTCCTTCAGCATGAACGGCCAGTTCACGAAGGATCCGCTGGCGGACTTTCTGTTAGGCGACCTGAGCGGATTCAGCCAGAGCCGGGCGCAGCAGGTGGCGATGCGGGAGACGATTCTGGGGCTGTACGCGCAGGACACGATTCACGTGAGCCAGACGGTGGTGTTGAACTTTGGGCTGCGCTGGGAGCCGATGATGTTCCCGGTGGACGTTTACGGCAGAGGCAGCACATTTTCACTTGCGGCGTTCGAGGCGAACCAGCATAGCTCGGTGTATACCAACGCGCCGGCCGGGTCGTTCTACTATGGCGATCCGGGGGTGAGCAAGGCGTTCACGAATAACAATCTGGCCATATTCAGCCCTCGGGTTGGCCTGGTATGGAACCCGCACGGAGACGGACGCGATTCGATCCGCATCGGCGGGGCGATTATGCATGATTCGACCGAGGTGTGGTACTCGCAGCGGTTGACGTCGAATCCGCCGGTGGTGAATGAGATCGACCTGACCTCGTCGGGGCCGTTCAGCAATCCGTGGCTGGGGTATCCGGGCGGCAATCCGTTTCCTGGCGCTTTCCCGCCGCCGAAGAACGCTCCGTTCCCGACGCAGGCGCTGTATGTGTTGCTTCCTCCGAACATGCAGCCGCCGACGATCACGCAGTGGAATGCGACGTATCAGCGGCAGTTGCCCAATAACTGGATGTTTCAGATCTCATACATGGGCAACGCGACACGGCATTTGTGGATCGGGAACGAGACGAACCCCTCGTTCTACATTCCGGGAACGTGTAACGCTTCCGTATTGTCTTCCTGCACGAAGCTGCAGCAGGCGCACCGGTTCCTGAACCTGATCAATCCCTCGCTGGGCAACTACTACGGCGGGATGCCGATTACCGATGCGGGCGCGAATGCGAGTTACAACGCGATGTTTGTTTCGATCCAGCGGCGTTTCACGCAGAACTTCACGTTCCTGGCCAATTATACGTGGTCGCACTGCATCAGCCAGGGAAATTTCAGCGGCGATTTGACGGGCGGGCAGTTTGAGAACCCGTACAACCTCGCGATGGACACCGGAGACTGCAATTTCGACGTGCGGCATATTTTCAACACGTCGATTGTGGCCTTGAGCCCGGTCCATGGTAGCGATCTGAAAGGGAAGATCCTGGGCAACTGGCAGCTTTCGCCGCTACTTCGCATGACGAGCGGCATGCCGATCAACGTGACGACGGGACAGAACTGGTCGCTGAACGATGTTGGCCTGGATCGCCCGAATCAGAATCTGCCGAACGTGCTCAATTCGGTGTGGGGGCCGAACCTGAACTACATCAACGGAGCGGCGTATTCGCACAACGCGATTGGGACGTACGGGAACGTGGGCGCTTACGATCTGGCCGGACCGGGCCTGATCAGCCTGGACCTTTCCCTGGTGCGGTATTTCCAGGTGACGGAGCGGTTCCAGCTTGAAGTTCGCGGCGAGGCGTTCAACGCGATCAACCACACGAACTTCAACAATCCGAACGCGACGCAGACATCGTCGACGTTCGGGAGGATCACGTCGGCGGGCGACCCACGCATTTTCCAGTTCGCGATGAAGCTGCACTTCTAGAGCGATCCGCCATCAGACATCGGCCAACAGCCAGCCGGAGCGCGCTGACTGGTGGCCGATGTTTTTAGCGGTTCGATTTGTCGTCCACGCCGCTTAGGTCGGTGCCGTTCATGACGCCGATGGTGACTACGGCGAAAGTGAACACCTGGGTGCCGGGCTCGAGGTGGCCGCCGATGGCTTTGTCGGGCATCGCGAGGGTCATGTGGGCATGGATGCGGCTGTTGATGATGTAGCCGTTCATGCTGACGAGGTCGGCGGGCTGGGTGGGATTCTTCTCGAAGGTGTCGTGGGAGGGGAAAGTGCGGTTGGAGACCTGGTGGACCTGGTAGCCGATGACCGAGCCGACGCCGGCGAGGATGACTCCGTTGCGGATGTTTTCCTTCTGCACCATTTCCTTCAGGCCTGCGAGGAGGTCCTGCTGGTATTTGAAGCGAAGGACCACGATGCGGTCGAAGTTGCCGTGAAGGGCGTAGACGCCGGGGACCTTGGGGTTATTGGGGCGCGAGTCGTCGGCCGGGTTGGCGGAGGGGTTGACCTCGGTGCGGCGGGTTTCCTGGGCGAGGAGGAGGCTCGAAGCGGCGCAGAACAGCAAGAGGTTTCTGGTCATGAGAGTTTAATCCTGGAGTAGAGTTTATCGGGATCCGGAGGAGGGCGGGGCGGATAATGGAAGCATGGAAAGGACACTTTTTCGTAGTTTCTTTTTGGCGGCGCTGGCGGCGATTCCCCTGATGGCGGCCGAGCAGGCGGCGATTCCGGCAGGGACGGAGATCGCGGTGCGGCTGGGTCAGACGATCTCTTCGGCGACGGCGAAATCCGGGGACAAGTTTTCGGCCACTTTGGCGAAAGACCTGGTGGTGGGCGGGAAGAAGATTGGGAGGAAGGGCGATCCGGTGGAAGGGCGCGTGGCGGAGGCCGTGGCTTCCGGGCGGCTGTCGAAACCGGGGGTGTTGAAGCTGTCGCTGATTTCAGTGAACGGCGTTCCGGTGAGCACAGGGTTAGTGGTGCGCGAGGGGGAGTCGCATAAGGGCCGCAATGTGAAGTCGGCGGCGGGCGGTGGAGCGGTGGGTGCGATCATCGGTGCGATCGCCGGCGGAGGCAAAGGAGCGGCCATCGGGGCTGGCGCGGGCGCGGCGGCGGGGACTGCGGGCGCGGCGGCGACGGGGAAGAAGGACGTGGAATACAAGGCCGAGACGGTTCTTCGGTTTACGACGAATTAGCGAGGGAGAAAACGCGGTTGGGGCGGCTGGTGGGATTCGAACCCACGACATCCAGAACCACAATCTGGCGCTACTACCAACTGAGCTACAGCCGCCGCGTGTATCTTCAAAAATTGTAACA
>DAIDIH010000394.1 GCA_027459465.1 Bryobacterales bacterium | reverse complement strand
CATCGGCGTCGTCATTTTCCTCGTCCTCATCGCCATCCAGTACGTGGTCATCAACCACGGCGCGGTGCGCATCTCCGAGGTCACCGCCCGTTTCACTCTCGACGCCATGCCCGGCAAGCAGATGTCGATCGATTCCGACCTTAACGCCGGCCTGATCGACGAAGCCGAGGCGCGCGCCCGGCGCAAACAACTCAGCGCCGAAGCCGAGTTCTTCGGCGCCATGGACGGCGCCAGCCGCTTCACCCAGCGCGACGCGGTCGCGAGCATCCTGATCACCGGAATCAACATCGTCGCCGGCTTCCTCATCGGCGTCTTCCAGCACGGCCTCGATCTCCAGCGCGCTTTGGAAACCTACACGGTGCTCACCATCGGCGACGGCCTGGTGACGGTGATCCCGGCCCTGATGATCTCGGTCTCCGGCGGCCTCATCGTCACCCGCGCCAGCTCGGACAACAAGCTCGGCGCCGACATTCAGCGGCAAGTGTTCAGCGCCTACGAGCCGATGATGCTCGCCAGCGGCGTTTTGCTCGTCATGGCGGTCCTTCCGGGGCTTCCGAAAATCCCGTTCTTCCTTCTGGGAGGCGGGCTGGGAGCCGCCGCCTGGCGTGTACGCAAGCAAGGCGGCGACAGGGCTGAGGCAGCCGCAACGCCGAATGCACCGCCCAAGGAAAACCTCGAGGCGCTGATGAAGATCGAGCCGCTGGCCATCGAGGTCGGACTCGGACTGGTGAAGCTGGTCGAGGGGGGACAGAATTCCCCGCTGCTCCGCCGCATCGGCAGCATCCGGCGCCAGCTGGCCACCGACCTCGGGTTCATCCTGCCGCCGGTACGCGTCACCGACAACCTCACTCTGCGCCCCCGCGAGTACACTGTCTCGCTCAAGGGCGCCGAAATCGCCCGCTTCGAGATGCCGCAAGGTTGCGAGTTGGCCATCAGTCCCGGCCCCAACGCCGCGCCGCTCGACGGGATCCCGACCCGCGAGCCCGCATTCGGCATCAGCGCCGTCTGGATCGCGCCGGAATCGGCCGATAAGGCGCGCGCCGCCGGCTACACGGTCGTCGACTCGATCAGCGTCATCGGAACCCACCTGGGAGAGCTCGTCCGGCGCCACGCCTGGGAATTGTTCTCGCGCCAGGACGCCAAACGCCTGCTCGACCGCGTCGCCGAAGAGAGCCCGAAAGCGGTCGAAGACCTTGTCCCCAAGCTGCTGACGCTGCCGGTCCTGCAAAAGGTCATGCAAAACCTGCTCCGGGAGCGGGTGCCGATTCGCGATGCGACCACCCTGCTCGAAGCGCTCGGCGAAGCCGCGCCCGTCACCCGGAACCCGGTCCTGCTCACCGAGTACGCCCGTCAGTCCATCCGCCGGCCGCTGGTGAAGCCTTATCTGAACCCCCAGGGAGAACTCCCGGCGTGGCTGCTCGACCCGGCGATCGAGCAGGCCATCGAGTCCTCGGTCGAGCATTCCGAAACCGCCAGCCACTTCACTCTGCCGCCGCAGCGGATTCGCGATGTGGTCCAGCGCATTCAGGCCTGCCTGGGCTCTCCGGACTCGGCGGGGGTCCTGCTGGCCGGCTCCGGGTGCCGCTTCTTCCTCCGGCAGATGATCGAAGCCGCGCTGCCGAACCTGGCGGTCCTCTCTCACAGCGAGTTGCCCCCGGGCGTCAGAGTAGTCTCTCTTGGACCGGTGAAGTAATGTTTTTCCCTGGAATTGCCGAAAGTATGCCTGAGCGGACGCTTCCGGGCGCACAGCGCCGGGCGCAGACAATTCGGCCCATCGACGCCGGTGCCCGGCTGCGATGTGCGGGCCACGAACGGCAGTTGAGGAGAGGTTGGGTGAGGTAGCCAGAAGATGAGAATTAAATCGTTCTTCGCAAGTTCGGTGGACGCAGCGCTGTGCGAGGCGCGGCGCGAACTCGGCCCGGATGCGATGCTGATCGAGTCCCGGCGCAGTTCGGGGGAAGCCCGCCGCTATGGGGAGTACGAGGTCGTCTGCGCGGTGACCAACACACCCGGCGCGGGACCGGCGGGCAGAAACCGCGAAACCGGCCCGGAGTGTTCGCGTCAGGATCGGAAAATCGAAGCCCGATCCGCGTCCAGTTTCGAAGCGCTTGTGGGCCGGGTCGAACGGCTGGCCCACGCCCTCCATCGGGCCGAATCGATCGCCGTCCGATTGAGCGTCGCCGAAGAATTCGAGCCGGCGGTACGCGCGCTCGAAGCGTCCGAAGTCGACCCCGAGTGGATCGGCGCGATTCTCAACCGCGCTGAAACCTCTCAGCCAGCGGGGGCATCCGCCCTGGACCGCGTGGAGTCCGCGATCTCCCATTTCGTTCCCACCGACTCGACGGCCGGGGGAAGCGAATCGTCCCGGCATCTGGTTGCCGTCGTCGGCCCGCCCGGCGCGGGAAAGACGACGGCCCTGGTCAAGATCGCCGCCCGCCATTCCTTGGCCTCCCGCCGTCCTTCGCTGATCATCTCCGCCGACACCCAGCGAGTCGCCGCCTCGGAGCCTCTCCGCAGCTACGCCGCAATCCTCGGCGCCGCCTTCGTCGCCGTCGACAGCGTCCGCGGCCTGAAACAAAGCATCGAGGAACATCCCGGCAAGGAGTGGATTTGGATCGATACGCCCGGCTGGAGCGGAGCCGATTCGAGCGACGCTGCCCCGCTGATGGAGTTTCTCGCCTCCCAGTCCCACATCGACACCCATCTCGTGCTGCCGGCGTCGATGCGGACCGCCGATCTGGCCGCGGCCACCAACCGCTTCCTCCCGGCACGGCCGGCGAAGCTGTTGTTCACCCGCCTCGACGAAACTCATGTCTATGGGCCGATGCTCAACGAAAGCGCACGAACCGGGCTGCCGCTGTCGTTTTACTCGGCCGGCCCGCAGATTCCCGACGACATCGCCCCCGCCGATCCGTCCGAGGTAGCCAACTGGATCGTCCGCGGTATGCGCGCTTCCCGGAAGGCGGCGTCGGCCGCCTCCGCCGCGGCCTGAAGGAGAACCCGTGTCGGCCAGTCCCAGACAACAACGCGGATATGACGAAGGAGCCTGGACCTCGCCCGAAGAACGCGAGCGTCTCATCCTCGAACACCTGCCCCAGGTGCGGCTCATTGCGCGGCGCATTCACGATCGTCTGCCGGAAAGCGTCAATCTCGATGACCTGGTTTCGACCGGCATCGTCGGGCTCATCTCGGCGATCGACCGCTTCGATCCAGCCCACAACGTCAAACTGAAAACCTACGCCGAATACAAGATCCGCGGCGCGATCCTCGACAGCCTCCGCGGGCTCGACTGGGCGCCCCGGCAACAGCGCCGCCGCACCAAGCAGATCGAAGCGGCCATCGCCTGCGCCGAACAACGCCTCCATCGCGCCCCCACCGAAGACGAGATCGCGGCCGAACTCGGCCTCTCCCTCGAGGAATATCATGAGTGGCTCATCGACGTTCGCGGCGTCAACATGGGAAGTCTGGAAGGCGCTTCCCCGGAAGAGGACGGCCGCGATCTGCTCAAGTACATCTCCGACGACGAAGAGCACTG
The DNA here is from genome assembly GCA_027459465.1 of Bryobacterales bacterium. Lineage (GTDB taxonomy): Bacteria > Acidobacteriota > Terriglobia > Bryobacterales > Bryobacteraceae > JAJYKC01. The sequence continues at coordinate 6,054 of DAIDIH010000394.1, read as the reverse complement.
GCCTTCCCGCCTGCTCGAGCGCAGCGAGCTTCTCCGTCTCCTTGCCTCCGCCCTCGATCGGATTCCCGAAGTCGAACGCCTCGTGCTCAGCCTCTACTTCCATGAGGAACTCACCCTGCGTGAGATTTCCAAGGTCGTCAAGCTTCACGAGTCCCGGATCTCGCAGCTAAAGTCACAGGCGATCATGCGCCTGAGAACTTATATCGAGAAGCGATGGCCGATGGAGAGAGGAGGCTGAACATGACGGATTCCCCCGCTTCGCTCTGGGCGGCGCAGGAGTTCGCCAATGGTCTGGCGCTTGCCATCGAGTCCATGACGGGCGCCAAGGCCGTCGTGGAGGTCGAGGAAACCTCTTCGCAGCCGGAAGACCTGACAAAGCCGGGCACGCTCGTCTGGCGTCAGGCATTCACCCACGCACCCGGCGCGGCCCTCGAACTCGCGGTCCCCATCCGCTCCTGGCATGGCATCGGAGACACGGTCCTCACCGCCGCCCTGATCGACCAGGTCGATGAGGCGATGGCCCGGGACACGTTCCGGGAACTGGCCGGACAGGCCTTCGGTGCCCTCGCGCAGGCCCTGACGGCGCGGCTGGGCCGCGAGGTCAACCGCCTCGATCCCGATCTCTCGGCCTCCGCCGGTAGCAGCTTCCCGTTTTCCGTCCTCGTTCATGCCGGCGATGAAACCCTCCCGCTCTATCTGGCGGTCGCCGAGGCCGTCGCCGAACCCGGCGATCCCCCGTCCGGGCCCGCGCGCCAGTCCGCCGTCGCCGGCCCGGCACGGCAGCCGGGCGCCCTCGCCACAGAACACTTGCAATCCAAGCGGCTCGATCTTCTGCTCGACGTTCAACTCCCGGTGAGCGTATCCTTCGGCCAGTCCCAGTTGCCGCTCAAGGACGTCATCAAGCTCACCACCGGCTCCATCGTCGAGCTCAACCGCACCGTCTCAGAACCGGTTGAAGTCATTGTGAACAACTGCGTCATCGCACGCGGAGAAGTGGTTGTGGTGGAAGGAAATTTTGGCGTACGCATTCAACATGTCGTAAGCCGCCAGGAAAGACTGAGGTCGATCGAATAATGCTGACTCTCCCGTTGTGGGCTGTCTACACCGCGCTCGGCGTGGAGGCCCTCGGCCTGCTGGCCGCCTTATTTCTTTTTCTGTCGCTGAAGCGCCAACCCGTCGGCAGCGCCCCGGAACGGAACGAGGAAATCGAGCGCATCCGCGAGCACCTGGAAAGCCGGCTCGAATCGCTCGACACCCGCCTTCGCGCCGCCGAGGACCGTTCCACCGCGCTCGTTCCGCCCGCGCCGCTGCGCTCCGGTTTCAATCTGAACAAACGAACCCAGGTTCTGCGCCTCTCGCGCCAGGGAGAAAAGCCCGCCGGCATCGCCGCCGCACTCCAGCTCCCGCGTGCCGAAGTCGAACTGCTCCTGCGCGTCGAGGAACTGGCCGCAGCCAACGGTTGAACCGCTGCCGCTACCGTTCGTGCAGCCGGACCGGCGTCACGCGCTGCGGGTCGCCGTCCAGTATCGCCGTGATCGTCCGCGGCTTGTGGTCGCGCGAGACGGTAATCGCACAACTGCCCCCGGCGTGGGCCGTCGCCTCGGCATTCAGCAGGTCCCCGGTCGTGGCCACCGGCGTGTCTTCCACCTTCACGATCACGTCGCCGGCTTTCAGGCCCGCGCGGTCCGCCACCCCGCTGGGGCGTACCGAACGAACCAGCACGCCGGCCTTCACGCCAAAATACTCGGCCAACTGGGGCGTCAGGGTCTCAACCTCAATCCCCAGCAGCCCGGCGCCTCCCATCGGAACCCATCCCGGAAACTCCTCAAACATCCGGTCTGGGGCCATCGCGTTGCCGGGCGGGGGCGTGGGCGTGGGTGCCGCGACGAATCTGGGCATCCCCGGTTTTCTTGCTCCCAGCACCACGCTCACCGTCTTCGAGGCTCCATCGCGCCACACCTGAACCCGCGCCGGGCGTCCTGGCGGGGCGTTCCGGACCATCCGCATGAATGGCTCCACGCCCTCTACCGGCTGGCCGTTGAACTGAAGCACGATATCACCCATCTTCAACCCCGCCCGATCCGCCGGTGTCCCATCCACCACCACCGATACTTCCACGCCATGGCCGCCGGGCACACCCAACGCTACCGCCCGCTGAGCCGGCAGTTCCCGTACACCGATGCCTAGATACGACCCCGGGTGGCCCACGGGAGCCGGGGCTTGCGCCATGACGCCGCACGCAAACACGGCAGCCACAATCGCCGCCGCCACCCCCGTTCTCCTCATCCTTTCCAACAAGCCCGGGATCTCCTGCACCTCAGAACGTTCCGGCCGAAGCCTTCCAGGACGCCAGCACCCGCTCGCACCGGTCTCGGACGTCCTGGTTCTCCTCTCCGTGCATCAACTCCTGCAGCGTGCCCACCACGTCGTCGCTGCGCTTCTCCACCAGCACGTCGATCACTTCACTCCGCACGCCCGGATTGCGGTCGCTCAGCAGCACCTGCGTCAGCACGTGCCGCATCTGCGGGTCGCCCGCAAACTGTTTCAACCCCTCCAGCGCCGCCAGTCGCACGCCGGCGTTCGGATCGTGCTGGACCTCGTACAGCAGCGTCGCCCGCACGTCTTCGCTGTCCAACTGCCCTCTCAACAGGTTCACCGACTCGGCCCGCAGTCCCGGATCCCCGGGGTCCCGCGCCGCCGCCATCAGCAGCCGCCGGATCGACTCGTCGTCCGGCCGTCCGGTCAGCACCCGCTGCCGGGCTTCCTCGACCACCACCCTCACCCGCCCCGCGGTCTCCGGTTCGACATACCGCACCCGGGACGCCAGCGGCGCGGCCAGCGACGCCTCGTCCGGCCTTCCCGGCGCCAACGGGCCAACCCGCGCTCCGAAATATCCGGCCAGCAGCAGAGCCATCGCCCCCAGCGGCTGCCATATCGGACTCACCAGCCTCCACTTCAGCCCCAACCGCTCGGCCAGCCGCGCGGCCTTGCCTTTAGACGCCCGGGCAGCCGCCACTCGCACCATCAGCTCCCGCCGGCTCGACGCCAGCATCGTGGGCTCCGGCGCCGCCTCGATCTCGTCCCAAGCCTCGTGCATCAGCCGCGTCCGTTCCAGTGCCACACGGCAAGCCTCGCAGCCCGCCAGGTGCGCCTCCACCGCCTCTTCCTCGTTAAAGCTCAACTCGCCGTACACGTGCAGCGACAGCCGGAGCCTTACCTCATCGCAAGTCATACAAAATCTCCCAGCGAGGCCCGCATCTTTTGCGTCGCGCGGAACAAACAATTCTTCGCCGCCTCCTCGCTTGCCCCCAGCACTTCCCCGATTGCCCGCAGCCGCATACCCTGGTAATGCCGCAGCTCAAACACCATCCGCTCGCGCGGCGTCAACTCTTCCAGCGCCTTCCCGATCCGTTCCCGCAACTCCGCACTCAGCAGCGCCCGCTGCGGGTCTCCATGCACCCGCTCTTCCTCCACCCGTTCGATCCGGTCGCTGATTGCGCCGTCCTCCGCCACCGGCCGCTTCTGCTCGTGCCTCACCTTCTTCCTTCGCAGCGCGTCCATGCAAAGGTTCGTCACGATCCGATAAAGCCAGGTATGGAAGCTGCAGTCGAACCGGAACGAATTGAGATTCCGGAACACCCGCAGAAACGCCTCCTGGTACACGTCGTTGGCGTCTTCCGGCGACCGAAGCAGGTTCATCGCCAGGCGCAGCACGGCCTGATCGTGCATCCGCACAAGCTCTTCAAAGGCCCGCTCGTCGCCCGCCTGGGCCGCCCGGATCAGCTCTGTTTCGTCCATTTGCCGCGGCGGCGCGACCGCGCAGGGGACCAGACTTTCTATGATTCCTTGCACCAACCGGTTAGACGCTTCAAACCGAAAACCGTCTCTACGCCGCCCACTCATCTTAGAATACGAGCCTTTCCCGCCGCGAATCGCCATCCGGCTTCCTACCCAGCCCGCCCGCAACATGCTATACAGGGACGGACCGCTCTAGGCGAAACACTACCGTGAACCTGATCGTAATCGGCGAAATTCTCTGGGATCTATTCCCCACCGGCGACCGTCTCGGCGGCGCGCCTTTCAACTTCGCGGCCCACTCGGCCAGGCTCGGCCACCAGGTCCACTTCGTCAGCGGCGCCGGCGCCGACCCACGCGGGGAAAAAGCGCTCGAGGAAATGCGCCGGCTCGGCGTCTCCACTCGCTGGATGTCCCACTCCGATCAAGCTCCCACCGGCTACGTCACCGTCGCACTCGTTGCCGGAGAACCCGACTACACCATCCATCGACCCGCCGCCTACGATTTCCCCTCGCTCGACGACGCCCAACTCGCCGCCCTCGCCGCCACGAACCCGGACGTCATCTACTACGGCACCCTCGCCCAAACCAGCCCCGCCGTCCGCTCCGCCACCCGCCGCATCATCGGCGCCTGCCCCAACGCAACTACCTTCTACGACATCAATCTCCGCCCCGGCAACGACGACCTGTCCCTCGTCGCCACCCTGCTCTGCGAGGCCAATCTCGTAAAGCTCAATGAGGACGAAGCCCGCCGCATCGCCGCTGCCTGGAAACTTCCCGCAGCACCCCTCGAGGCGTTCTGCAAAGCTCTGTCCACCCGCTCCCCGATCCGCGGCGTCTGCATCACACTCGGCCCTAAAGGCTGCGCCCTGCTGCTCGACGGCGTCTACGCCGAATGCCCCGGCGTCCCCGTTCCGGTTTCCGACCTCGTCGGAGCCGGGGACGCCTTCTCCGCCGCCCTCATCGACGCCATCAGCCGCCATCTCCCGCCCGCCGAAGCCGGAACCTTCGCCAACCGCCTCGGCGCATTCGTCGCCAGCCGCCCCGGCGCCCTGCCCGAATGGACCCAGGCCGACCTCGATCGGCTATAATCACGGCATATGAAACGCACGGAACCGGCCCCCCCCGCACGCAAGAGCCTAGCGGCCTTACTGCTCACCGTCGCCGGCGTTCTCGGCCGCCTCATCCCTCATCCGCCGAACTTCGCCCCGGTCGGCGCGGCCAGCCTCTTCTCCGGAGCCAAGCTCCCCTGGTGGCAGGCTTTCCTCGTCCCCCTCGCCGTCATGGCCGCCACGGATCCGATCCTCGGCGCCTACTACGGCGTGCCGGCCTTCTCCCGCGCGCAGATCTTCATCTACGCAAGCTTCCTCATCAGCGTCGCCATCGGCCGCGCCATGCGCCACCGCATCACCGTCCCCCGCATCGCCGCCGCCACGCTTCTGTGCGCCACCCAGTTCTTTTTCATCACCAACTTCGCCGTCTGGCTCACCAGCGCCATCTACCCGGCCACACCCGCTGGCCTCGCCGCCTGTTACATCGCCGGCATCCCGTTCTTCGGCTGGACGCTGGCCGGCAACGTAGTTTACTCCGCCGCCCTGTTCGGGCTCGAAGCCTGGATCACCCGCCTCGCGCAGGCTCGCACGCAACCGGTCGCCGCCTGAACTTTGCAGATCCCCGCTCCGCTCCGCGCGGCCCTGGATGAGGAAACCGAACGCTTCCCGTTCCGTGACCTCGCCGCCGCCGCGGACGAACTTTCTCGCTCCTACCGCGATTCCGCGGCTTCCCCCCATCGCCCCTTCACACCCCTCGAAGCGCTCGCTTACGCGCTAACCCGAATGCCGGCCACTTACGCCGCGGCGCGCTTCGTCTTCTCCAAAACGCCCGCGCAGCCCCGCGTCCTCCTCGACCTCGGCGCGGGCACCGGAGCCGTCGCCTGGGCCGCCGCGGCCCAATGGCCGGACCTCGAACGCATCGTCTGCCTCGAACGCGACCCCGAAATGGCAATCAGATCACACGCGCCCTCGGCTCGTCAGAGACAAGCAATAAAGGGATAGCGATGAACTGAGCACGTGATTCATAGCGATTCCGATGTTCTCATTGGTGCGCACCGATGTCAAGCGCTTAATCGATCTTGTCTCGGAGATCCCGCAGGTAGAAGAGCTGCTTGATGCTCACCGAGGCGTCATCGTCGGCCATTCGCTCGATGAAGTTTTGCTGCTCGAGGTTGAACGACTCCATGTATGGCGTCAGCATTTCGCA
>DAIDIH010000393.1 GCA_027459465.1 Bryobacterales bacterium | reverse complement strand
ACCTCCACCGAGGCCTTCCTCGGCCAGCGCATCACCTGCGCCCGCTGCCACAACCACCCGCTCGAAAAGTGGACCCAAACCCAGTACTACGAAATGGTCAACCTCTTCTCGCGCGTCGGCATCAAGAACGGCTCCAGCCCGAACGACCCTGTCGTCTACGTCAAGACCTCCGGCGAGTATCTCCATCCACGTCTGCTCCGCGCTCTTCCGCCCACCCCTCTCGACGGCAAACCCATGCCGCTCGACTCCACCGCCGACCGCCGCGCCGCGTTCTTCAGTTGGATGTCCAGCCCCTCCAACCCCTACTTCGCCCGCAACGTCGTAAACCGCGTCTGGGGCAACTTCTTCGGCCGCGGCATCGTCAACCCCGTCGACGATCTCCGCGCCACCAACCCGGCTTCCAACGAACCGCTCCTCGCCGCGCTTTCCGCCGACTTCGTCAAGCACGGCTACGACATCAAGCACGTCATTCGCCTCATCATGAATTCCTCGGCCTACCAGCTTTCCTCCACGGCGAATGAAACAAATCAGAACGACGATATTTTTTACTCGAAGTACATCGTCAAGCGCCTGCCCGCCGAGGTCATCCTCGACGCCTACTCCCAGGTCACCGGCGTGCCCACCGCTTTCGCCGGCTATCCCAAGGGAACCCGCGCCCTGCAGTTACCCGACACCCAGGTGCCGTCCCCGTTCCTGACCACCTTCGGCCGTCCCGCGCGCATCCTCTGCGATTCGAGCGAGCGCACCAACGACCCCACCGTCGGCCAGGCCCTCAAAATCATCAACGGCGATACGCTCAACAAGAAACTGAGCGACCCCGACGGCAACGTCGCCCTGTTTGTCAAACTCGGCCTCTCGGATTCGCGCATCCTCGACCAGCTCTTTCTCTCCGCCTACAGCCGCTACCCGACCGAGGAAGAAAAGCAGCGGATGCTCACCGCGCTCTCCCAAGCCGAACCCCAAACCGGCCCAGCCTACACCCGCACCGAAGCGCGCCGCGACGCCCTCGAAGACATGACCTGGGCCCTGCTCACCTCCAAGGCCTTCCTCTTTAACTACTGATGCGCCCGCTCACCCAACTCGCCCTCCTCGCCGCCGCCTTCGCCGCTTCCGCCTACGCTGCGGACGCGCCCACATTCTCCAAAGACATCGCGCCCATCCTCCGCGAGCGCTGCGCCGGATGCCACGCCTCCAAAGTCCACATGGGCGGCCTCAGCATCGACACCTATTCGAGCCTCATGAAAGGCGGCAGCACTGGCCCCGATATCGTCCCCGGCCACGCCACCGACAGCCGCCTCTACCTCCTGATCACGGCCAAAATCATGCCCGCCATGCCCATGGACGGCACGAAACTCCCCGACTCCGCCGTCGAAGCCATTCGCGCCTGGATTGACGCCGGCGCCAAAGCGCCCCTGCCGGGCGAAGAAACCGTCCTTTCGCCTGCGCCCGCCTCGCTCCCGCACATCGACCCCGAACACCCCGTCCCGCAGCGCATCTTCGATCTCGCCTGGAGCCCCGACGGCAAACTCCTCGCCTTCGCCGGCTTCCGCGAAGTACGCCTCGTCGATCCTTCCACGCGCCAGACGCTCGTCACACTCGAAGGCGGCGCTTCCGTCATCCGCGCCGTCGCGTTTTCAAGCGACGGACGCCTGCTCGCCGCTTCCGGCGGCCTCCCCGCACGCCAGGGGGAAGTCCAGATCTGGGACGTCGCCTCCCGCAAGCGCCTGCTCACCTTCACCGGCCACTCCGATTGCATCTACGGCCTCGCCTTTTCGCCCGACGGCAAAACGCTCGCCACCTCGAGCTACGACAAGCTCATCAAACTCTGGGATGTTTCTACCGGCAAGGAAATCCGCACGCTCAAGGACCACATCGACGCCGTCTACGCGCTCGCCTTCACCTCCGGCGGCAAGCGCCTCGTCTCCGGCGCCGCGGACCGCACCGTGAAAATCTGGGATGTCGCCACCGGCGAGCGCCTCTACACGCTCTCCGAACCACAGGACGGCATCAACACCCTCGCCCTCGACCCCACCAGCCTGCGCGTCGTCGCCGCCGGCCTCGACAAAACCATCCGCGTCTGGCAACTCGGCCCCAACTCAGGAACGCTGCTCGCCTCTTTGATCGCGCACGAAGACGCGATCCTCCGCCTCGCCTGGTCGCCCGACGGCAAGACGATTCTTTCCTCCTCGGCCGACGGCACAATCAAAGTCCTCGACGCGCGCGACCTCACCGAACTCGCTTCATTTACCAAACAACCCGATTGGGTCGACGGCCTGCAATTTTCCCCCGATGGCCGCCGCTTCGCCGCCGGACGCATGGACGGCTCCTGGACCATCTACAACCTCCCGCCCGCCGCCGCCACGGTGCGCGCAGCCCGGTGAACGCCATGCGAATCCCGTTGACCCTCCTGCTCGCCGCCACGCTCAGCGCCGCCCGCCTCGACTCGCCCACCGGCAATCGCACCACCCCGCCCACGCTCGCCTCCGTCGCCCCGCTCGGCGTCGCCCGCGGCGCCACCACCGACATCGACATCACCGGCCTCAACCTCGCCGGCGCAACCCATATCTACTTCGACACGCCCGGCCTCACCGGCCGCATCCTCCGCATCAAGGAACTCCCCGATCTCTCCGACATCCGCCTCGGCTCCAACGGCACTCTGTCCACCGTCGACCTCGGCCCGCTTCCGCCGCGCAACCAGGTCACCGTCGAACTCAACGTCCCGCCCGACACGCCCATCGGCCCCGTCCGCTTCCGCCTGCTCACGCCCCTCGGCACGACCCCGGAAGGACGCTTCCTCATCGAACCCTACATCGGCGAAAGCCCGGACATGGAGCCCAACGACACGCCGGACCAGGCGGTAGAAACGTTCCTGCCCGCCATCCTCACCGGAGCCATCTCGAAGCCCGGCGATATCGACCTGTTTAAGATCCACGTCGACTCGGGCGAGCAGGTCGTCTTCTACAACGAGGCCATGCTCATCGGCTCGACGCTTCAGCCCGACGTCTCCCTCCTCAACGAAGACCAGACCGTACTGAAAGAATTCGGCACGGACGGCGGCAAAGATGCGCTGTGGTTCTCCTGGCGCTTCGCCAGAGCCGGAACGTACTACATCCGCGTCGCCGATGCGGACTCCTCCGGCCGCCCTTCGAACTTCTACCGCATCCTCGCCGGCAACTTCCCGCTGCTCGACCACGCAAGTCCGCTCGGCTTGCGCGAAGGCTCGCACGCCCCCGTCTCGCTCTACGGCTGGAACCTCGACCCATCGAAAGTCGATGTCTCCGGCACGCCTGAGCCAGGCTGGGAAGATTCGCTCGCCCTGCGTCCAAAGACCAGCGCCGGCCTCGCTTACAACGAAGTCCGGCTCGCCGTCGGCACGGACCCGGAGGTTGCCTCCACCAACGCGAACCACACCGCGGCAACGGCCCAATCCGTTTCGCTTCCCGTCACCATCAACGGCCACATCGCCGCACCGGTGAACGGCCGGCCGGTCTCCGACTACTACCGCTTCCACGCCCGCGCGGGCGAAAAGGTCATCCTCGAAGTCCAGGCCCGCCGCCTCGGCTCGCCGCTCGATTCGTATCTCGAAGTGCTCGACGCAAGCGGCAAGCGCATCGAGCGCGCGCAGGCCCGCGCCGTGCTCTCCACCACCACCACGCTCAGCGAGCGCGATTCGGCCACCGCCGGCATCCGGCTCATCTCGTGGACCGGTATGGAACCCGGCGACTACATCATGATCGGCAACGAGATCATCCGCCTCTCGGTTCTTCCGAAGGGCCCCGACGAAGATACACGCTTTGAAGCCATCGACGGGCAGCGCCTGGCTTACTTCGATACCACTACCGAGGACCATTCCATCGACAAGCCGGTTTACAAAGTCCTCATCTATCCGCCGGGCAAGCATTTCACGCCCAACGGACTGCCGCTCGTGCCGCTCTATTTTCAGAATGACGACGGCGGACCCGGCTACAGCAAAGATTCGCTTGTCCACTTCACCGCACCCGCCGATGGCGACTACCTCGTGCGCATCCACGACGTCGGTGGCCTTGGCGGCGACGACTACGCTTACCGTCTCGACATCCGGAACCCGCGGCCGGACTTCCGCCTCAGCGCAACGCCTGCAAACCCGAGCGTGCCGCGCGGAGGCGCCGTTCCGGTCACCGTCGAAGCGCGCCGCATCGACGAGTTCAACGGCCCGATCCAAGTTCGAGTGGACGGTCTGCCCAAAGGCCTGCACGCCTCCACCGGCGTCATCCGGCCGGACCAGATCTCCTGCACCATCCTGCTAAGCGCGGACCCGGACTCGACGCTGGACACCGCCGAACCTCTGAAAATCGTAGGCACGGCGCAAAGCCACACGCACTGGGCCAATTCCGCCGATCCGCTGACGCTCGTCTCGCTGATGCCCGCGCCCGACGTGCTCATGGCCGCCGGCACGCGCACGCTCGATCTCACACCCGGCGCAAGTGTCACCTTCACTGTCCGCGCAAGCCGGCAGAACGGCTTCGGAGGCCGCGTCCCGATCGACGTGCTGAACCTTCCGCCCGGCGTGCTCATTCCCAGCGTCGGCCTCAACGGCGTCCTGCTGAACGAAAACGAGTCCGAGCGCACCGTCACGCTCGAAGCCCTGCCCAATGCCGAGCCAGGCGACCAATTGGTCTACATCGCCGGCCGGGTCGAGACTCGTTCCCCGCTGCAGTCTCTCTACGCCGCCCCCGAGCCGATCCTCCTCCGGATCCATTCCAAGGAGAGCGCCGCGCGCGGCACACCCGCAAGCCGGTAGAATGAGTATCCTCGGATCAAGTGACCTCCATGAATCATTCCTCCCTCCTGCGCGAAGCTCTGGCTCGCGGCGAAGGCATTGTGCGTCTGGCCCCGGCCTGGGTGCCGCGCGCGTTTCTCGTTCCCGGCGGACGGCTCCGGCTCGACCCGCGTGATCTTTACGCTCTCGGCGCCCACCGCGGCGGCATCGATGAGCGCTGGTTCTCCTCGACGACTCACGCCGACAACGGCCCCGGCACTCCGGAAGATGAAGGCCTGAGCTACATCGACTATGACGGCCGCCGCGTGCTGCTTCGCGAAGCCGTCGAAATCCTCGGCGACGAGTTTCTTGGCGCCGAAGTCATGCGGCGCGAGGGCGGCTGGAACGTGCTCTGCAAGTTCTTCGACAACCTCGGCCCCATCCCGCACCACATTCACCAGAACGCCGAGTTCGCCGCGCGCGTCGGCCGCAAGCCCAAGCCCGAAGCGTATTACTTTCCTACCCAGTACAACCAGCTTCGGAACGACTTCGCCTACACCTTCATGGGCCTCGAGCCCGGCACGACGAAGGACGACATCCGGCGGTGTCTCGACCGCTGGAACGAAGGCGACAACGGCATTCTGTATCACTCGCGCGCCTACAAACTGCAGCCGGGCAGCGGCTGGCAGATCAACCCCGGCGTGCTCCACGCGCCGGGGTCGCTGGTGACTTACGAGCCGCAGGTAAACTCCGACGTCTTCGCCATGTTCCAGTCGCTGGTGGACGGGCGCTTCGTCCCCTGGGACCTGCTCGTCAAGGACGTCCCGCCCGAGCATCATCACGACTACGACTACATCCTCGGCATGCTCGACTGGGAAGCCAACGTCGATCCCGAGTTCTGCCTCCACAACCGCTTCTTCCCCAAGCCGGTGCGCGATGAAGCGGCGATGCTCGAAGACGGCTATGTCGAAAAATGGATCACCTACGCCGCCCCGCAATATTACTCGGCGAAGGAACTGACCGTGCATCCGGGCCGGACCGTCGTGGTCCGCGACTCGGCGGCATACGGACTGATCCTGGCGCAGGGCCATGGTTCGATCGGCGTACACGCGGTCGAGACGCCGACGCTGATCCGCTTCGGCCAGATGACGCAGGACGAGTTGTTCGTCTCCGCCGCGGCGGCTGCGCGCGGCGTGAAGATCACCAACTCGAGCGCCACCGATGATCTTGTCATCCTGAAGCACTTCGGGCCGCATAACCCCGACGTGCCGCCGATGGCGCTGGACCCGCTCGAAGCGATGGTTCCTGAGCCGGCCGCGGTCCTGGGATGAAGTTCGGCATCAACACTCTGCTGTGGACCGCCGCGTTCGGCGAGGAGCATTTTCCGCTGCTCGCGCGCATCAAGGCGGCCGGCTTCGACGGCGTCGAGATCGCGCGGTTTTCCTTCGACGGGTTTCCCATCGCGAAGGTGCGCCGCGCGCTCGCCGATTCGGGTCTGGAGTGCACGGTCTGCACCGCGCTCTCGGGCCGCCAGACGCTGCTCGCGCCGCCGGGCGATGCGGCGCGCGAGGCGACGCTCGGTTTCCTCAAACAGGCCATTGAAGCCTCCGGCGAGTTGGGTGCGCCGGTTCTTGCCGGCCCGTTCTGCTCGGCGGTCGGTTACTTGCCGGGCCGCCGAAGAACGCAGGACGAGTGGAACTACTGCGCCGAGGGGTTGCTGTCGCTCGCGCCCGCGCTCGATGCGGCGCGGGTGAATCTCGCGGTTGAGCCGCTCAACCGGTTCGAGACGTTTTTCTTGAACACCGCGGCGGACGCGGTTGCGCTGTGCGAGGCGGCGCCGCATCCGCGCATCGGCGTGTTGTTCGACACGTTCCATTCGAATATCGAGGAGAAGTCGATTCCCGCGGCGGTCGCGACGGCCGGCAAGCACATCCTTCATTTTCACGCCTCCGAAAACGACCGCGGCACGCCGGGCACCGGGCACGTTCCGTGGGCCGAAACATTTCATGCGCTTCGTGTTTTGGGCTACGACTCCTGGACGGTGATCGAGAGTTTCGGCTCGGGCATTCCGGAGATCGCCGCGGCGACAAGCATCTGGCGGGACTTGGCCGCGACGCCGGACGACATCGCGTTCGAGGGAGTGAAGTTCCTAAAAACGCGCTAAAAAACAGGAAGGGGATGAACCCGATGTCCGGGCCATCCCCCGCCGTGTCGATCGTAGTCGACCCTGGAGTTGTGACTAGTTGGTCCCCTTCAAATCGGGGCTTTCTCAGACTAACACAACTTCAGCGAATTCGTTCGGCGATCGACTTCGACTGCACAAACTGCAACAGGTAATCGGGTCCGCCGGCTTTCGAGTCCGTGCCCGACATGTTGAAGCCGCCGAAGGGGTGCGCGCCGACCATCGCGCCGGTGCACTTCCGGTTGATGTAGAGGTTGCCGACGAAGAACTTGCGTTTGGCGAGGTCGATCTTCTCCGGCGAGTTGGTGTAAACCGCGCCGGTGAGGCCGTATTCGGTCGCGTTGGCCAGATCGAGGGCGTGGTTGAAGTCGCGCGCTTTGGTGACGGCGAGCACCGGCCCGAAGATCTCTTCCTGGAATACGCGCGCTTTTTCGTCGACGTCGGCGATGACGGTGGGCTGAAGGAAGTAGCCGTCGCCCGCGGCGCGTTCGCCGCCGCAGACGAGCCGGCCTTCGCTTTTGCCGGTTTCGATGTAATTGCGGATGGTCTTCAGGGCGCCTTCGTTGATGACCGGACCCATGTAGTTAGTAACTTCTTCTGAGGGTCCGACAGTAAGTGAAGACGCGGCGGCCTGTAACTTGGAAACAAACTCGTCGTAGACGTCCTGGTGGACGATGGCGCGGGAGCAGGCTGAGCATTTCTGGCCCTGGTAACCGTAGGCGGAGGCGATCACGCCTTTCACCGCATCGTCGATGTCCACGCCGGCATCCACGACGATGGCGTCCTTGCCGCCCATCTCGGCGATGACGCGCTTGATCCAGATCTGGCCGGGGCGCGGCTTGGCGGCGAGTTCGACGATGCGCAGGCCGACTTCGCGCGAGCCGGTGAAAGAGATGAACCGGGTGAGCGGATGCTCGACCATGAGGTCGCCGATGACGGAACCGCGGCCGGTGACGAGGGAAAAGCTGCGCGGCGGGAAGCCGGCTTCTTCGAGCACTTCCGCGAACTTGGCGGCGATGGTGGGCGTTTCGCTCGACGGCTTGATGACGACGGTGTTGCCGGTGACCAGCGCCGCGACGGTCATGCCGGTGAGGATGGCGAGCGGGAAGTTCCACGGCGGGATGATGAGGCCCACGCCGAGCGGAAGATAGATCATCTCGTCGTGTTCGCCGGGCATCTGGTGGACTTCGGCGGGCGAGGCAAGCTTGGCCATCTGGCGGGCGTAGTATTCGCAGAAGTCGATGGCTTCGCTGACGTCGGCGTCGGCTTCGAACCATGTTTTGCCGGCTTCGAGCACGAGCCAGGAGTCGAACTCGAGCTTGCGGCGGCGGATGATGGCGGCGGTTTCGACGACGAGTTCGATGCGGCGCGAGACGGGCGTGGCGGCCCACTCGGGGAAGTAGGCGTGCCCGTCGACGATCGCTTCGCGGGCCAGATCCGCGGTGGCCATTTCGTGGATGCCGACGATTTCCGCGGGGCGGGACGGGTTGACGCTGCGGAGATGGTCGCCGGTTTTGACGCGGCGTCCGGCGATGCGGAGCGCGTACTCGCGGCCGAGTTCCGCTTTGATGTGCCGGAGCACGTTGGCGGCGTTGTGGCGGGACGTATCGGATGAGAAAGTGTCGACGGGTTCGTTGCGGAACGCGGGCAAGGCCGGCACGCCCGCGGCGGTGGTTGTGGTTGTCATGAAGTTACTCCTGGGGTTCGGGTTTGGGCGCCTCTTCCATCAGTTGCCGGCCGCGTTCGAACATTTCGGCGGCTTCGTCGACGATCTGGCGTCCACGCTCGTAGAGTTCGCGGCCGCGGTCGATCATGTCCTGGCCGGAGCCGCTGAGCGCTTCGCGGCTGTTGGCGGTCTTGTCGGCGATGCGGCGGCGGGTTTCGGCGCCGGCGGCCGGGGCGAACAGCAA
>DAIDIH010000392.1 GCA_027459465.1 Bryobacterales bacterium | reverse complement strand
TGAGGGTGGTCCGCTGATCTACGGCGTCAGCTCAGAGCAACAACAGCGATCCTTTGATTCCACCTGCCGGAAGTTCCACCGATTCCTCGGTCAGCCTCCCCGCTGAGCCCGCCAATCGCCCACGAATTCCCCGGACGAGGCAAAACTTCTGGGTCGACCCCGCCGAGGACGCGACGTGAGATTCAGTATCTCCTGTTCACGTGGACGGGCGTTTGCGCCTACTGCGGCGCTGAAGTGTGGCGCTCGCGCAGTCCATACTCACTTAACGGAGTAATACTAGGGGCGTTTCCCGTGCGGTTGGGTCCTCGTTGCTTGCGCAACGATTTAGGCTGAGTGCCGCGTGCTGAAAGCCGATTGCATTATTGTGTAGTAAGGCTGGTTGGATCGGTTGGTGTTGAAGCCGGGGATCAGGGCTGGGGTTTCGTTTCCATTGCCTAACTCGAAGTAATACTGGAGGGCGTAGGGGGATTTCGAGTAAGTGGCGGAGATGGCGGCGATGTAAGTGGCGTTGGCGGAGTTCATGTCCTGGGTTTGCCAGCGTTCGGCCTGGTTGACGCGGCGATAGTGGAGGCGGGCGTAGCGGACGGAGGGTAAGCCGGCGGGGGCGACGGTGAGGGAGAGAGGGACGGGCGACCCGGGTTGGAAGGACGGCGGGGGCGTGTGGGCGGCTTGGAAGGCGGAGCGATGGGGTTGGTCGAGTAACTTTGCGATGGGCGTTGCGGGCGGGGGCGCGGGGTTGGGGAGGGGGCCTTCGGCGGTGAGGGCGGCTTCCATGGCGTGGAGGTCCAAGTCGATGGCGGCGAGGCGGGCGGACCAATCGAGGCGGCGTTCGGGGGTGCGGCCGTAGGTGATGTCGGAGCGGTAGATGTTTTGGGCGGAGGCGGCGAGGGTGGCCCAACTTTCGCGGGCGAGGCGGTATTCGGCGAGGGCGCGGGCGGCGGCGGCGCGGTCGGAGGACTGGCGGTAGAGTTCGAACCAGGCGGCGCTGCGCATTTGGGCGGCGAAGAAGCGGGCGAGGCCGAATTGGATAGCGATGTCGGAGGCGGCGCGGCGGAATTCGGCGTTGGGGGCGTGGGGCAGGGCGGCACGGGCGGAGGCGAGATCGGATTCGGCGCGGGAGGCGCCGGCGTCGAGCCAGGCGGCGACTTCGAGGGGCGAGTATTTTGGGCTCCAGCGGCCATCGATCAAGCTGTTGACGTGTTCGAGGACGGAGGAGAACATTTCGGGGTCGAGCGGGCTGACGGTGGCGAAACAAACTGGTTTGGGCGTGTCGGAATAAGGCGCGGGTTCGCTGCCGGCGACGATGGGCATGTTGGTGTTGATTTCGGGCCAGAAGGAGTGGTTGGAGGCGGAGGGTAAGTGGGCGGCAGTGAGGAGGGGGAGGCTTCGGCTCGAGTGGCTGAGGGCGTTTTCGAGCGGGGTGGCGGCGGGGCCGAAGGTAGCTCGCAAGTAGCGGCGCCAGGAGTCGGGATCGGCGTTAGGGTTGTAGAGCAGGCGGCCCCAGAGGCGGTAGGAGTAAGTGAACTTTTCGAAGTCGTAGCGGGGGTTGAGGGAAGTGTCCGAGTAAGCGCAGCGGCCGCCAGGAAGGCCCGAGCCTTCGCGTCCTTTGAAGTAGAGGGGCTCGCAGATGTCCATGCCGTCTGCGCCGCAGAAGTGGGAGGAGCGGCCGAAGGCGGCGGCGGTTGCGGGGTCGCCCCAGAGGAGGACGCGCTGGGTGCCGGGCCATTGGCGGAAGAGGACGCCGTATTTGCGATCGCGAGTGAGTAAGTCGCCGTAGCCGTAGCGGAGGAAGCGGCGGGAGCCGTTGCTCAAGGCGAAGATCGAGTCTTTGGGCGAGTCTTCGCGGGGCATTTCGAGTTCGCGGATGGCGGCCTGATGGTAGCCGAGACCCATGTGTTCGGCCCAGTATTTGGGGGAGAGCTTCACTGGCATGCCGGTGGCGAGGGCGATATCGATCATTTTCCGGTCGACGCCTTTGGCGTGCATGTCGATTTCGACGGGGCGGCCGGCTTTGCGGATGCCTTCGAAGACGGTTTGCCAGAAGGAGTAACTGCCTTCGGGGACTCCGCTTTCGCCGTGGACCCGGAGAGTAAGTCCTTGTATCTCGGGGCAGGAGTGAAGTAAGAGGGCGAGAGCGTCGCGGCAGTAAGCGGCGTGGGTTTCGGGTGTAAGTCCTTCGATGCGGTGGTGGGCGTTGGGGCTGTCCGTCCATTGGTAGGCGTGGGTCCAGATGCCGAGCTGAAAATGGAGGCCGCGGGCGGTGGTTTCGCGGGCGATGAACTGGAGGGCGTGTAAGTTGCGGTCGCGTTCGGCGGCGGCGAGGGGGACGACGCGGACGTTGTAGCCGGGGACGTCGAGTAAGTAGGGGTAGGGGAAGTGTAAGTAGTCGCCGGTGACTCCTTTGGGGAAGTCGTAGCCGAGGCCGAGGGTGAAGTTGAAGCGGTTGAAGCGGTGGGTGGCGAGGAGGGTGAGATAGGCGCGCCAGAAGGTTTCGTCGTAGAACCAGGGTTTGTCTTCGATTTCGCTACAGAAGGCGCGGTTGATGCTGCGGATTTCGTTGGCGGGGTGTTCTTCGATTGGGGCGGCGAGGGTGAGGGCGTGGAGGGGGTTGGGCGAGAAGTCGACGCGGTCGGCGAGTTCGAGGAGGGCGTAGACGGCTCCGCGGGGGCCGGCGGCGGAGGCGGTGGTGGCGGGGGTTCCGTTGCGGTGGGTGGGAGCGAGGGTGAAGGATTCAGGGGTGGGGAGTTTGGGGTTGTGAGTGGGGAGGATGAGGTGCGAGGCGGAGGCGGCTTCGGAGGCGGAGTGAACGATGCGGCAGGCGAGGTGTTTGGCGTGGAGGGTTTGGGCGAGGTGCGTGGAGGCCCAGCGGACCGGGGCGGCGGAGGCGATGGGGTCGTTGGGGGTGAGGAGGATCGTGATGGTGGAGGGGGTGGCGGGTGCGGCGAGGGCCGTGGTGGAGAGGGCGAGGAATTCGCGGCGGAGGAGCGGGGAGCCGGGGGCGGTTGTGGGTTTTTCGGGCATGGGGTGGTACGAGGGGATGTTACAACAGATCGGGGTGGGAGGTGGGGGTTGGGACGGACGGTGACATCCGGTGGAGATCCCCGCAGACGAGGTTGAAATAAGGTGGGCGCCTTGCGGCGCCCATTCAGCCATCACTTTTCGTGATTCACTGCCGCCATGCTAATTGCGATTGGGCACGGTTACAGTTGTCGCGCTGAGTGTGCTGTCTGTCCAAGCGGGTCGCGCTATGCCTGAGACTGCGGTGATGCCTGAGTAGTCTCCAATAAAGCCGGAGGGAATGGTATCGGCGATGTCGAAGTTGATCGTGGAGGGAGTTACCCGGACGTTCGGGTGAAACGGCTGAGCGACGGAATTTGCATATGTTGCGTAAACGTCGAGATCTGAAGAGTAAAGGCTTGTGGGATCATTGCGACTGTCGTACCAACTGATGTGGACTATGCCGAGGTTGTCGATGGCAACGGCGGGAAAAACTCGCTGGCCGTCGTTGACGTCATATACGGCAGCCGGAGACGAGCAAGCTCCCGAAAAGGCGGGAGGGCATTGGACAGATTCGATTGCTGAATTCGCGTCCTTTTGGTCTGGATATACGATGGCAATTTGACGGGTGCGGGGATCCACGGCCATGGCTGGAGCGCTCCACTTTCGATAATATGACTGGAATCCGCTGCCATCGAGGTCGTTGTGGGTGGGGGTAAGTTGCATGGCTTGCCGAAGGTTGCGCCAGCGTCGGTGGATACAGCTCCCCAAATCTGACTCTGCATGCACTTATCGTGGAATTGATAGTTTACAGGCTCATAGTCGAGACAATACAGCCAGGATACGATGACTCGTCCCATCGGATCGACTGCAATCTGCGGCGCCTGGACGTTATTGACCTGTGATGAGGGACTTACGATGACGGGCGTGGTGAAGGTAACTTCGTGATCGGCGGAGCGTGCGACCTGAATCTGGCCGCCGGCGGACCAATACTGCTGAGCGAGCTAGTGCACCCAGGCTGCGTAGACATTCCCTTGCGTTGTGTGATTCCGGGAATTATCGGCGGCAATCATAGGTTTATCTTCGAAGGTTTGCGAGTTGGGGTCACGGCTTACTGCGATGGGAAGGGTGGAAGCGACGGTGAGATCGACGTTTCCGTTCACGATCGGACTGGAACTGAGGTAGTAGCCGTTTTGATTATCAAAGTCGTCAAAGTATAGATCAGAGAGATAGGCGATATGATTCGTGCCTATTCGGGTGGTCATTTGGCGGGGCGAGAGAAATGGGGTTGCCTAGGGTGTGGACGTTGGGGCCGTAGCGCAGGCGGATTCGGCGGCGGGGTTGGTGAGGAATGCTGAGGAGGGCGTTGGGCTTCAATCACGTCGAGCGGCCAATCAGCCTCTAACGGTTTAACGGAGCAACGGCCGCCCTATGGAATCGCTATCTGAAGACGAAGTCGAACGCGATCTGAACTGCGATAGGATGCGGCTGATCCAACCAGCTCTGCGTAATGGTGCCAGGCTTATACCGCCAGCCGCCGATCTTCGCCTTAATGTGCTCCTCGAGATCAGTTCCCGGAGATTGGGGGAAGCGAATATCGGCGGGGTCTCCGTTCGCATCCACGACGAAGCAGACCGGAACCGTTCCGCGAAAACCGGCCGCCCAGTTGATCGTCGTCTCGTTCTCTTCGTGGCGAACGTCGAACAGAAACTGGGGATCTCTAAGTTGGCCGCTACCGGCGGGTGCTGGGCGTTCCGGTCCCCAGTTTGCATAATATGCCGCGTCCGGCTTCTCGCACGTGTGCGGATCAGCGGGGTGCACATCGAGAGTAGACAGATCCGCAACGGCCGCGGGGGCACTGCGAGCACCGTCTGTCTGGGGAGCGCCATTATCGCGAAGTCTTGTAAACTGCCATTGGCCACGTCGGCCAGCGTCGTCGACGAATGAGCCTTGCATCTGCTGCCCGTCGGTGGAAACCCGTCCCTCGAAAGTATCGAGTGCGAAGGACCCGCTCCCGTTTAGCAACTGAAAACGCTGCCCTCGCAACAAGACAGATCCATTTTCGTCCCTCGAAACCAAAACATCCTCCGCCACGCCCTTATAGGTGACCTTACCAAGGATGCCGCCGTTTGCCCCGTCATGGCCGACGTGCAAACTCGCGGATGCGCCTCCCACAGTTCCCTGCCACTCACTCCCTCCAATATCGGGCGAGGCCGGGGGAGTCTGCGAAGTGTCACAGGTCAACACAATTGTGTAGTTTTCGTAGCGAAAAGGCTGGTGGATTGCACGTCTGAAATCTCCGGGGCTGTTAGAGCAGTGGTACTGAGCCGCATAATTCTTCGTACAGCCTGGGGTTGGATCGCCTCCGGGACGCTGATTGCTGACGCGGTAGACGCACTGCTGGTGGCCATTGCATTGCGCTGCAAGGTTGCCGGTATCATTTCCCGTGTCGGCACCGCAATTGGAACCGTATGTCGCGGAGTCGACCACGATTACCCCTGCTTGGTCCGCGATGGGGCGGCTGCGCTTTTCGGCTTCCTGCCACTCTCGGCGGAACTCGGGTGTAACAGGCTTCAGTTCCTCATCCGTTGCGGGGTCGTGACCAGGTCCGTCATAGAACCGGAAGCCGTTCTTTGCGTCTCCGCTGTACCACAAGAGGGGATCGCCGACGACTTGGTCAAACCAATCGTGGTGCGCAGGATCGGGCACGGCCTCTATACGGCCCTGCTGAATGCGCATCAACCTCCTGACGTTGTCCTTCGTCACGGGCCGAAATGGAACGCCGTACTTCGGCTCAGTGCCGGGGTGATCGGAGAACACGACGCCGCCAGGAACAAGGGCATAGTATTTAATTGGTCGCTCTTGCCCGATGTTCGCATCTCGGGTTCCGAAGTACAAAGCCAGGTTGTACAAGACTCCGAGGCCGAGTAACATCGTGAGCCCGACCTGCCTTTTGCGATGCCGATCACGAAGCGAAAAGAGGTAGTACTTCACCCCCACGAAAAACGGTACGATAAAAACCAAACTCAATGCGTTGGCAAGATATCTGTTAATCCCGAGGCGGTCGCGCAAGTTACTGATGAAATGGTTGTAGGCTCCCCATATCGTGAGATCCACGGTGGCGCTGATGGCCCAGAGCGAGAACAGCACTGCCCCCGTGATCGCGAGTGTCCAACCGAGGCGCCGTTTCCAGACTTCCGCGCCTTTGCCGCCGCCGATCTCCCCATTCATTTCACTTCCTCCTTAGCCACCTGAGGAAAACGGCGATGGCTGCTATTACGATCAGGAATGCGGCCAGTACTTCGATGAAGCGAACGGCCAGATAGAGTTCTCTCATCCTCGCGCCCTCCCTGTGCGCGGCTGTGGTTAGCGTCTGTTGACTCCGCCAGAATGTTTGAGGTGCTGGCGATTATGCAACGAACGCGGTCGTTGCGTGTTGCCACCGGATTGGGTTGACTTGGGACGGTCATAGGCTCCGGCTTATTTGCCGGGGAAGGCGAGGGAGGGTGTGGAGCCTGCGGCGCCGGGGAGTTTTACCGGGTTGAAGCGGAGTACGGGGCCTCGAATGGCCGGGCAACTGTGGTCGTGATGCGGCGCGGAGGTGACACCGTAGAGGATGGCGCTGGCGCTGATGGAGATGCCGACGTCGTAACTAAGGCCGGTGGCGAGGGTCCAAGCTTTGACGCATGCGACGAGATCCGGCGAGAGAAGGCGGTCTAACTGCGCGACGCCGGTATTGGCTGTCCGCGGCGGAGGAGGGAGGGCGGAGAGGAAGAGCAGGATTCCGTCGGCGAGCGACACGCCCGCTCCAAAGCCGAGGTGAAAGGCCATGGCCACTCCCTCGAAGAGCCGAGAGCCCATAGAATCGTGGCTGGCTGGCCCGAGAACGATTCTGGTGTACACGTCGGGAAGATGCGGTGCGGGTAGCGAACCTGTGTATGAGACTGGGAACAATCCTTCTCCGGCGCCTACGCCGGCCCCAATCCCGGAGACATCGAGCGCCTTGCCTGTATGAGGGTTTGCGACCGTCATGCTAAAACGGCTGATTTCGAGCGAGACAGGGAGCCCGAACTTCCCGATGGAGACTGTTCCGGATTGCGACGACTGGACGACCCACTTACTCAGGCGCGCTTGGGTGAGTGGCAGGCCGAGGCTTGCCGCGATGGGGTGGAGAGAATTCAGGGCGTTACTTTCGGAATGGGGCGAATGCTTTTGAAGTAAGTTCGGTTGAGGTATGTAGGACATAGTTAGTATCTTGTGCGGGGGCTATTGGGGGTGGGGTGGTTGGGCGGTGTTTGGGTGTCGGGGACGAGGTGGGGGGCGCCGAAGGCGTCGAGGCGGATGACGTAGTGGGGTGGGGGAGTTGTTTGTTGGGGGGCAGTGAAGCGATGGAAGCCGGATGTGTGAGAAGTGGTGGGTAGCGAAGAGATGGCGCCAGCGGGCAGTTTGGGGGGCTCGGGGGCGATGTCGGGCGGCGTGGCGGCGGTGACCG
>DAIDIH010000391.1 GCA_027459465.1 Bryobacterales bacterium | reverse complement strand
GGGGATCGGCCCGGGGACCGAGATTCAGCATCCCAAGTACGGCCGCGGCACGGTGCTGCGGCGCGAGGGAGATGGCGAAGACGCCAAACTTACAGTAAACTTTCCCAGGTACGGCTTGAAAAAGCTGGTGGAGAAATACGCGGGGGTCAAAATCGAAGAATGAATACCAAAGCAACTACCGACAAAGAAGAGCGCAAGGCGCTGAAGCGGGCCGCGCGGAAGAAGGCGGCGCCGAAGGCCAAGCGGGCGGCGGGCGTGGCGCGCGGTTCGCAGAAGAAGAAAGTGAAGAAGATGGTGAAGGGCCAGCGGAAGCGTTAGTCCGCGGCGGGAGCCAGCGCAGCGTGGATACTTCCCCCATGACCGATGGACGGCAAGCCGGAGGGATGGGTTGAGTTCGCTGCTGCGGACGAAAAGCATCGACGATCTGATCGCCGCGTCGGAGGAGCCGGCCCGGCGGCTGCGCAAGACGCTGGGGCCGTGGAGCCTGACGGCGTTGGGCGTGGGCGCGGTGATCGGGTCGGGCATCTTCACGCTGACGGGGACCGCGGCGGCGGGCAAGGTCGAGAAGATCGAGAGCGTTTTTCACGCCACGATCCTCGATCTGCTGATGAACGGCGTGCACGGGGCGACGACGCTCGGCCGTCCGGGCGCGGGGCCGGCGATCACGCTGTCGTTCGTGCTGGTGGCGGTGGCGTGTTTCTTCGCGGCGCTGTGTTACGCAGAACTGGCGTCGATGATTCCGATCGCCGGCAGCGCTTATACCTACGCTTACGCGATTTTGGGCGAGATCTTCGCCTGGATTATCGGATGGGACCTGATCCTCGAGTACGCCGTGTCGAACATGAGCGTCGCGGTTGGCTTTTCGGCGTACTTACAAGACTTAGGCGACAACATATTCGGAGTGCATTTACCGGGGGCGATCGCGTATCCGATGTATCCGGCGCCGGGCCAGCCGGAAGGGATCTTCAACATACCGGCGCTGCTGATCACGATGCTGGTGACGTGGATTCTAGTGCGCGGCGTGAGGGAGAGCGCGGAGACGAACACGGTGATGGTGGCCATCAAGGTGCTTGCCATCGTGATCTTCTGCGCGGGGGCGGCGAGGGCGATTCATCCGTCGAACTGGCATCCGTTCGCGCCGCATGGATTTTCGGGCGTGCTTACAGGCGCCTCCATCGTGTTCTTCACGTACATCGGATTCGATTCGGTATCGACGGCGGCGGAAGAGTGCAAGCGGCCGCAGCGGGATCTGCCGGTGGGCATCATCGCGACGCTGATTTTGTGCACGTTGCTTTACGGTTCGGTGTCGCTGGTGCTGACCGGCATTGCGCATTATCAGACGTTGGACACGGACTCGCCGGTGGCCGATGCACTCAAAGCGCTGGGCTATAACCGGCTGCGTCTGGTTGTTACGGCGGGCGCTCTGATGGGGATGCTGAGCTCGCTGCTGGTGTATCAGTACGGCCAGGCGCGGGTGTGGTTCGCGATGTCGCGGGACCGGTTGCTGCCGGACATGTTCAGCAAAGTGCACCGGCGCTTTCAGACGCCGCACGTCAGCACGTGGATTGCGGGTTTCGTCGTGGGCGTGCCGGCGGGGATTTGGGACATCGACACGTTCGCGGAGTTATCGAACATCGGCACGCTGTTCGCTTTTATCGTGGTGGCGGCGGGAGTGATCGTGCTGCGCAAGAAACAGCCCGAAAGGCCGCGGACCTTCCGCGTGCCGCTGGTGCCGCTGGTGCCGCTGCTGTCGATCGCCTGTTGTCTGTTATTGATGATGGGGCTGCCACTGCTGACATGGATCCGGTTCTTTGTCTGGCTTGCGATCGGGTTGGTGATTTACTTTTTGTACGCCCGCCGGCGCACGCCGGAAGTGATGGCAGGCCGGACGGTAGCGGAACCTAAGGCAACGTAGCGTGTGTTTTCGCGGGCCTTACGGTTCTTCCCGCGGTTCTCAGACGACCGGTTTGGCAGAACTACCTTGTCAATGTAAGCGGAGCGCTGCCGCTGCGTAACTTTTACTTGCCGGCGCGGGGAAGCGACGCGAAAATCAAGGGATTTAGCCGTTGGAACGTTGGTTGCACGAATTAACAGCGACCACACTGCCGTGAGGCAGGCGAGGAGAAGAGGGATTATGACAATTATGAAGGCGCCCGCCCTGTTGGCGGGAGTGACGTTACTTTCGCTTGGGAACTGGGGCTGCCTGGCGACGAAGAAGCACGTGCAGCAGGCGATCGCCCCGGTGCAAAACCAGGTAAACGAGGTTCAGAAGCAGACCGCCGACAACAAGCAGGCGATCGGGGATCTGGACCGTCAAGTGTCGGTTGCGGATGAGAAGGCGACCGATGCAGGCAAGTCCGCGAAGGACGCGAACCTGGCGGCAGCCAAGGCCAACGACGCCGCGCTGCAGGCCGGACAGCGGGCTGACGGCGCGAAGTCGCTGGCGCAGGAAACCTCCGACGCTCTTCGCGGGACGGTGGACAACCTCGACAGCTACCGGCTGGCGGACACGAAGAAAGTGTATTTCCCGTTTGGCAGGAGCAGGCTGACGCCGGACCAGGAAGCGCAGTTGAGCGATCTGGTGAAGAGTCTGGGATCGATGAAGGGCGTAGTGATCGAAGTGGAAGGCTACACGGACCGTGTGGGCGCCAAGAGCTACAACCTCACATTGAGCCAGCAGCGGGCGGATGCGGTGGTTCGGTATCTGGCGAGCCAGAATGTGCCGCTGCGGATGATCCATCAACTGGGTGTGGGCGAGGCCGATACAGGCGGACAGCGCGCGAACAAGGAAGACCGGCGGGTGGATGTACGGGTGTTCACGCGGCAGATTCCGGGAACCTCGACGAGCCCGGCGATGCAGTCGCAGAACAGCAGCGTGAGCGAGCAGAGCGCCTCGCAACAATAACGCGGGAACAAATTCGGTGCGAATCAGCCGGCCTTTAGGCGCAGAGCCTGAAGGCCGGTTTTCTTTGTGGCGCCGAGCTATTGCACGCTCTTGAGCAGGTCGCGGCTGAGCAGGTCTGCGCGCTCGGCGAGGCTGCGGGCGGCCTCCGGGTCGGAATCGCGGGTGGCTTGCGCTTGTCTGAGGAAGCTGCGGATCTGGTTCGCGGTTTCGGTCTGGGAGGGCGTCAGGTGATAGATCGAAATGACGGACAGGTTGTGGCGCGCGCGGGCGGCGCTTGCGTCGATGGCCTCGACGAGAGCGCGGCGCTGCTCGGGAGTAAGCATGGCGCCGAGTTGCAGCGGGGCGGCAGGCGCAGGCGGGGGTGCGGGCGCTACCGGCTGCGGTACGGGTTTTGGCGCGGTTTCCGTTACCGCCGGCGTAGATGTTTTGTGATGTGCACGGTGGTGGTTCCGGTGCGTTGCCGGAGTTTGTGTCCCGGCCGGCGGAAGGGTTTCTCCGGGCGTCTGCTCACCCTGGGTCGGTTGCTGCGCGGGCTGGGGCGGCAGTTGGGGCGGGGGCGGCGGAGCGGCTTCCGAAGGCGGCGCGGCGGACGGGGTGGAAGGCACGGGCATCGGCGTCTTATGCCGGCGATGGCAAGCTCCGGTGGCAAGAGCCAGAGCGACAACGACCGCGATGGGGAGCGATGAACGCACGTTCAGAAACTTCCGGACGAAGCCGCGAGCCGGAGGGAATCAGCCGTGTGCAAGGATGGGCGCCTCCGGTTCGCCGGCGGGGGTCGCTTCAGGAAGAATAATCCGGAAACTGGCGCCGGGGCCTGGCTCGTCTGAAAGGTCGATTGTACCACCGTGCAGTTGAATGAGCCGGAAAGTCATGGCGAGTCCGATGCCGCTTCCACCGGTTTTGGTGGAGAAGTAGAGATTGAAGATCTTGT
>DAIDIH010000390.1 GCA_027459465.1 Bryobacterales bacterium | reverse complement strand
TTCGCCGTGGCGGGCGGCGAGGTCGGTGTAGAAGCGCTCGTAGCAGATCTCGAGGACGGCGTCGGCGAGGCTGGAGATTTCTTCGGTGATTTCGGCGAGGCCGGCGAGGGAGAGCAGGTCGCGGGCGAGGATGCGGAGGAGTTCGCGGCGGCGGAAGCGGGCGAGGAGGACGGGTTCGATGCGGCCGCCGGAAGCGCGGCTGAGTTCGTCGGCGAGGGAGGCGGCGTACTGTTCGGCGGAGCGGGCGCGGTCGAGGTCGTCGAGGCCGGTGAGCCATTCGGGGTGTTCGAGGCAGCTTTCGGAGAGAAAGCGGGAGACGGAGAAGACCTGGGTGGCGGCGCGGAGGTGGAGGGGGTGGGCGAGGAGGAAGTCGAAGGCTTGCGGGGCGCGGGAGCGGAGTGCGGCGAGGTAGTGGAGCGCCTGGTGCGGGGAAGCGGAGGAAGCGGCGAGGCGTTCGATGTGCTGGCGCTGGGTGTCGTCGAGGTTCTGGCAGACGCGCTCGAAGTCGGCCCGGGCGCGGACCGCGCCGGGCACGTCGGAGGTGAGAAGAGAAGGGGGCATGGCGGTGAAGACGGCGTGGTCCACCGGTTCCAGTATAGCCGCAAGGGTGTGGCGATTTCGTGAGCAAACGTGAGGCAGTCCGAAGGGTAGGGAAACCGGAGGCAAACGAAAGGGACCTAACAAAAAAAACAAAAAATCTGCTTGAAAGTGTGCGCGAGTTCGCTTACGATAATCAAAAGTTCCGATTGGGGAGAGGGATATCGATCATGTGGTCATTGCGCCGAACGGCGTTTGTGTGTTCATTTCTGCTCATTAGCGTGAGCGCAATCGCTCAAACAAGCTCTTCGATCACCGGCACGGTGAGGGACTCGACGGGAGCGATCATTCCCGGGGCGGATGTGTCCCTGGTGAACGTGGGCACGAAGGTCGAGTTGAAAGCGAAGACGAACGATGACGGCGATTACCTGATCGGTGGGTTGACGGCGGGGTCGTACAACCTGACGATTTCGGCGCAAGGGTTCAAGAAGTATGAGGCGACGGGCGTGATTCTGCGAATCAACCAGAAGGCGCGCGTGGACGCGAACCTCGAAGTGGGGCAGTTGTCGAGCGAGGTGAGCGTACAAGGGACGAGCGTGGCTCAGGTGGAGACGCAGTCGTCGGAGATGTCGGGTGTGGTGACGGGCAAGGAGATCAGCCAGCTTGTGCTGAACGGGCGGAACTTTACGCAGTTGGTGACGCTGGTGCCGGGCGTGAGCAACCAGTCGGGTCAGGATGAAGGGCTGGTGGGCGTGGCGGGGAACGTGTCGATGTCGATGAACGGCGGGCGGACGGAGAACAACAACTGGGAGCTTGACGGCGGGAACGTGATGGACAACGGGAGCAACCAGACGTTGAATGTGTATCCGAACGTGGACGCGATTGCGGAAGTGAAGGTGATGACGTCGAACTACGGCGCGCAATATGGGAGGAACGGGAGCGGGACGATCGAGACGGTGACGAAGTCCGGGACGACAGAGTTCCATGGGGACGTATTTGAGTTTTTGCGGAACAACGACTTTAACGCGCGGAACTTCTTCAATGCGAACGTGCCGGAGTACAAGAAGAACGATTTCGGCTATACGATCGGCGGGCCGGTGTACATTCCGGGGCATTACAACAAGAACAAGGACAAGACGTTTTTCTTTTTCTCCGAGGAATGGCGGCGGGATGTCGTGCCGGGGCAGTCGTTCTATCAGCAGGAGCCGTCGGTGGCGGAGCAGCAGGGGAATTTCTCCGACGTATGTCCGACGGCGGGCTCGCCGGTGGATGCGACGAACTTTCCGGACTGTCCGGTGAACCGGCTGACGGGAGGGTATTATCCGAACAACACGGTGCCGATCGATTCGAACGCGAAGGCGATGCTGAACATGCTGCCGGCGCCGAACGTGGGGAGCGGCATCGCGTCGTATTACCAGGCGGCTCCGGCGCAGCCGACACATTACCGGGAGGAACTGGGGCGCGTTGACGAGAATTTCACCGACAACGTGCGCATGTTCTTCCGGTTCATTCACGATTCCTGGAGCACGGTGAACCCGACGCCGCTGTGGGGCAACGGGGCGTCGTTCCCGACGGTGGGGACGAACTTCGTGGGGCCGGGGGTGAGCATGGTGGCGAACCTGACGGCGAACCTGTCACCGACGCTGCTGAACGAATTTACGTTCAGTTATACGACGGACCACATTTTCCTGAACGCGACGGGGCCGGTGCAGAGGCCGTCGAGCATGACGATGACGGGGCTGTATAACAACGGGTTCGGCGGGCTGCTGCCGGCGGTGGTGGTACACGGAGGGGTGAACTACGACCAGAGCGGGTTCAGCCTGGACAGCGGCTACTTCCCTTGGAACAACGCGAACCCGACGTACGAGTACAAGGACCAGATAAGCAAGATCGCCGGCGGGCATAACATGTACATGGGCGCGTCATTTATCGCGGCGCAGAAGAACGAGTTCAACAGCCCGTATGTGCAGGGGATTCTGACGTTCTCGAACACGTCGCCGGTGAGCACGGGGAACGCATTCGCGGATATGCTGACGGGCAACATCGCGTCCTACCAGCAGACGAACAACAAGATCAAGTATTACAACCGGTATAAGATCTTCGAGCCGTACTTCCAGGATGACTGGCACGTAAGCAAGCGGCTGACGTTGAACTTAGGACTGCGGTTGAGTATGTTCGGGCTGTACACGGAGAAATACGATCAGGCGTATAACTTCAATCCGGCCGTGTATAACCTGGCGCAGGCTCCGCAGATCGATGCGACGGGGGCGATCACCGGCCAGGAAGGCGCCATCATCCCCGGGAGCGGGAATCCGTATCTTGGTTTACAGCAGTGCGGCAAGGGCGGAGTCCCGCACGGTTGCATGACGGGGCATCTGTTCAATCCGGCGCCGCGCGTGGGCTTTGCCTACGATCCGTTCGGGGACGGGAAGACGTCGATTCGCGGGGCGTATGGGATCTTCTTCGAGCACACGAACGGCAACGAAGGGAATACCGAAGGGCTAGAGGGCAGCCCGCCGCTGGTGTTAACGGCGACGCAGTTCGACGTGACGGGATATACAAATATCGGCGGGTCGGGCGCGCTTGGTTTCCCCTTGCAACCGCGGGCCATTCCGACGGCGGTGATGTGGCCGTACATTCAGCAATGGAATTTCAGCGTGCAGCGGGAGTTGGCGCAGGGCACGGTACTGACTGTGGCTTATGTGGGCAGCAAGGGAACGCACCTTGCGCTGCAGAGCGACCTCAACCAGATGTATCCGATCACGGCGTCGCAGAACCCGTATCCGGCCGGGCAGCCGATGACGACTAACGACTGCAACAACGGAACGGTGAACGGGGTTACGCCATCGGGTCCGGCCGCGGCGCAGTTCGCGGTGGCGTGCGGAAGCGATCCGAATCCGTACCGTCCGTATCGCGGATACGGCAACATTCAGTCGATCCAGTATGTGGCGAACTCGACTTACAACGCGATGCAGGTTGCGCTGCACCGGCATGTGGGGCGGATCAGCTTCGACCTTGCCTACACGTGGAGCCATTCGCTGGACGATGCATCGGATTATGCGAGCGGGAACTTCCTGAACTCGTATAACTACCGGCTGAACTACGCGAGTTCGGATTTCGACCAGCGGCACTTACTCAACATCGGCTACGTGTACGACCTGCCGTTTTTCGACAAGGGCGGGCTGCTGCACACGATGCTGGGAGGGTGGCAGTGGTCGGGGATCATGACGTTCCAGACGGGCACGCCGTTCAGCGTGCTGGACGGGCTGTTCGGGCCGGGCGTGGGGAACGGGCTTGGCGCCGGTTCCTTCCTGAACCTAGTCGGGAATCCGTACGCGGTTCCGTCGGGCGCGAACAATCAGCCAGGCGTGGTGGGGCCGCTGCTGTTTAATCCGGGGGCGTTCGCGGCGCCGCAAGGGCTGACCTTCGGAACGGCGCAGCGCAACGTGTTGAACAACCCGCAGCGGACCAACTTCGACATGGGACTGTTCAAGCATTTCCAGATCAAGGAGAGTATGGGCGTCGAGTTCCGGGCGGAGGCGTTCAACGTGTTCAACCACACGCAGTGGCTTCCGCTGGGCGGGTTGAACAGCACGGGGAATGCGTCGGCGACCTGTTTCGCGGGGTCGGGGAACACGCCGGGCGATCCGAGTTGTCTGGCCAACAGCAACTTCCTGCGGCCGGGCGGCGCGCACAATCCGCGCATTCTGCAGCTTGGGTTGAAGTTCTTGTTCTGACACGCATTGATCGCGTCAGGCCCGACAGGGTTTGACGAGGTTCTAAATTCGGCCGGCTTTCCAACCGCGAGGGAGGGAAGCCGGCCACTTGTTTTTGGGGGGTGGTGCGGCTGAGTCCGATTTGGATCCGTTACCCGAAAATGGCGCTTGCTTGCGGGCGCGGCTCGGAATGATGGCGGTTCGGTCGACAGGAAGGTATGGGGACGGTCGAAAGCCGGTGGTCACCCGCCGGCGGTTTGGCGCCGTGCGGCGGTAGGCGTGTAGCGGGACTTGCGGATGGGTGTTTTGTTGCCGCCTCCTGGCGGCGCAGTTTATACTGCGGCTGGTGTTTGTGTGGCGGGGGCCGATTTACTGCTCGATGTGAGGGATTTGCGGGTCGAGTACCGCAATGGCAGCCGGGCCGTGCGGGGGGTGCGGTTTCAGGTTCGCGCAGGGGAGGTGGTTGGGTTGCTGGGCGAGTCGGGATGCGGGAAGACGAGCGTGGCGCTTGCGGTGGCGGGGTTGCTGCCTCGGGGGGCGCGGCGAAGCGGGACGGTGGCGCTGGCGGGGGGTGGCGGGCGGCGGCCGGCGGTGGGATTTCTTTTTCAGGAGGCGGCGCGAGTTTTCCATCCTTTTTTGAGTCTTGGGCGGCAGATGCGGGAAGCGGCGCGGGTGGCGGCGCCCGAGGGCGGGGCCGGCCGGGCGGTGGAGGAGGCGCTGGAGGCGGTGGGATTGCCGGCGCGGGAGTTTGCGGGCGCGTTTCCGCACCAGTTGAGCGGGGGGCAGCTTCAGCGGGCGCAGTTGGCGCAGGTTCTGGTGGGAGAGCCGGCGGTGATCGTGGCGGACGAACCGACGGCGGCGCTGGACCGGGCGGCGGAGGATCAGGTTTTGGATCTGATCGAGGGGACGCGGGGAAAGGCGGGGGTGCTGCTGATCAGTCATGAGCCGGAGATGCTGCGGCGGCGGGCGGGGCCGGTGATGGTGATGTACGGCGGCAAGGTTGTGGAGCGAGGGACGGCGGAGCAGGTGCTGGACGCGCCGCGTCATCCTTATACGCAGGCGCTGATGATGTGCGGGAAGGCAGGCAAGACGGGAGGAAGGATTTCGGAGATTCCGGGGCAGGCGCCGGATCCGCGCGGGGAGGAGCGGGGATGCTCGTTTGCTCCGCGGTGCGCGAAGCGGATGGCGGTGTGCGAGGAGCGGGAGCCGGCGGCGGTGGACGAGGCCAATGAAGTGAGTTGCTGGGCGCATGGCGAGTAGGCCCGGCCAAACGGGGGCGGTCATTTCGGCGAAGGGCTTAGAGAAGCGGTTCGCCGGGCGGGGGCGCGCGCCGGTGGTGGTACTGGCGGGAGTGGATGTCGAGATTGGGCCGGGCGCACGGGTGCTGCTGCGGGGGGATTCCGGGAGCGGGAAGACGACGGTGGCGCGGTGTCTGGCGGGGCTGGAGGCGCCGGATGCGGGCGAGATATGGAGTGGGGAGGGAGCAGCGCGGAGCACACCGGCGGAGGGGGGCTGGCCGCGGGTGGTGCAGCTTGTGCGGCAGGCGGCGGGCGAGAGTCTGGATCCGCGATGGACGGTGATCGAGTTGTTGTGCGAGCCGGGGGAGATTCAGGGGATCGGGGACGAGGCGAG
>DAIDIH010000389.1 GCA_027459465.1 Bryobacterales bacterium | reverse complement strand
AACGTCCAGTACATGTGGCAGTCCACCGGCCCCGGCTACCGCGACTATTACATGCTCACCTTCGGCGCCAGGCTGCCCATCTATCGCAAACGCAAGCTCGACCCCGAAATGAGCCAGGCCGTCGACGAACTCCACCAGTCCAAACAGCAATACGAAAGCCAGGTGCAGACCACCTCGTTCAATGTGCGTAGCGAACTCATCTCCGCCCAAACCACCGATCGCGTTCTCAAAATCTACAGCCAGGGGCTGATGCCCCAGGCCATGGCCGCCTACCGCGCCGGCCTCGCCGCCTATGAAACCAATCGCGAGGACTTTCAAACCTTGCTCAACTCCTTCCGCGACATCGTCAACTTCGATGAAGAGTTCTGGAAACTCGTCGCGGACCGCGAAACCTCCCTCGCCCGCATCGAACAGTGGACCGGAGCGAGGCTTCACTAACCATGGAGGTCCCGATGGAACGATATCGAACCGCGTTTTTCATGACAGCCGCCCTCGCCATCGCCTTGGCATCGTCGCTCGCCTACCTGCTTTGGCGGGATCGAAAACCGCGGCCCCAACCCACCGCTCCGCCGCCCGTCGTCCAGAGCGCCACCGCGCCGGAACCCTCGCTCGCCCCGGTTGACCTCACTCCCCAGCGCATCCAAACCATCGGGGTGAAAACCGGCGAGGTCGCCCTCCGCAACGTCGAGGACGAAGTCCGCACCACCGGCAACATCGAAGCCGACGAAACCCGGCTCGCCGACGTCCAGGTCCGCTTCGCGGGCTGGGTACGAAAAGTCTTCGTCAACTCCACGTATCAACGCGTCCACAAAGGCCAGCCATTACTTACCGTCTACAGTCCCGACTTAGTAACCACCGAACAGGAGTACTTACTCGCCCGCCAGAACGGAGGCCTGCTCCTCGGCAGCACCGTGGAAGGAGTTTCGGCCGGAGCCAAAAGCCTCATCGCCGCCGCCGAAGCCCGTCTGCGCCAGTTCGAGGTTCCGGACCGCGACATCGCCCGCCTGCGCGAAACTGGTGCCGTCCAGCAGGAACTCGAAATCGACTCCCCCGCCGAAGGCTACGTCACTCGTCGGTTGGCGCTGCCCAACATGTACGTCCAGCCCGGCGCTACCCTATACTCGGTCGCCGATCTCAGCCGCGTCTGGGTCTACGCCCAGGTCTTTCAGGACGACCTCGGCCGCGTAAAAGTCGGATACCCCGCCGAAATCACCGTCGACGCCTATCCCGGCCGCACATTCCACGGTCGCGTGGGTTTCATCTGGCCCGAACTTGACCCTGCCACCCGCACTGCCAAGGTCCGCATCGAGGTCGCCAATCCCGCCATGACACTCTCACTCGGCATGTTCGTCAATGTTCGCATCGTCCTGCCCATGGGCCGCCGCCTGACCATCCCCGCCTCCGGCGCTTTCCAAACGGGCACCCGCTGGATCTCCTTCCTCGACTCCGGCGGCGGCCACTACGTGCCGCGAGAAATCCAGGTTGGCCCCCGCGCCGGCGACGACCTCGTAATTCTCAGCGGCTTGAAAGCTGGCGACCGCATTGTCACCTCCGCTAACTTCCTGCTCGACTCCGAAAGCCAACTGCAGTCGGCGATGAACGACTTCGCGCCACCCACCGCCGCCTCTCCACCAACCACCTCCGCCACGCCAGGCGCTCAGATCGACTTTGCAACCAACCCCGCCACGCTGCGCAAGGGCGATAACGCCGTGCGCGTTTCCCTCCGCGGAGCCGACGGCAAGCCTATCGATGGCGCCGATGTCGCCGTCACCTTCTTCCAACCCGCCATGGCCGAAATGGGCATGGCCGCCACCCGCTTCGTGACCGCACTAAAGCCCGTGGGCAACGGCATCTACATCGGCTCCGCCCGCCTTCCCTCCGGCGGCGCGTGGCGCATCACGGTAACAGCCGCCCGCGGAGGCCAATCCCTCGCCCGTCGCGACCTCTCCGTCACCGCCGAAGGAGGCATGTAAATGATCGCCCGCTGGATCGAAGTCTGCGCGCGGAATCGCTTCCTCGTCTTCACCGCCGTCGTCGCTCTCGCCGTCGCCGGCTTCTGGGCCATCGGCCGCATCCCGCTTGACGCCCTGCCGGACATCAGCGACGTCCAGGTCATCATTCACACCGAGTGGAACGGCCAACCGCCCAACCTCATCGAGGACCAGGTCTCCTACCCCATCGTCACCGCCATGCTCGCCGCGCCCCGCGTCAAAGCCGTCCGCGCCCAAACCATGTTGGGCGACTCCTATGTCTTCGTCGTCTTCGAAGACGGAACCGACTTATATTGGGCCCGCAGCCGCGTCCTCGAGTATCTCCAGCAGATCCAAGGCAGGCTGCCCCGCGGCGTAAGTCCTGCCATCGGCCCCGACGCCACCGGCGCCGGCTGGGTCTTCGAATACGCCCTCGTCGACCGCGGCCACCGCTACAGCCTCGCCGACTTACGCTCCCTCCAGGATTGGTACCTGCGCTACCAGCTTGAATCCGTCCCCGGCGTCGCCGAAGTCGCCACCATCGGAGGCTTCGTGCGCCAGTACCAGGTCCGCCTCGACCCCGATAAGTTACGCGCCTATAACATCCCTCTCGAAACCATCATCGACAAAATCCGCGGAAGCACCAACGAAGTCGGCGGACGTCTCATCGAGTTCGGAGGAGCCGAGTACATGATTCGCGGCATGGGTTACTTCCGCTCCCTCTCCGATCTCGAAAACATTCCCGTAGCCGCCAAGAACGGAACCGCGGTCATGGTCAAGGATATCGGAACCGTCGCCTTCGGCCCCGACATCCGCCGCGGCGTCGCCGAGTGGAACGGCGAAGGCGAAACCGTCGGCGGCATCGTCGTCATGCGCTACGGCATGAACGCCCTCAACGTCATCTCCGGCGTGAAAGCCAAACTCCAGGAAATCGCCGCCTCCCTCCCGCCCGGCGTCGAGGTCGAAACCGCCTACGACCGCTCGGGTCTGGTCCGCGCCTCCATCTCGACCCTCGAACGCGACCTGCTCGAAGAAGCCATCATCGTCAGCCTCGTCATCACCGTCTTCCTCTTCCACTTCCGCTCCGCCCTCATCCCCATCCTCACCCTCCCCGTCGCCGTCCTCGCCTCGTTCCTGCCCATGTACTGGCTCGGCGTAAGTTCCAACATCATGTCCCTCGGCGGCCTCGCCCTCGCCATCGGAGTCCTCGTCGACGCCGCCATCGTTATGGTCGAAAACGGCTACCGCCATCTGTCGGAGGCGCAGGCGGCCTCGGGCGGCGAGATCAACGGCCGCGCGCGCCGCGGCATCCTCATCGCCGCCGCAAAACAAGTCGGCCCCGCTTTGTTTTATTCTCTCCTCATCATCGTCGTCTCCTTCCTCCCGGTCTTTCTCCTCGAAGCCCAGGAAGGCCGCCTCTTCCGCCCCCTCGCCTGGACCAAAACGCTAGCCGTCGGCTTCTCCTCCCTCCTCGCCATCACCGTCGTCCCCCCGCTCATGGTCCTCTTCCTCCGCGGCCGCCTCAAACCGGAATCCGCCAACCCCATCTCCCGCTTTACCCAAGCCCTCTATCTCCCCGTCCTCCGCTGGTGCCTCCGTCATCCCTGGGTCACCGTCGCGCTCAACCTCGCCTTCCTCGCCGTCTGCGCCCCGCTCGCCTTCCGCATCGGAAGCCAGTTCATGCCCCCTCTTAATGAAGGCGCCGCCCTCTACATGCCCAGCGCCCTGCCCGGAATCTCGGTCACCGAAGCCTCCCGCCTCATGCAGGAGCAGGACCGCGTTCTCCGCTCTTTCCCTGAAGTCGAATCCGTCTTCGGCGCCGTCGGCCGCAGCGACAGTGCCACCGACAACGCCCCCCTCGACATGTACGACACAACGATCGTTCTGAAGCCGATGGACCAGTGGCGCCCCGGCATGACTTACTCGAAGTTAGTCACCGAAATGGACGCGAAGTTACAGTTCCCCGGCCTCACCAATACCTGGACCATGCCGATCCAAAACCGCCTCGACATGGAACTGACCGGCATCAAGACGCCCGTCGGCCTCAAAATCCAGGGGCCCAATGTGCAGGGCATCGAGGCGCTCGGCAGCCAGATGCAGCGCGTCCTAGGCGGGATGCCCGAAGTCCGCAGCGTCTTCGCCGAACGCGTCTCCCAGGGCAACTACATCAACATCCAGGTCGACCGCGCCGAAGCCGCCCGTTACGGCCTCACCGTCGGAGAAGTCCAGATGGCCATCGAATCCGGCATCGGCGGCGAAACCATCGCCGAAAACATCGAAGGCCGCGAGCGCTACCCCGTCGCCGTCCGCTACGCCCCGGACTTCCGCGACGACCTCGGCAAGTTAGGCCGCGTCCTCGTCTCCTCGCCCGGTGGCGTCCAGGTTCCCCTGGCCGAAGTCGCCCGCCTCACCTTCTCCAAAGGCCCCGCCATGATTCGCGACGAAGATGCGCAACTCACCGGTTACGTCTTCGTCGACCTCAACACCCACAACTACGGCGGCTTCGTGAACCGCGCCCAGACCCTGCTCCGCCGCGAGTTAGCGCCGCCGCCCGGTTTTCACTGGAAATGGTCCGGCGAATACGAGTTCGAAATGCGCGCCCGCGAACGCCTCAACTTCATCCTCCCCGTCGTCTTCTTTCTCATCTTCGTGCTTCTCTATCTTGTCTTCAAATCCGTCGGCGAAGCCCTCGTGTTGATCTTTCCCACCATCTACGCCATGAGCGGAGGCCTGTTACTTCAGTGGCTCCTCGGCTATAACTTCAGCGTCGCCGTCTGGGTCGGCTACATCGCCCTCTTCGGCATAGCCGTCGAAACCGGCGTCGTCATGGTCGTCTATCTCCACGAAGCTCTCGAACGCCGCGCCGCCGCCGGTCAAGTCAAAACTCATGCCGACGTCGCCGCCGCCGCCATCGAAGGCGCCGTCCACCGCCTCCGCCCCAAACTCATGACCGTCGCCGCCGTCCTCGCCACCCTCGCCCCCATTCTCTGGGAAACCGGCGTCGGCTCCGACGTCATGAAACCCATCGCCGCCCCCATCGTCGGCGGCATGGTCACCTCCACCATCCACGTCCTCATCCTCGTCCCCGTCTTCTTCGTCTGGATGAAATCCCGCGCCCTCCGTCGGGGCGAGTTCCTACTTACGAAATAACAACCGGTGTTACCGCGCCCGGTTTGCTTCGTCATCTTGTCGGTCGAGAGGGCGGAAACCGTCATCGCCGTTCCGCCGCATCCTCTGCCGGAAAGAAACTAGTGGCTTTTTACTATTGTTGACGCGTCCGCTAACACGTTAGACTGCGGCCCATGACGTTGTTTCAGGGGACCGGGAATTCCCGTTGTGTCTGTCGAGGGATCTGCGGGGAGCCGGCGCACGTCTCTGTAGTGCATCAGCCAAGATGCGCTCATCGGCTGGCCCGGCTCAGCTCATGGATAGGAAGCATTTCGCTGGCTTTGGTTTTGATGACGAATGCCCGCGCCCAGGCCAATTTTGCGTCCGTTGTCGGGCAGATCGTTGACCCGGACAACGGAGCCGTACAACGAGTCGCTGTCACGCTAAAGTCGCCGGCCACCGGTCTTGTGCGGACAGCCCGTTCCGATAGCGAAGGGTTTTACCGCTTCACGGCCGTCAACCCCGGCGACTACCAGTTGCAGGCGGAAGCGCCGGGCTTCGAGAAACAGGTGCACGATATCGTGCTGACGGTCAACCAGGATCTGCGCCTTGACATCAACCTGCGAATCGGGACAAACACGCAGATCGTGAACGTCCAGGGGGCCCCGCCTCCCTTGCGTACCAACGACGCCACCTTGGGCGAACTCATCGATCCGGTTTTGACTACCGGACTTCCCCTCGACGGACGGCACATCCTGGATTTGGCCGTTCTGGCTCCGGGCACCACTTCCAATATGAACATGGGCGTTCAGGACGGAAATCAAAACCAGCTCTACTGGCGGCCCGGCCAGGGAACCGAGTTCAGCGCGGCGGGCAACCGCGCGAACGCCAACTACTACCTGCTCGATGGCACAACGGATTCCGACCCTACTTTCTGGACTTTGTCTTTCAGCCCTTCCCCGGACGCCGTTCAGGAATTCAAGGTGCTGACGGGCAGTTACTCCGCCGAGTTCGGGGGCGCCGGAGGAGCGCAGGTCAACATTGTCACGCGTTCCGGCAGCGACGTGCTGCATGGTACGGCCTACGAATACCTGCGGAATACGGCCCTTGACGCCCGGATCTGGAACGCAAGTAACGTACCGAGTCTGGTGCAGAACCAGTTCGGCGCCTCCCTCGGCGGGCCGATCCAGAAAGATAAGACCTTCTTCTTCGCAAATTATGAGGGGTTCCGCTTCGTCAACCAGGTCTATCAGATCGAAACCGTCCCGACCGCCGCCGAGCGTACCGGGGACTTCAGTCAGAGCGGAGAAAGGATATTCAATCCGCTTGCCGCATCCGCCAATCCGAATTTTAATCCCGCGCTCCCTGTAAGCGCATCAAACCCGCGGATCATCCGCGCTCCCTTTCCGAACAACATCATTCCGCCCTCGTTGCTCAATTCCGTAGCAACCGGGGCGCTAAGCTATGTGCCCTTGCCCAATCTCGGAATGGCCGGCGCGGCGATGGGAATGGGCATGGGTATGGGCCCCATGGCGAGCGGGGCAGACTCGAATAACTACAGCGACGTACGGACGGCCACGCAGCCCTGGGACCAGGGCACACTCCGCGTGGATCGCAACTTCTCTCAAGGAGACGCGTTCTTCGCCCGCTATTCCGTTCAGCAGGAAAGCGGCTTCACACCGGTCAATCTGCCCGGCTTCGGATTATTCGACGACAACAGGGCCCAACACCTGACGCTGTCTTACACGCACATCTACTCGCCGGCCACGATCAACAACCTCTCCTTCGGCATGTCGCGGCTTTCGATGCACGAGTTTTCCCAGAACAACAACACTCACGACTACGTTTCGCTACTGGGCATTCAAGGCGTCTCCTGGGGCGGAAAAGGCTCGTGGGGGATGCCGTATTTCAACGTCCAGGGCTACACTCCCATCGGGGACTCCTTCAACGCGACGCCGGTACATGACTGGGATACGTTCCTTCAACTGCAAGACACGTGGAACAAGCAGATGGGCCGCCATTCCCTCAAGGTCGGCGGCGGCTACCTGCCTTTCTTCTGGCCGATGTGGGGCTTCTTCGAGACCCGTGGATATTACCAGTTCACCAACGGCTTCACCACCGAGACCGCCAGCAACGATGGCACCGGCTCGGGCCTGGCCAGTTTTCTCCTCGGCGATCCCGTAGTGAAACAACGCCAGGCCGGCGTGCCCTCGATGAATCTCCGGCAGTGGTACGGCAACGCCTTTGTCGAGGATACTTGGCAGGTGACTAATTCGACGACGCTCGACATCGGACTGCGTTATGAATACATGAGCGCGCTCACCGACCTCGATGAGCCTGGGGCGAACCTCCTGTTGCAAAACGGTCAACTTTACGCATTTGTCGGAGGGCAGGCCGGAACGCCAAGGGGCCTCTGGTATCCCAACCACACCAACTTGGCCCCGCGCATCGGCGTGGCGCAGCAGGTTCGCAGCCTGGGGCTCGTCGTGCGCGCCGGATTTGGCCAGTTCTATACGCCCGTCGATATGAACACCTGGTGCAACCAGCGCCACAATCCGCCATATGTCTTCGCCGAAACCTTACAGAGCGACAATTACGTCCCGAGCCTCTTCGGGTTCAACTTCGCTCCACCGGCGCTGGGGCAGACACCCGTCTCCTTCAATGCGCTCGACCCCCACTCTCCGGCGCAGTACGTCAACCAATGGAGCTTTACCGTCGAGAAGACGCTGCCCGGCCAAATCGTACTGGAACTCGGTTACGACGGCGCGCGCGGCTATCATCTGCAACGCTCGCGCCTGATTAACAATGCCCCTCCCGGACCGGGACCGGTCCAACCCCGGCGGCCCTATCAGACCGCCACGTTCCTTCCCGGCACCTCATTTGCCAACGACAATCCCGAAAACTTTGCCATCGATGGCTTCACCACCCCCGTGTCGGCCATCAACTATCTGGAGAATACGGCCAACAGTTGGTACGATGCCGGCTGGATTGATGCGCGCCGGGAGTTTCGCGGCGGCCTGACGTTCTTGGCGAATTTCACCTGGTCAAAGGGCATCACGGATGCGCCCGATTTTCGCTCCGCCATGATGCAGGCCTCGATTCCGCAAAACAACTCGGATCTGGCTGCGGAGAAGGGACTCAATGGCATGGATGTCCCGTACCGCTTCGTGGCCAGCGTCGTCTACAACGTACCCGGATGGGAAGGAAACGGTATCCTGCACCGCCTGACCTCGGGCTGGACCCTTGGCAGTATTTTTACGGCTCAAAGCGGCATGCCATTTACCATCCAGGTGTTCGGCGACACCGCCAATGCGGGAACGCTGCTCGGGCAGAATCCGATTCGCGCCAACGTCACCGGCCAATCCGTCTATCCCGCCGGCACAAAGACCACGGCGCATTGGTTCAATCCTGCGGCCTTCGCCACTCCCGCTCCCTATACTTTCGGCAACGCCGGCGTCAATACACTCTTCGGCCCGGGCTTGATGGATCTCGATCAGTCCCTGCAACGGCAGTTTTCGCTGACCGAGCGCTTCAGCCTCACCCTGCGGGTGGATGCGTTCAACGCCCTGAATCACAGCAATTGGGGGTATCCGAACAACTATGTGAATACTCCCCAATTCGGCTCCATCACGATGGCCGAGGGCACGGGTCGTGAACTTCAGATCAGCGCCCGAGTCTCCTTTTGAACGCACACTGACTCAAGGCCGGCTCGCCGAAGCTAACTCCTCCCGCAGCCGGCTCAATTTGGCTTCATCACTCCGCGCCAACGGAGCCCGCTCCTCCGCGTTCTGCCACCGGTTGAGACTCTTCTCGAACGAATCCTTCGCGGAGCCGCGCCGGCCCAGCGTCAGCCACGCTCTTCCCATCCGTTCCTCCGTGTCCGCAAGCCCGGAAAGGACATAGTAATTGCCCGGCGACGCAGCGGCCAACCGCTCAAACTCCCCATGCGCCGCCGATAACTCTCCCATCCCAACCTGCGTCTCCCCCAGCCGCACCCGAATCTCCCCCGCTCCCGCAAGACAGAACGCCGCGAACCGCCGGCTCAGCGTGTCTTTCTCATCCAATTTCGCCAGCCGGTCGAGTTCCCCCCGCGCCTCATCGTAATTCCCCAGCGCCGCCCGCAGATCCCCCGCCTTCTCGCGCCAGTCCGCCAGATAGTACAACGCCTCGGCGTGATTCTCCTCGATCGTCGCGTTTCCCGGATTTGCCTTTTTCTCCCGCCGCATCAGCGCCTCGGTCCGCGTCTGCGTCGCAATCGCGCCTGCAAGGTCTCCCGCTTCCATCTTCAAAAACGCAAGCGTGCCGGAAGCGGCCGGAAGCATGCGTCGGGCAATCGCCGCGCGCGGCCCGCCTGAAGCCTCGACGCCCTCATACAATTTCGTCGACCGCGCCGCCGCGTCAAGCCCCTCCGCCGTGCGCCCCGTCTCCCCCAGCAGAAACGCGTACATCCGTTCGTCGGCCGCAAGCGCCAGCGCCGCCCCGTCGCCCTCCGCCTTCCTATCCAGCGCGATGGCTTCCCGAAGTTCCGCAATCGCCCGTTCGAGTACGCCCCGCGCGTTCGCGCACAGGGCAAGCCGGAAATGATCCCGCGCCTTCTCGAGTTCCTGTCCGGGAATCTTCGCCCGCAGCGCCAGCGCCGCCCGGTAACTCCTCTCAGCCCCCGCCGTATCCCCCAAACTCGGTAGCACCGGGTTCCCTTGCACATCTCCAACCCGCTCGTACGCCG
This sequence comes from Bryobacterales bacterium, assembly GCA_027459465.1. Lineage (GTDB taxonomy): Bacteria > Acidobacteriota > Terriglobia > Bryobacterales > Bryobacteraceae > JAJYKC01. Next base: position 47,340 of record DAIDIH010000389.1, on the reverse strand, counting down.
CCGCCAGTTCGCTTTCTAGCGAAGCGTCGTTTCCCGCTTCCCGCGACAAGCGGTTCAGATAATCGAGCGACGCCGAAACCAGCAGTTGCCGCGCGCGCGTCGCCCCGGGCAGGTCTCGAATCGCATCGTGGATGTCGAACATCATCACCCCCGCCAGTCGCTTCACATCTTCAAACCGCCGCTCCGCCCGCGCCCGCTCCATCTCGGCCCGCCTCGCCTGCCACAACGTCGCCGCAACACCACCCACCAGCAGCAGTGCAATCGCCGCCGCCGCCGCGATCGGCCCACGCCGCCGGCGCACGAATTTCGACGCCCGATACCACGTCGTGTCCGCCCGCGCGCTCACCGGCCGATTGTCGAGATACCTCTCCAGGTCCGCCGCCAACCGCTCCACCGACGCGTACCGCCGCTCGGGTTCCTTCCGCAGCGCCATCAGCACGATGTTGTCGAGGTCTCCGGCCAGCGCCTTGGCGAGCCTCTCGTCTCCGCGCCGCCGCGCCACTGCGCTCGGCGCCGGCGGCACAACTTCCGCGATCCTCCGCGCTGCCTCGGCCGCGGGAACTCCTTCCACTAAGTACGCCCGTTCCCCGGCCAGCAGCTCGAACAGGATCATCCCGAGCGAGTACACATCCGACGCCGTACCGATCGCCCCGCCCCGCGCCTGCTCCGGGCTCGCGTACGCCGGAGTAAGTAACAGCGATGTCGTGTTACTCTCCGTCGCCGTGCCAGCTTCCAGCACCCGCGCAATGCCAAAGTCGAGTAACTTCGGCTCTCCCGCCTCAGTTACTAAGATATTGGCGGGCTTCAGATCCCGATGCACAATCAGATGCTGATGCGCATACGCCACCGCATCCGCCACCCGCAGGAACAACGCTACGCGCGCAGCAACCGGTAGCTTCTCCCGCGCGCAGTATTCGAGCAGCGGCAAACCGTCGATCCGCTCCATCACCAGGTACGGCCGGCCATCCGGCGTCGCTCCGCCGTCAAGCAGCCGCGCGATGTTGGGATGATCCAGCCCGGCCAGAATCTGGCGCTCCACACGGAAGCGCCGCCGCGCAAACTCAGCGTCAAAGCCCATCCGCAGAAGCTTCAACGCGACACGCTGTTCGTACTGCCCGTCGTCCCGAACCGCGTCGTAGACGTCGCCCATCCCGCCGTGCCCAATCGGCGCCACGACGCGATATGGTCCATATCTCCTGCCGCACTGCGGGTCCGGCAGCGCCTCGGCCACCACGGCGGCCGACGCCGCCAGCGCCGGCGTCTCCAAAAATCCCTCCGCCGCCGCGTCCGCCTCGAGCAGGGACTCCACCTCCTCCCGCAGCCCCGCCTTCCCCGCGCACGCCGTCTCCAGATACGCCGCGCGCTCGGCCCCGTCGAGCCCACACGCCCCCGTGAAGATCTCCTTCGCTGCCCGCCACCGCTCCTCCTCGGTCATAGCGCCTCGCCCGGCGGCGGCGTGCCGCCCGTCAGCGCGCGGTAGATCCACGCCCGCGCATGCGTCCAGTCGCGCTTTACCGTCGACGCCGAAACCCCCAGCACCTCGGCGGTCTCTTCATTCGTCAGTCCGGCGAAAAACCGAAGCTCCACAATCCGGCTCTGCTGCGGATCGAGGCGCGCCAACTCGTTCAGTGCCGAATCCAGCTCAATCACGTCCACCTCGGGCTGCGCCGTCACCGCCGAAAGCTCGTTCACCGTCAGCGTCACCGCCCCAGCGCCCCGCTTCGCCGCCGACCGCGCCCGCGCGTGGTCCACCAGAATGCTCCGGATCACCTGCGCCGCCACACCGAGAAAATGCGCCCGGTTCTTCCAATGCACGTTCTGCCGGCCCACCAGCCGCAAATACGCCTCATGCACCAGCGCCGCGCTCTGCAGCGTGTGGTTCTCGCGCTCGCCCCGCAGATAGAAGCTCGACATCCGCCGCAGCTCCCCGTAAACCAGCGGCATCAAGCGGTTCAGCGCGTCCCGGTCGCCCCTCGTCCACTCCTCGAGCAGGCGCGTGACGTCGCCCTGTTCCTGTTCCCCCATACCCCGTTATCATATCGGCGCAAGGCACGGCCGCGCGAGAAACGGTCGTCATGCCGCGGCGGCGCGCAGGAGCCCCGTACGCACTACCATGTCGTTTGGGGGCGTAAGACAAGGAGATGGCAACATGCGCGTCATGCTGATCGGCGGCACCGGCTTCATCGGCCGCCACGCCGTGCGTGAGTTACTCGAATCCGGTCACGAGGTCGCCCTGGTTCATCGCGGCCAAACCCCGCTCGCGGCTGAGGGATGCGTCGCCGAGTTCATCGGCGAGCATTCCGTCCTCGCCGATATGCGCTTCGAACTCGCGCGATGGTCCCCGGACGTGGTCGTCGATTTCATCCTCGGCAGCCCGGCGCAGGCCACCGTCACCCTCGACGTGTTCCGCGGTGTCGCCCGCCGCCTCGTCGCCCTCAGCAGCGGGGACGTCTACCGCGCCATGGCGGTGCTGCATCGGCTGGAATCCGGACCCATCGAACCGATTCCCCTGACAGAGGATTCGCGGCTCCGCACGCCCGGCCCCACCTACTCGCCCGCAACGCTGGCGAAGCTCCGCTCGACCTTTCCCTGGCTCGACCAACACTATGATAAGGTTCGCGTCGAACAAACCCTTCGCTCCGATCCTGCCTTACCCGCAACCGTCCTGCGCCTCCCCATGGTCTACGGGCCGGGTGACCCGCTGCATCGCTTCTTCCCGGTGCTCAAGCGAATCATCGACGGCCGCCCCGCCATCCTCTACGAACAGAGTTACGCACGCTCCATCCCTTGCCGCGGCTATGTGGAAAACGTCGCGCACGCCGTCGTGCTTGCGGCAACACGGGAAGAAGCCACCGGCCGAACTTATAACGTCGCCGATCCGTTCCAATTCACCGAAGCCCAATGGACGGAAAAGATCGGCGCCGCCCTCCGTTGGTACGGCCGCATCCTCTCGTTGCCGCGGGACCAGGTCCCGAAGCACCTCGTTCTCCCCTACAACTTCGCGCAGCACCTGTTCATGGATTCCACCCGCATCCGCGCCGAACTCGGCTACCAGGAATCCGTCCCCGTCGATGTGGCCATCGGCCGCACGATCGAATGGGAACAGGCGAACCCACCCCAGCGCATCGACGCGTCACAGTTCGACTACGCCGCCGAGGACGAAGTCCTGAAACTGGCGAGCGTATAGCGCCGCGCGTCATTGCCCGCTCGGAAACTCGACGCCGGTAACCCACGCCTCAAGCGATGCTCCATAGCTCAGGTGTACCCGGTAGGGAACCGTCTGCTGCGCGCCGCCCGCGCCAGGCCTCCGTATACGGCGGAATTCGTCGCTGTAAGGAAGCGGAACTTCGATCGTATGCGGCAAATCCACGATGTGCCCCACGATCGTTTCCGGCTTTGGCCCGCGGAGTCCGATGGCCAGTACCGCCGGCAGGATCAGCACGCGATGCCGGTCCGGGTGGCGCGTACGCAGCGCGCCGGCATCCAACCCGGCATCGATCGGCACCAAGTGGCTCCAGTTCTCCTCCAGAACCTCGCGTTTTCCCCAGGCCGAAAGGCGACGGTTGAGGACGGAAGCCTGGTGAGCCTCGATCCACGCCTTCCATGCCGGCCCGTCGTATTCCAGAGCCACGAATGCCGTCCGGCTCCGCTGCCTTCCATAAAACAATCCCGCGGCCGCCACCCGCGGATCCACCGAACAGTCGAAGCCGATTGACTGTAGCTTGCTTCGGTCCAGCCATTCCGCCCCGCGCGCTTCAGGGACACCCGGCACGCCAAGCGAGAGATCGTTCCACCGCAGCCTCAGCGTGACAATACTGTCGTCGCTGTCGACCGGCTCGTAAAATAACTCCCGTTCGGTGAGCACGATCTCGGCTTGCGGTTGTCCCGCGCGGTTACGCGATCCATGCACCCACGCCGCCGCGTTGGCGAAAACGATGATCGCGGCCGCCGCGCCCAACTGCAACCGCTTCATTGCCGCACTCCCGCCAGGCGCGCGCGCGTCTGCTGAAAGGCGATCACCAGCGCCACGCTCAGCGCGCCGATTAACGCAAAGAACGCATATCTCGGCACCTCATCCCACAGCCACTGAAACAGCCGCACGAACAGAAACGCCACGAAAAACCCCGTGCCCGTGTTCGCAACGCCGCGCCAACCCCGCCCCACCCCCAGCCAGATCGCCGCCGTGGAAAGCCAAAGCCCCGCGATGCCGTACACGCGTTCGACAGCTTCCACCGTCCAAGGTAAGTAAGTCGGGAGTCCTGTCGATGCAACCGAGAACAGCGCCGTGAAGAACGTCAACGCCCCCACCAGGCGAAATACGGGAACAAATTCCGCGCGTTGGCGATGCTTCAGCCACACCGGCAAGACAAACAGGCATCCACCCAACAGCAGAAAGTTCTCCGGCCGCTCCCCGAAGTCCGCCCAGTTATACCCGAACCTCGCCGTGAAAACGGCCGCAAGATAACTCATCGCCAGGAAAAGGCCGGCCGCCAGCATCAGCCGGAGCCCGTAGCGGTACGCCAGCACCAGCGCCAGCGCCGCCAACGCGACCAGCATATGCCCCGTTCCCGCGATGTTGAGAGTTCCCCCGGCGATCACCAGGTTCATGAAGAAGCCGGCCAGCGTCACGGCTGCCAGAAGATTCGTGAAGTAAGGGCTGCGCTCCCGCCGCGAGACAATCTCCGTCCCGGCGAGCGCGGCCAGCGGAATCGCCATCGCCAGCACAAGCTGCACCGGCGGCCAAAGATAGCCCCAAAAGCGCCGTGCGAAAAGCACCACGGCCACGCAGAACGCAATCGCGCCCAGCGCGGCCGCTATCCGCATCCCCCAGGAAACACGTTCCTGCGACGCGGTCGTGTCTACGTCGTACTCCCGCGCCAGCGCCTCCAGACGTTCGTTGCACCATCGCTCGAACTGCGCGTGCTGCTCCGCCGTCAGCGCCAGCACCGCCCGAATCTCATCCTTACCCAGTTCCTCGCGGAGCCTCCGCAGGCGCTCCGCCTCGCGTTGCGCGTCGCTTCTCGACCCCATCCTCTTGCCCTGGTCCGGCCTAAATATAACATGAAGGTTTCTCACGGCCGGTGCGAAAAGGGTCAAGAGATGGGCTGGAAACCCAGCCCTTTGATGTCCGCTAAGGCTCTCTCAGAAACGCGCGGCCCACACGCTGGCTGTCTACTGCGCGGCCAACCACACCGTTGCTCGGGTCGTTGAATACAGGGGACGTGCCTTCCTGGAAGCTGGTGCCACCGCCCGGAACATCGAACCCGGCCAGGCTTCCTCGTAACCCTACAAAGCCGTGGGCCACGAATCTCTGATCGATGTACAACCCGGTGATCGTGCCGGCCCGGCTCACGTTCTGCGGCACCGTGCCCCACGCTTCGGGATAGGCGATCGTCGTGATTTGACCGTGGGGACTGCGCACCTAACCGTGCGGCCCTTCCGAGCTGAGAAAGTAGAAGCCGGTGGTCACATGGCCCGGCGAGATGCCCGTGACGAACGTGCTCGCTTGGGCCGCCGCATCGATCTGGGTCAGCACGCCGGCATCGGTCCGCACAAATCCGTGGTTTCTATGGTTGACACCGGTGAATCCTCCCACAACGAGTCCGCCGAAATAACGCATCTCCGCGATACGGGCTTGCTGCCGCAAGAACTGGTCCAGGCGGCTGAGCGCCGCGTCCACGGCGAGGATCTACTCCCAACGTCCCCGCGGCGCAGCGCCGCCCGATTTGTTTTCATCCGGAATCGTCCGCTTACCGGCTTTGCGGCGCATAACCTGGGCGGCGACCGCCATAAACTGCGCCCGGTTCTGCCAGTTGGCACGGTCTTGCCTGGCCAGGCACACGTAGGCTTCATATACCAGGGCACATCTGACCTCCGTACGAACGCGGAGATTTCGAGCAATCTTCTGGGGTTTTTAACCTATGTGGCGTTTGTGGCGACGGCGCAAACGACCTACGGCAGGACAACTACCGCGCCTCGCCAGAAGGCCGCCGCCTGACCTTCCGGATTCAACACCGTCACCTGGCACTCATACCGGCCCGGCGCGAGCTTACGCAACGGAATCTCAAAGGTAAGTCCCGCCGTCTTCAGCCGGTTCGATTCCCCCTGCGTTACTTCCACCGGCTCCGAGTCCAACGCCTTCGTCTGTCCACGGTAGATACTTACCCTTCCCACGAGTGGCTGAAACGCCGCCGCTGCCTGCTCGTACGCCTGTAAGTACATGTAGAGATTCTGATCTTTCCGGAACACGCGTGTCACGCTCGGAATCAACTTCACGCCGTTCTGGACCAGCGGATTCCCGGTCTCCGCCCGATCCTTCGCTTTCACCGCGTTGTAAAGCGCCTCCTTCAATTCCACCTTCTGGCTGCCCAGCACCACGGCGCTGATCGGAACCCGGTTGTCTTCGACGCGATTCAAATTCGGAATCCGGAACGCCGTCTGGTAAGTTCCGATGCGTCCCGTCTCGGCGTCCCGCGCCAGAAATTTCAGCGTGTAGTCTCCCGGAAGCAGCGTGAAACCCGTATCGTAAACCACGGGCCGCTTCGCCAGTTCCGCCGCCGTCGCATCGCTGAGCTTTACGTTCACCTTGTCCCGCACGTTCGCCATCGTCGTGCCCGATGCGTCCTTGACCTCGCCGATAAAATCGATCAGCGTCCGCTCCGCGCCGCCGCGCTTGGCCAGCGCCAGTTCCCGCCCCGGAATCTTCACCACCACCGGAACGAAATACTCGGCCCGGTTCAGTTGGAAGTAATCGATCTCCATGGCGATCGTAAGTTCGGTAATCGGATCCGGCAGCATCAGCGCGTCTTCCAACTGCCGTTCTTTCTCCGCCGCGGTGAATTTGGAAAACTGCTTCCCCGCGAAGTAGCCGCGCCGGTAGTCGAGCTTCGCCGCCGCCTCCTTGCCCAGCGTGATCCGGATCCTCCGGAACCGCCCGTCGAGCGCGGTATTCGTCGTGTAATACCCCAAAATGTAGTAACTCTCTATCGACCGCTGGGCCCGCACGATGCCTCGTGTCAGATCGTTCTCGTCAAACAGGGCCTTGCCGCCCGTATCCGACGCGAGCGCATACAGCGTGTCCTGCGACTGCTGAAAGTCCGTCGTAAACGCCGCCGCCCCGGCCCCTGAGTACATCGCCACGGTGCCCGGCGAGCCGTGCGTCGCGTCTCCCATCGGCGCTTCCGCCACCAATCCCCGTGCGTCAACCGGCCAGATCGAAACACCCGCCCGGATCGAAGCGTTAATCGTCGCGTGCAACTGCGCCTGGTTATTCAACCCATTCAGCCGGAGCCCGCTCGAAAAATACAGCAGTAACTTTTTCTCGCTCAACTGCCCGAGCATCGCCGCCGCGGTCTGCAGCGCCGAAAGCTGCCGGTCTGTATTGAATATGTTGAACTCGGTATCGTCCTGGCCGAACGCGGCGCCGGTGTCCGCCGCGCTCGAGTCGCTGGTCGTATCGTCCAACCCCTGCCCCTCGCCCACAATCATCGTCTCGAGTATGCTCAGCAGCCTGTCGCGGTCCGCCGTGAAATCCTGCAGCACCTCAACCGCGCCGCCCTCGTAGCGCAGAATCGCCACCCGATCCGCGTCCGTCATGTGAGCCCGGATGAACCTCTGCGCGGCTCCCAGCGCCCGCACCTGGTCCGCCACCGGCATCGACGTCATGTCGAAGTACAGCGCCAGCAAACGCCGGTCCCGGTATCGCGTCGTCCCCGGCGTTTCCGCGTGAATCTGGTCCCGGCCCAACTTATCGTAAATGTGTAAGTGCTCCGGCGTCCTCGCCGGCGCACTCTCCGGCACCTCCGGCAGTTTCTGGTACTCGAAGAAACGAATCTCCTGCGGCACGCCGTCTTCGGTCACCTGAAAGTCCTTGGCCGTAAGGCCTTCCACCGGACGCCCCCGCTTGTCCGTCACCGAAACCGTCTCCACCACCAACTCCGTATTCGCGCGAAACGTTGCCGCCCCGGCCTCGCCCGGCGGAGCGTTCCGCCCCGTCTGCTGCGCCCAAAGCGCGCCGCTCACCAGCCAGACCAATAGCCACCCGCGCCGCATCCCTTAAAACCTCAGCCTCACCGTGGTCTGCATGCTGCGCATCGCGTTCGCCGCCGCAGGCAAACCGAACTGCGCGCTGTTGATGGTCGTGTTCCACGCGGTGTAATTGACGTGATTCAAAGCGTTCGTCGCATCCACCCGGACGTCCAGGTTCAGACGGTCCGTCATGCGGAATGTGCGCCCCAGAGACGCGTCGAGCGCGAACTCGGCCGGCCCCGTGATCGAATTGCGCCCGGCATTGCCCCACTCTCCCGCGGCAGGCGGCGCATACGCTGCCGGATTCAAATGCAACCCCACCGGCGGCTGGTAAAGCGCCGCGCCGGTATAAGCGGGCCGGATCGTGCCGGTAACTCCCGTGCCGGGTACCGCGGCCAGATAAACCGGCGACTGCGGAAGCCCGCTTGCCGCGGTAACGACGGTCGAGAACGTCCATTCCTTCAGCAGCGTTCCGATCCACCCGTTCCGCAGTGTGCCCCCGCCCAGACCCATCCCGGAGGTGTACTGCAATTGCAGGTTCAACACATGCCGCTGATCAAACGTGCTCAGCCCGCGCTCAGCCGCCAGATCCAGCCAGTTTTGCGCGATCGCCAGGTTTGCCGGACCCACCGCGGCCTGCCCCGCTTCCGCCCCCACCGAGCCCTGCGTTGCGGAAGGCGCACCCGCCGGCACACCTTGCCCTCCGAGCGCAGCCACGTCGTCGATCGATTTCGAGTAAGTGTAAGCCAGCGTCGCCGCGAACCCGTTGTGCAGCCTCCGCCGCAGTTGAATCGCCGCCGCCTCCCGGCTCGAATTCCCGTTCGATGTCAGATACGCGAACCCCGCCGGACACGACGGACACGGGTTCGCCGCCCCGATCGGATATGTGTTCGGCAAAAACTCTTGCATCCCTCGCGTCCCTTTGATACCCAGATAACTCGCCGTCATCTGAATCGATCCGGGCAAATCCTGCTGTAGGCTCAGTTGCCAGTTCTGCGCATAACCAACCCGAAAGTTCGGATCCACGGCGAAGGTGTTCCGCGTCGCCCCGGCCGGCGCGATGAACCCATTGGCCAGCGTCAACGGATTCTCCGGCGTGTTGGATACGCTGAGCGTATTCGACAGCGGCGGCTGCTGGCCCATCTGCGCGGCGATCGTCTGATACACCGACGTGTCGTAGTAAATCCCATATCCGGCCCGGATCACGGTAGAAGACCCCGCCAGCGGCCGCCACGCGATTCCCAGGCGAGGTTCGAGTCCGCTTCGGTCCGGCTGGATCAATGACGGCGGATACCGCTGCCCGGTCAACGTCCCCACCGGGTCGCTCGCCACCACGGGCGCCGCCGCCGCATATCCCGGCGCGATATCCAGATTCACCAGCCGCCCGTATAGTTCTGTAATCGGCGCTCCGTATTCCCACCGGAGCCCTAAGTTCAGAGTAAGATCCGACCGCACCTTCCAGTCGTCGGCGGCGTAGGCGTCATAAACCGATTCGCGGAAATACTTATCCGCGTTTCCATAAGCGATGGAACTTGTGTCCGGAATCCCCAGCAGGAAATCGCCGAAGTCCGCCCCCGTTGCCGCGCCGGTGAAAGTAAACGTGCCCCGCGGATCCTGCTGCGACAGATAGTTGAACTCCTGCCGCCGGAAGTCCGCTCCCAAGGTAAGATTATGCGCGCCGTGCGTCCACAGCGTGGAAGCCGAAACTCCGTTCGTCTCGTTCCGGTCGAACGCGCTCTGCGCATCGCTTAGTCCCGCGATGCCGCTCGCAAATCCCAGCGCCGGGGGCCCCCAGTTCGCCGGGTCCTGATTATTCCCCGTGATTCCCACCTCCCCGGAGACGTTCACCCGGTTTTGAAAATACGGTGTCACCCGCGTCGACAGCCGGCTGAACTGATAACCGAGTGTCAAGAACCACACCTGCCCCACACGATGAGTCCAGTTCGCCGCGGCGTTCAGCCCCAAAATGTCCGTTGTATCCAGAAAGCCGAACAGGTTCGGATTCCCGCTCCGTGTGCTTTCAAACGCGAACCGCCCGTTCACCTGGTCGTTCTTACCCAGCGTCTTCAGTAACCTTGTCTGCATCGCGTCCTGATGCGTGGGACTTACAATCGGAACCTGGTAGTTGTACAACCCGCTGCCGCCGAAGTTCGGAAGCGGATAGAGGCCCAGCAGGGCTTTCGCCTGCGGGCTGATCCGGTCCTGTGGAACCGCATTCCCCGGAAACGGCGCCCCGGTCGCAGGGTCGAAAACAGGAACTTGCAACAGGCCGGCGCGCTCGGCCGCAGTCGGCATCAATGCGGAGTCCGTCGTGGCCGTGTTGTTTCGCGTCCATTGGTAGCCCAGAAAGAAGTTCGGCCCGTTGTCGAGTAAGTGAGGAATCCGCAGCGGCCCACCCAGAGCGAGCAATCCTGTCATCCGGTTGTAAGCCGGCTTCGGAGTATTCTGCCCGGAGAGCGAATACGGAGCGGCATCGAGCGCCGAATTGTCGAACGTAATTCCGATGCCGCCGTTGTACAAGTTCCTCCCGCCGAACCGGTTGTTGCCGAACGCCGCGTCCTGCGCAAGCGGAGAGGACGCTCCGTTGTTCCGGCTGCCATTGAGCAGAAGGCCCTCCGCCGCTTCCTGGTTCGCTTCATCCTGCGCGATATCCTGCGTTGGCGCCGGCTGCTCCTTCGGCGCTTCCAGCGGCCTCGCCTGGATGCGCGCCAACGGAAGCATCGTCATCTCCCAGACTACCCGCGTCCCACTGCGCGCCACCGTAACCTCCTTTGCCTGGCGCTCGAAGCCGAACATATCGACTTCGACGCGCCACACTCCATCTTCTAAGCCGCCGAACGAGTAAGTACCGTCCGCGCCGGTAACTACGCTTGCGGACTTATTCGCCTGCGTTGCGGTCACCGTGGCTCCTGGAACCGGCATTCCCCGGAACGTAACCCGACCCGTCAACTCGCCCGCCGCCATCGCGCCTGCCATCGCGCAGGCGAGCAGACACACCCACATCGCCCGCATCTCGATTCCGGCCCCCATCGGCGTCTTCGCGCCCGCGTCAGTTCTCGGTGGGCGTCCGGTCCACGTGCTCGACGACGACGGTCTGCATCGGCGCCTTCTTCGGCTCCAGCCTCAACCCGTACGCCTTCACCGCGTCGGAGATGGACGGCGCGGGTTCGGCCGGCGCCTGGGCGGCCTCCGGTCCGGCATCGCCTGGCGGAGGCCCCATGCGCGGACCTCCGCCGAACGGCATCGCCGGCATCGTCTCCGGTGCGAAGGTGAAATCGAAGTCGTATTCGCCCGGAATCCCCGTCATGTCCACCACCGGCCGCGCGGCGAAACGCGAAATCATTTCCGCCAGCCCTCCCAGCGTGGCCGAAGGCGCGGTGAGGTGGACGCCTTCGGGCGACACGCGCATCATCATCGCGTTCTTTCCGCCCATGCCGCCGAAGTGCTTCTCGTCCGGCTTCGGGCTTGTCTGGACGCCGGCCTTCTTCAGCTTCGGTCCGCCCTTGCCCGCCACCAGCGCATAAACGGCGTGCTCCTCGGTACCGCGCTTCACGGTCAGATGGAACCGCTCGGCCAGCATCGCCTGCAGCATATCGGGGACCTGCTTCTTGTTTGACCCCGCCGGCAGCTTCGCCACTATGTCGAACCGGTCGCTCTCCAGCCAGTCCGGACCCTGAATCTGGTAGTCCTTAACATCAAACGCCTCGCGGATACAGTCCTTCAACGAAACGTTGGTGTAGCGCAGCATCGCGTCGTCGGCGTTCATCCCCACCATCATCTTGCCCATGGTCATCGGCTTGGCCGGTTTGATGGACACCACTTCGAACTCGGCCGGCCCCGCAGCCCACGCCACCGCGCCCGCCACCACAACCAACTCCACAATCCATCGCTTCATGCTTCGATCATGGGGCGAAACACGTGTTCGGCGGGCAAAATGTATGTAAGAAATGTAAAATCCGCGCGTCAGCCCGCCAACTTGTAGCCCGCGCCTTTCACCGTCAGCAGATGCCGCGGATAGCGCGAATCGTCCTCGATCTTCTTCCGCAGTCCCGCGATATGCACATCCACCGTCCGGCTCATCGTTTGCCCGTCCAACCCCCACACATTTTCGAGCAATTCTTCCCGGCTCACCACCGCGCCGCGCCGGTCGAGTAAGTACTCGAGCAGGCGGAACTCGACCGGCGAAAGCACGACTTTCTTCCCCTTCCGCGTCACCTCGTGCCGGCTCCGGTCCACCTTTACATCGCCAAACGCGACGCTTTCGCCCAGCGCCGGCCGAGCCCCACTTGTGCGCCGCAGCAGGGCTTCGATCCGCGCCATCAGTTCGATCGGCTCGCAGTTCTTCTGCACGTAATCGTCGGCTCCAAGCTTCAGTCCCACTACGCGGTCGGCCACTTCGCCTCGCGCGGTCAGCATGAGTACCGGCGTGTTTACTCCGTCGCGCCGCAGGTCGCGGCAGACGTCGAACCCGTTCCGGCCCGGCAGCATCACGTCCAACACAATCAGGTCGAACGTCTGCGACCGCGCCGCTTCGTATCCCGCCGTGCCCGTCCGCGCCCATTCGACGCGATAGCCTTCCGCCTCCAGGCGGTCCCGCACGCCGACGGCGAAGCCGATCTCATCCTCGACAAAAAGAATCCGTCTCACACCGGCAGATGCAGCGTGAACGTGCTGCCCTTTCCCGGCGCGCTATCGAGGGTGACGCTGCCGTGATGCGCCGCCGCGGCGTCCCGCACCAGGCTCAAGCCCAGCCCCGACCCCGGTATCTGCGCCTCGATGGCCGCCGGGCCCCGATAGAACGGCTCGAAGATGGCCTCCTGCATCGCCGGATCGATCCCCGCGCCCCGATCCTCCACCGCGATCCTCACTTCCTTTTCGGCGGCCGAGTAAGTTGCGCTTACGCGGATCCAATGCCCTTGGCCGGCGTGGCGCTCGGCATTGCGGAGTAAGTTATCCACCGCCGTTTCGAGTAACTTCGCATCGCCCGAAATCGCCGGCAGCTCGGGCGCCACGGCAAGCTCCACCTGAAACCCCTTCCGCTCCAGTTCGCCGCGCCGCGCCGCGATGGTGCGCTCGAGCAGCGCCCGGACGTCCACCGCCTGCGCCGCCCGCTTCCGGACGCCGGAGTGAATCCCGGCGTATTCCAGCGCCTGCTCCACCATCTCGTTCAGCCGTTGGCTCTCCCGGTGCATCAGTTCGCCGTACTGCTTCACCTTCCCGGCGCCCGTCACCAGACCATCGGCCTGGTTCCGCGCCAGCATCGCAATCGCCGACACCGGCGTCCGCAGTTCATGAGAAACGCCGGCCACGAACCGCATTTTCTGCTCCGCCAGCCGCTCGGCCCGCCGCGCACCAAGCACGAGAAACGCGATCGCGGCGAGCAGCGTGGCCTCGACGGCGCCGCTGAACAGCAGGTCCCGCCGTCTCCGTCCTTCGAACGCGGCTTCGAGCGGTTCGCCCTTGCGCGAAATCTGAAGTTCCCAGGCTCCGCCCTCGATGAGGCTCGCCTCGCTTCCCTGGGCGAAATACACGGCGTCGAAATGCCGGGGGCCAACGGGCGGCTCCGGTAGCTTCTGTTTCAGCCGCAGCGGCACGGGGGCGAAGAAGGGCTGGCGCAAATCCGCGCGCCCCGGCGTGCCGTACTCGGCGGTGTGCCCGTCCTGGCGCGACAGAACCGCGAAATCGTAAGCGGCCGAAGCCGTTGGTCCAAAACTTTCTCGGATCAGCCGCGGGATCAGCGTCTGCCGGAGATAAGTCTCATCGAGCCGCGCCGCGAAGCATCGTCCGGGCTCGCGACGGATGGTCCGCAGCATACGCACCGCCGCGCCGGATTCCTTCGTCGCGGTCGCCACTTCGAACAGCGGCGCCACGATCGCGGGCGGGCTGCTCAGAACAAAGCTTTCGCAGGACAGCTTCGCCGCCCAGGAGGGGAGGGAAGCGGGTGTAAAGCGCCCGTCCGCGCCAAGCCGCTCGACGGCGCGCGGCCCTTCGGGGCCCGATTCGATCGAATAAATTTCGGCGATCAGCTTCGGCGGTTGACCCAGCGCCTGGCCGTTCCGCAGCGCCGAGGCCGCGTCGTTCTGCAGGAAACCCACCGCCTCGGCGGCGCGCGCGTTGAACTCGGCCGCAAACAGGGCCGCGGAAGAGTTGAGATGTTCTTTCTCCCGCTGCTCATCGGCCGCCGACACCCGCACCGACCACCGGTACTGCACCACGGCCAGCGCCGCCAGCAACACGGCGAGCGCCACCGAGACCGCTACCAGCGCGCGCGCGCTCGACGAGCGTCCCATTGACCAAGCATTCTAGCCGAACCCTGGCGCGCCCTCAACGCGAGGAGCCGATGGCGCGGTTTATGCGGCCGATTTGAAGCTTGCGGCCGGGACGATTACCTCCTTGGGTCGGAATTCGGGGTGGAGAAAGGCTTGCGCGGCGTTTTTTGCGTAGATTTGGGCGGCGCCGATCTCGGTGCAACGGTTGCGGTACCGGTCGATTTCCTCGATCGAAAAAACGAAGCCAAATTCGGCGGGGTTGAAGGGACGGTTGTGATCTGCGTGCAACTTACGGAGCGAGGCGGCCTGCGCCATCTGTTCGTGTTCGGCGGCGCGGCGTGCCTCTTGCAGCGCGGCGAAGGTGGCGCGGTTCTGATTAAGGAGGCGGGTGAGGCGCTGCTCGTGGAGGCTGAGCCGGGCGAGGGCGGCGGCGTCGGAAGGCGCGGCGGTGAGGATCGCGGCTTCGAGCACGGGGACGCGCTGGAGGCGCCAGTGCTGGGCGACGATGGTTTCGGCCAGAGCGGTTTCCTCGGGGCCGGCGGGGGCGAGATTGCGGAACATTGCGGTGCGGAATTGTTCGAACTCGGCTGGATTCTCGGAAGGCAGGAGGACGAGTTTGCGGCTGGTGAGGCCGTGAGTGAGCGAGTTGGCGCGCGAGGCGGCCTTCCCTTCCGGCGTGCGCGGGCCGGTGGAGTTTTGGGCGTTGGCGCGGTTGATTTCGGCGCGGCTGGGCTCAGGCGATGACATGCGGTTCGTGGTTCCTTTCCGGATTGTGTTCGGCCAGGCGCAACGCCAGCCTCGGTTTGAGATGTAGCAGGAGGTAGGTGCGAACACGGCTGCGCTTTGGCGGGAAGTGATTGAGCGGGTGGGAGAAAGAAATTCGGGAAATTTGGGAACGGGTTTTGGGGGGCAGGGCAATTGGCGGGGACCGGGCCGGAAGCAATCGCGGATTCGCCGCGAGCGACGTGGCGGCCGCATTCGCCGCGGCGGGTTAAGAATGGGGGGCGCCCGGGTTTGCGGCTGGTGCGAACGATTGGCCGACGGACGCGCAGGTCCCCGCTTGACCCTATAATCAGCTTCTCTTGATTGACTTGGCGATCCCCCGCGGCCGCTGCCGTCCGGAGTACTGGGAGACCGGACATCCAGCATTTGCCCAAGCACGGTCGGGCAACGAGGCTGATCCGGCAGACGCATCTTGTCGTTCGGCGTTTGAAATGGAAACGGTTGGAACGGGCAGCGCCCGTCAACGCGCTCCTTGGGGCGGCGAATCGGGGATGGGGCTGAGAATTCGTGTGCGACGCCGTGGCTGGCGGCCGCGGAATCCGCGTGGGCTCGGGGGCCGACAGCCGGCGGGTGACCCGCTGTGACAACGGCCCGGAGTTCACGAGCCCGCATTTCACCGGTTGGTGCGAACAACGTTAGCAGGGGGAATCAGCACGTGTCCCGGCGCGTTTCACATGGGCAGCCATTCGAGCCGGTTCTCCCAGTCCACCGCTTCTGAAGCGATCCAGATGAGCAAGAGTTCGTCAATTGCTGTTCCCACATCAAGGGTCTGAGGGATCAGGAACATGCCAGCGCTCTGTTTTCCAGAGCTTCTGAATGCTCCGAAGTGCGCGGGCATAGTGCCGACATCGTGTGAAACGAGAACCCGTTGCTGCTCCGCGGCGAGCGCCAGGACCTCAGGATCTTTCATACGGCGCAATCCAGCGGCGTGAGCAGTCAGAAAACGGTGTGCATCTCGTCCCGAGCGCGCATCAGTCTCTCGCGAAGGCCGGCCGGGAGCGGCTCCGCGTTGCGCCTTTCTTCCGCCCACTTCTCGTTTTGGCGAATCAAGTAGGCGTCAACGTCTGCCTGGTTTGCGAGGTAGTACGCGATGGCGCCGTATACTTCTTCGAGACGAAGCAACTCGAAGTTCTGGCAGATCGTCTCAGGAGACTCGCCGCGGCGGAATGCGTGGACGATAGAATCCAATGAGATTCGTGTGCCAACAACGTAGAAGTTGCCGTCCCGCTCCTCAATGTATTCCTTCGCCATACTCTCCTCATTGTACTGCCGTCAGGAAAATGCAGATGCCTGCCTGAGCGCCGCCAGGTGGCCTGGTAGCGAATTATCCAGTTAGCTTCTCTCCGCCGGCCGCGCCCGACGCGGATAGGACAACCCAGGCCGGATCCCGTCCCGACTGCCCGTCTGACCGCGTGCGGATTTGTCCTTGGCTGACGACGGATGGATCGCCGTCGTTCGCCCTCAGCTCGCGACGGCGGCGACTTCGCGGCCAGGCAGCGGGCGGAATTTCGATTTCCCGGGCTACGCTGGTGGGTTCGGGAACCGCTTAGCCGAATGCGCGCAGCGTGGCGATGTGACCCGAGATGGCTTCGCGAATGTTCCGCTCTGTCTCCTCGATCGTGGCGCCCGTCGTGATACAACCCGGCAGGCCGGGAACGTAGGCGGCCCAGTTCGATTCCGCCCGCTCGAATATGACAGCGTACCCGCTGGCCATCGAATTGCTCCCAGTCTGGAGGCCTTGACTAGCCGTTTGATGTCTTCGGGATCGCTTGTGAAGATGGTGGCTTTCTGCCGGAGTGCTCTCACCGCCGCAACGCCGCATCCGGCTATGAAGCGCCGGCGTTGGGCCTGCGAACGCTCACGCCGTCGCGGGCGGCCGCGCCGGGCGCCTCGAGTCCCATTTTCGGACGTCTCGCGCGCGGAAGCGGTCAGCGGGCGGGGTCAGGCGTGCATGGAATGAAGCGCATAGGCAGGGACGCAAACGTGCACGTGATGTCAGGAAAGAGATGCGCGGGATTCTAGAAGATTTCCGTTACGCTGCCCGGGTTCTGGGCCGGACTTGGGCGTTGACAGCGGTGGCGGTGCTCACCCTGGCGCTCGGTATCTGCGTCGCCACGACGGTGTTCGGCTGGATCGACGGGATGGTGCTGCACCCGTTCCGCGGCGCCTCGGGCGACGGGCAACTCGCGGTGCTCGAGTCCGTGCACTCGAACGGCATTGAGGACGATAACGTCTCCTATGCCGACGGCCGGGACTTCCAGACCGGCATGCGAAGCATCTCCGGTCTGTTGCTGCACCAGACGGCTCCGGCGTCGATCGGCGAGGGCGAGCACGCCTATTCGGCGTGGTTCGAACTGGTTTCGGGAAACTACTTCGACATGCTGGGAGTGAAGCCGGTGCTGGGCCGGGCGTTCGCCCGCGAGGAGTACGGAGACACGGCCAAGGCGTTCACGGCGGTGATCAGCTACCGGCTGTGGCAGAGCTACTTTCATGGCGAGGCGTCCGCGCTGGGGCGCACGGTGCGGATCAACCGGTTCCCGGTGACCATCGTGGGCGTGGCGCCCCCGGAGTTTCACGGCGACATTCCGGGGATCGGGTTTGACGGCTGGGTTCCGGCGCGGCTCGACGGGGAACGCGAGCGCAATGCGCGGCACTTCAAGGCGCTGGTGCGATTGAAGCCCGGCGTGAGCGTGCGGGAGGCGAATGTTGAAGCGGCGACGGTGGCCGCGCGCCTTGCCCAGGCGTTTCCGCGGACCAACGCGGGCATCGGCGCCCGGATCGTGCCTGTATGGAAGGCGCAGTCGGGTGCGTCCGGCATTCTGGCGTGGCCGTTGACCATCCTCGGCGCGGCCTGCGGGCTGGTGCTGCTGATTGCGTGCGCAAACGTGGCCAATCTTCTGCTGGTCCGGTCGGCGGCGCGACAGAGGGAGTTCGGCATACGGGCGGCGCTGGGCGCGGGTCCGGGCCGGCTGATGCGCCAGATGGTATCGGAAAGCCTGCTGCTGGCCGTTCTGGCGACGATGGCCGGGCTGCCGCTTGCCCTGAGGCTGCAGAACGTTCTCATCTATTTCGCGCCGCCGACGGGGCTGCCGCTGTACCTCGACGTCGATCCGGGCGGACGCGTGTTCCTGTTTGCCGCCCTGGTCTGCCTGGGCTCGGCTCTGATTTCCGGTCTGCCGCCCACATTTCCCCTGGCGCGGCGAAGACTGGCGGACGTGCTGAAGGAAGGAGGAAGAGGCGAGACACAGAGCGGGTACGCGCGCCGCCTCTCCGCGGTGCTGGTCGCCGGCGAAGTGGGGCTGGCGCTGGCGGCTCTGGTGACGCTGGGACTGTTTTTGCGGAGCCTGTACGGACTCAGGAACACGCCGGCCGGTTTCGACGCCCGGAACGTGACGGTTTGCCGTCTGTTTCTGGCGACGAACAACTACAGCGCAAGCCAGGAGCAGCAGTTCTCGCGGCAACTCCGCGCGCGCCTGCTTGCGGCGCCCGGGGTAACAGACGCGGCGTATTCCGACACGATTCCGCTGGGCTTCGGGCTCGGCAAGTGGACCGAAGTCCAGGTGGAAGGGTATGCGGCGAGGCCGGGCGAGAAGCTGGACCTGCATCACGCTTCGGTGTCGCCCGGCTACTTCGGTCTGCTGCGGATACCGCTGGTGGCGGGCCGCGATTTCCGGCCCGGGGACAACGCGGAGGCGCCGCGGGTGACGATCGTCAACGAAAGCTTCGCGCGGCGGTTTTTCGCGGGGCGCGATCCGGTGGGGCGGCGGGTGCAGGTTTACGGCACGCCGTTCACGATTGTGGGCATGGTGAAGGACAGCAAGTATCTGAGCCTGCCGGAAGCGCCGCAGCCGTACTTCTACATGGCTTTCGACCAGGTACACGACGGCAGCGGGGAAGGCGGCGTGGCGCTGTATGCGCGCACCGGCGGGGACGCGCGCGGTTTTGTTCCCCTGCTGCGGCGCGAGATGTCGGCGATCGATCCGAACTCGGCCGGGTTGACGGCGATGCCGCTGCTCGATTACATTTCGGCGGCGTGGTTCGGCCCGCGGCTGGCGTCGTTGTTCCTGGGAGTGCTCGGCGCGATTTCGCTGCTGTTGGCTGGTGTGGGGCTGTACGGCGTGATGGCGTACGCGGTGAGCCAGCGGACGCGGGAAATCGGCATCCGGATGGCGCTGGGGGCGGAGGCGGAGAGCGTGCTGGGGATGGTTCTGCGGCGAGGGTTGCTGCTGACCTTGGCGGGGATCGCGGCCGGCCTGGCTGTCAGCCTGGCGGCAGCCCCGCGGATTGCGCCGCTGTTGTATGGCGTGAGTCCGGCGGACCCGGTGAGCATAGCGGGCGCGGCGGTGTTCTTGCTGGCGGTGGGCGGGCTGGCGAGCCTGATTCCGGCGTTGCGGGCGACGCGCGTCGACCCGATGGTGGCGCTGCGGCAGGAGTGAGGGGCGGCGCTTCCGTTCGATTCGGGCGCCCGCCAGTTCAGCAGCACGGTGATCGAGGCATCGGTGGACGTTTCGCTGATGATCAGAAAGCGGCCGTCGGGCGCGATGTAGAACAACTCCCGGCCATCGCGGCGCCAACGCAGTATGACGCCGCCGCCTTTCGATACAGGCCAACGGCCTCCGCTCGGGGAGGGAGGGAAGGGAATTACGTAGATTTCGCTCAGGCCGGACTTGATCGCCTTCCTGTTGTCCCGCTATCTGGGCATGCGGTCCTTCGGGGAGATCTACGGGTATTTCTTCTCGATCTTCATGCTGGGTGCGGGTCTGGGCCCGTTAGCCATGGGCGTGTGCTACGACAGGACCGGCTCTTACAAGTGGATGCTTGTCTGCTTCGCGTTCACCCTGGCGCTTGCCAGCCTGCCCCTGCTGCGTTTGGGCCCCTATGCGTATCCAACGGTTCGCGAAATCCGCCGGGAGAATGTTCTGGTCCCTGCCTGCTGCCTCGGGCGACGGCCCGGACTTCGCCCTCGCATGAATTACGGCGAGCGAAGGACCGCGGCGGCCGGGTTATTCGAGAACGCGTTGGAACTCGCCGACGATGCGGTATTTTTCGTCGTCGGGGTCAAGGTCCCAGGAGGGGTAGCCGGGGTTGAGAGATTCGAGGCGGATGCGCGTGTGGCGCCAGCTTCCTTCTTCGGCGGGTGCTTTCTCGCTCAGGTAACGCTTGACCGTGTAGCGGTTGGCGCCGCCCGAGGTGGTGTCTTCGACCAGAACGAGACGCCCCTGCCGCGATCCGGTGACGCCGTAGCGGAAGACGCAGAGGCTGCCGTCGGGGATCAGCGGCTCCATGGAGTGACCCTGGATGCGGGCCACGAACAGGTCCGGGGTGACGCGCAGGTCCTCCGGGGCTTCGACCCAACCCTCGGCGGTGACTTCATCGTTTTCCAGGAATTTGCCCGCCGCCACGCGCAGCGTGTATTTGGGCAGGTGGGTGCGGAATTGGAGTACGTTCGACTGCACGTGGCGGCTGTAAAGGCGGTTCAGCGTCCGCGCGTAATCGTCCACCAGCGCGGTGTCAAACTCGCTGATCTGCACCGTGCCGGAAACGGTGGTTTCGAGCCAGCGAAGCAGTTCCCGGGCCCCCATTTCCGTGGCCTTTGCGGTCAGGTCTTCGGCCAGCAACTCGAGCACCTCGGCGTCTTCTTCCTCGGCGCCCATCTCAATCCAGTCCCGCCGGAAACGGATGTGCAGCGTATCGGTGGCAGCGTCCTCCAGCAGCACGCCCACGTTTTCGGCGCCGCGCCCCGGCAACTCCACGCGGACTACCGCGTAGCGCGCACTCCGGGTGGCCACCAGCGGGCCGGTCATGGGACGTAGGTATCCTCCAAATCTCGCTTATCGGTTAGGGGGCGTAAGGGTAATAACCTTTACGTGCCCGGACGCGCATGTTCGGATAGTCCACCACCACGTCGATCTTCCGGAACACCCGCTGCTTGGTGTCATCGGAAGAAATCGCCGGCGTGTAGCGAAGAATGTACTGTGTCGTCACCTCGCCCGCCACGTCGGTGATCGCCCGGAACATGCCCTGCGCCAGTTCCGACGAGTACCCGCCGCTGCCAAAAGCGAATTTGTAATTGCCGTCGTCCATCGGCGTCGAAAGGTAGCCCGAAATGTCGTCGTACACCTTCTGCAGCGGACTTACCACGCGTCCGCCGGTCTCTTCCGCCAGCCGGAGCAGGTTCCGCTCATCGGGCGTTATGTCGCCGAAGGCCACCGTGCTGACCCCGTACACCGTCACAAGCTGGCGCTGGCACAACTCGAGCACCTGGTCCAGCGTCCGCTTGCTTGCGTTGTCGTGCCCGTCGCTGATGATCACCAATATGCGCCGCGGCTCGATCGGTTCGCCCTTCACCTGCTTGTGCTTGGTGAGCGCCATATACACCGCGTCGTACAGCGCGGCGCCGCCGGCCGGCTTCAACTGCCGGATTTTTTCGGCGATCGCGTCGCCGTCGTTGGTGGTGTCGATCAGCAGTTCCGGCTCGTTGGTGTAGGTGATGAGAAATCCGCTGAACTTCGGATCGCCCGGCAGCAGCGTCAACGCCAGCTCGGAGGCCGACTGCTGATAGTGCTTCCACTGCAGCCGCGACGCGTTGCTCATGTCAATGACGAAGCCGACCACGACAGGCTGATTCCGATCCCGGTTGAAGTACTGGATCGTCTGCTCCTTGCCCTCGTCCATGATCTTGAAATCTTTCTCGTCGAGGTTCGAAACGAAACGGCCGCGGTCGTCGGTCACCGTCACCGGCACCACGACCTCGTTCACCTGAACCCTGATGTTGTTGTTCTCGGCCGCTTTCGGCGGCTCGGCCTGCTGAGCCGCCGGCTTCACTACCTTCGCCGTCTCCGGCTTCACGCTGGCGTTCTGTTGCGCCCGGGTGGAAACAGAGCCCAGGCCGGCCGCCAGGGCCAAAAATGCAAATGACGAACGGAGTTGCATGGACAAATGCCTGAATTCGATTATAGCCGCGCCCGGGCCGGAATACGCCCCACCGCGCAAAACTTTCCGTCCGCCTACCGCTCCACTCGCCCCGAGCCAGCTCCCTTGGCCAGTGTTTCGACCTCCTGCCGCGTGAACCGGTTGAAATCCCCCGGAATCGAATGTTTCAGACACGACGCCGCCACCGCGAACTCCAGCGCCTCCCGCGGCCCGGAAAGCTCCTGCAGCCCGAAAATCAGCCCGCCGGCGAAGCTGTCCCCGCCTCCCACCCGGTCCACGATATGGGTCACCTCATAATGCCGGCTGAGCAGAAACTCGTCCCGCGTATGCAGACACGCCGACCACCCGTTGTGGCTCGCGCTATGGCTCTCCCGGAGCGTGATGGCGAGCATCCGCAGGTTCGGATACGCCCGCAGCACATCTTCGGCCAGGCGCCGGTAATGCTCCGGATCGAGCTTCCCGGCGTGCACGTCGCTCTGCGCCGCAATCCCCAGCGCCGCCTGGCAGTCCTCCTCGTTTGCCACACCAACATCGGTCAAGGTGAACAGCGCCGGCATGACCTCCCGCGCCTTCTTGCCGTATTTCCACAAATTCTTGCGGAAATTCAGATCGCAGGACACCGTCGCGCCCCGCTGCCGCGCCGCCCGCATCGCTTCGAGGGACAACTCCGCCGCGCTCTCGCTCAAGGCGGGCGTGATTCCCGTAATGTGGAACCACGTGGCCCCATCGAGCGCTTTGTTCCAGTCGACCGCGCCCGGGCCGGCGAGCGAGATCGAACTGTGATCGCGGTCATAGACGACCTTCGAAGGCCGCTGGTTGGCGCCCGGCTCGACGAAGTAGATGCCGAACCGCCCCGGCGAGGCGAGAACAAAGCTGTCGTCCACTCCGAACCGCCGCAGCTCCCCGCGAAACGCGCTCGTAATCGGATTATCCGGCAGCAGCGTCACGAACCGGCTCCGCGCTCCGAACCCGGCGAGGGCCACCGCGACGTTCGCCTCGCCTCCGCCGAACGTCGCCTGAAACATCGGCGACTGCAGAAACCGCTCAAATCCCGGCGGCGCCAGCCGCAGCATGATTTCCCCGAACGTGACGGTGAGAGGCATAACTTCCGATTGTAGGGCAGAGGCGGCGCGAGGCGGCGGATTTCGCTCCGTGATGCGCTATGCTAAGACGGAACCGGACATGGCTGTGCGCGAGCGCATCGGGGAAACTCTCAAAGAAAGGGGCGTCCGGCTCACCCGCCAGCGCCGCATCCTCCTCGACCTCCTCGAAGACTCCGGCGAACATCTCGACGCCGAACGCCTCTACGACCTCGCCCGCCTCAAGGACCCCAAGCTCAACCGCGTCACCGTCTACCGCACCCTCAAAATGCTAAAAGACCGCGGCCTTGTCGACGAACTCGACCTCATGCACCACGCCGGCGACCAGCACTACTACGAAACCCGCCGCAAACAGGAACACGCCCACGTCGTCTGCCTCGGCTGCGGCCGCGTCGAAGAGTATTTCGGCGAGCCGCTTGGCGAACTCCGCCGCCGCATCGCCGCCAAGCTCAACTTTGACGTCGTCGTCGCCCGCACCGAGGTCGGCGGGTACTGTGCCGCCTGCCGCGCCGCCCGCGCCCGAAAACCCCGATGACCGAAACCGCCCTCCCCGAACGCCTCGCCGGCGCAGGTCTCACCGTCGTCAACCCCTCCGGCAACCGCACCCGCGTCCCCATCCGCGGCTTCCCCTTCCTGATTGGACGCCAGGCCGGCAACCACGTCGTCCTCCGCGATAACCGCATCTCCCGCGTCCATGCCCGGATCGTCCTCGAAGGCGACGATCTCATCCTCGAAGACATGGGCAGCCGCGCCGGCGTCCTCGTTAACGGCCAGGAAACCAAACGCCACACGCTGGCCCACGGCGACCGCATCGAATTCGGCGTACGGGACTCCTACCGCCTCGTCTTCACCGTCCGCGAAGACGAGATCCATCGCATGCTCGGCCAGATCCACGGCACCCCCGAAGCGGCCGGACCCGGCGCCGGCAACCTCGTCAAACTCCGCGCGCTGCTCGAGGTGGCCCGCTCCGTCCAGTCGTCGCTTACCACGAGCGAAGTGCTCGAAGCCGTCATCGACGCCGCCCTCGCCGTCACCGGCTCCGAGCGCGGCTTCCTCTTCCTCCGCGACGGCGACGACCTCAGCGTCCGCGTCGCCCGCGACCGCAACGGCCAGACCATCGAACCCTCTGAACTCTCCGTTCCCGGCTCCGTCCTCCGCCGCGCCCTCGATTCCCGCCGTGAACTCCTCTCGATGAGCTTCGACCCCGACGAAATGGAGCGCCTCCATCCCGGCAGTACCTTCGCCGGACTCGAACTCCGCAGCGTCGTCTGCGTCCCTCTCGTAAAGGTTAAATCCCAGTCCGCCGATGAAACGGTCATGGCCCCCGTAAACGAGGCCGTCGGCGTCATCTACATGGATTCGCGCCTCGCCCCCGCCGACCTGTCCAGCGGCAACCGCGAACTCCTCCAGACCCTCGCCCTCGAAGCCTCCACCATCCTCGAAAACGCCCGCCTCCTCGAAGAACAGCGGGAAAAACAGCGCCTCGAAGAAGAATTAAACGTCGCCCGAAAAATCCAGACCGGCCTCCTGCCCAACGCGCTGCCCGATTCCGGCTGGTTCCGCGCCGCCGGCTCCAGCGTGTCTTCCACCGAAGTCGGCGGCGACTACTTCGACGTCCGCCCCCAGGGCGGCAACGCGTGGAACATCGTCCTCGCCGATGTCTCCGGCAAGGGGGTCAGTTCCGCGCTGCTGGCTTCCCTGCTGCAGGGCGCGTTCCTGCTCGGCTCCGAGGCCGGCCTGCCCGTTCCGGACATGCTCTCCCGCATCAACCACTTCCTGAACTCGCGCACCCAGGGCGAAAAATATGCCACCCTGTTCTGCTGCCGCGTCGAACGCTCCGGGCAGATGGTTTGGGCCAACGCCGGCCATCCCGCGCCGCTGCTCGTCCGCCGCGACGGCCATCGCAGGGAACTCGGCGCCACCGGCATGCCGGTCGGGCTGCTGGAAGAAGCCGAATACGCCGCCGAGCAGATCATGCTCGAACCCGGCGACAAGCTCGTCATCTTTAGCGACGGCGTCTCGGAAGCCCGGAACGAGGAAGGCCGCTTCTTCGGCGCCAGCGAACTCCGCCGCCTGGTGAGCGAAAACGCCTCGCTCGACTGCCGCAAACTCCACGCCCTGCTCTCCCAAGCCGTCGAGGACTTCACCGGCAATGCCGTCCCCAGCGACGACGTCACCCTCGTCATCCTCGAATACTCCCCCGAGGAGACCTAGCGCCCAAGCCGCGACGGCGCTTCCGCGGGGCGTTCAACTACGGACATCCCTCAGATGGCGTGAATCCTCTTCAGCCCCGGCCAACGGTCAAATTCACCGTCGAAGCTCAGGATGGACCGGATCCCATGCCGCTCCATGACCGCAATGTGCACGCTGTCGCGGGCCGATAGCAAAGCCCGATTCTGAACGATCTCGCCCGCCCGCAAAACGTCGATCTTCTCTATGGCGAAAACCTCGTCAACGACGTCCAACAGAAGTTGGAATGCCGGCGGAATCGCTTCTCGTTTGCCTACGGCCGCATACCGATGAACGATCTCCTGAAGAACTTCGGCGTCGGTGACGAGGCGTTGACCCGAGACGATCAGGCGCTCCAATAGAAGTTGCGCCTCGTTCTTGTGCGGGTGCGGCGCGCCGACGAGATACATCGGGATGTTGGAATCGATAAAGATCAACTCTGATAACCCCGCTCGATCTCACGGTTCATCTCGTCAATGTCCGCCGTTGGGAACGAATACCCGGCGCCACGACGTACGGCCTTAAGTTTGGCTTCGCGGTCGTTCGTAGGCTTCTGCTCACGCGCCTCGCGCAGGACACGCCGCACCCACTCCCCAACCGTAAGCTTCTCGCGCCGCGCAATACGCTGAATCTCCGTCATCTCCTGATCGGGCAACAGGACCTGCAGCCGCTTGCTCATGCAGTGAGCATAACATGCTCAGAAAGTGAGGTCCGCCGTGACGCCATTCCGGAGAAGCCCGGCGAGGCGCCGTCTGCCGCCCCGAACCCCGACAACCGGACGCGATCGACGGAGCGCAACCGGCGGCCCATCGCCGGCGACGAGTTCCGGCCGGGGCCGGATAGCTTGCCATCCAGACGATACCGCTCCGAGGCCGGCAAGGGCACAACCATCGCAAGCGCAGCCAATGAGCGGCTTTCGCTCAGCTACGGCACGCGCGTTCCTTTGGAGTTCCATCCGACGCCGTCCCGGCGCGCCACCTCTTTGGGTGGTCGCCGGAGTTGCCGCCACAGCAGAAACTCGTTTTCAATCTGGGCCGGCGCCCGCGAGAGCGGGATTGCGCCTCGCTTCTACCCCAACGGCTTCCTCGCCCGGATAAACGCACTGGCGAATTTGCCGGCCACCTGCGAAACGATCGCCTCGGCGTCGAGCCCGGAACTCGACAGAAACTGCCGCGCGTCTTCGGCGTCGTAGACGCGCGTGACTTCAAAGCCGATCTCGGTGAAACCCGCCGCCGCCAGTTTCGCCGCATAATCGTTCTGCTCGAGCGCGCCGGCCACGCAGCCGGTCCAGAGTTCCATGCCGCGGCGCGCCGCCTCCGGCACCTGGCCGCGTACGATGACGTCGGAGACCGCGAACCGCCCGCCCGGCTTCAGCACCCGGTAGGCTTCCCGCAGCACCCGGTCCTTATCGCTCGCCAGGTTGATCACGCAGTTGGACACGATTACGTCGACGGAGGCCTCGGGGAGCGGGATGTGCTCGATGTCGCCTTCGAGGAATTCGGCGTTTTCGATCCCCGCTTTCTTCTGGTTCTCCCGCGCCAGCTCGAGCATGTCTTTTGTCATGTCGAGCCCGTAGGCCTTGCCGGTGGGGCCCACGCGCCGCGCCGAAAGCAGCACGTCGATGCCTCCGCCGGAGCCGAGATCGAGCACCGTCTCACCCGGCTCGAGTTTCGCCAGCGCCGTGGGGTTGCCGCAGCCGAGCGAAGCCCGCAGCGCCTCCTCCGGCACGTCCGGGCCGGCTTCGTACAAATTCGACGTGATCGGGTCGTACGCCGTCAGCTTCGTATCCCCGGCGCCACAGCAACACGACGTCCCCGTCCGCGCGCTTCGCGCCGCCTCGCCATACCGCTCCTTCACCGCCTGCTTCAGTTCATCCGCATTCATGCCTGCTTCCTTTCAAGAATCACCGTGGGCTCGATGGCGCGGTTCCGCGTGCAGCATTCGGCATAGAGAAATCCCACCAGCTCGCCGAGCGCCTGGGTCGACGCGCTGTACCAAAGGAAAGCGCCGTCGCGCCGCGGCTGCACCAGTCCCTCGGCCCGCAGCTTTTCCAGATGATGCGACAGCGTCGACGCCGGGATCCCCAGCTCGCTCTGAATCTCTCCGGCCACCATGCCCGCCGGATGCGCCGCCAGCAGCAGCCGCAGGATCCGCAGCCGCGGCTCGGCCCCCAGCGCCGCGAACCGCCGCGCATGAAGCGTGACCTGGGTTTCGTCTACGTTGTTGGCGCGCCGGCCCATCGCTTCGACAATACCATATTTCCGGAAATGTCGAAATGAGCCGCCCCTACCGCGGCGCCCGCGAGTTGCCCGCGAAACACCCGTGCACCACCGGCTCCCCGTAGGTCTGCACAACCTCGGGCGGCACATCCTTCTCCTCGATCCGGTGAAAATCGATCCGGACCGGATCCGCGTCGCCCAACCGCACGCGCGCCGTGGCATACCCGTACACATTCGTCTCCGCCGCCGAGGCGCCCCCAGTGTCCTTCGGCAGCGGATACCGCTCCGCCCCCGCCGTCCCGATGATCCACCCCGGCAGCACCGCGTCGCGCGCCCGGTTGGCCGCCGTGTTGAAGATGTTCGCCATGTAGAAGTGGGAGTGGCTCGCCAGAATATACACCGGCTTGCGTGACTGCCGGTGCAGCTTCACCAGGCGCTCGTACACGGCCGTCCCGCTGGCCTTCGCCACCGGCGCGTCGTCCATGCTGTGCGCGAATGCGATGCTCCCGGGCAGCGCCTCGTGCATCCCCACCACAATCACGCGCACCGCCGGATTCGCCGCGTCCCGATCGAGCAGCTTCATCAGCCAATCCATCTGCGGCTTGTCGAACTGCTCCGTCGAGCCGTTGTCCAGGTTGATGAAGTCCACGCTGCGCGTCGTCCAGTGATACCAGGTGCGCACCATGCGGTCGTGCGGATCGTCGGCCAGCCGCTGCGCCCGGATCGGCGGCGCATCCAGCCAGTCGGCGAACTGCGCGATGAATTCCTCCCGCGTCCGCGGCGGGATCAGTTCATGGTTTCCGATCCCCAGAAACACCGGCACATGAGCGAACGGCTCGAGCTGCCTTTCGATGAAATCCTGCCAGCCGCCGTAGAACAGATACCCCGCAATCGTGGGGTTCGGATGCGTGGCCAGGTAGTCCTGGTCGAACGTGTAGGTGGCGCGGAAGTCGCCCAGGTGCCAATAAAACAGCGCATGATGCTCGATCGCCCCCCGCGCGATCTCCGGCATCACGATGTCCCCGCAGTTGCGCGAGTCGCCCGCCACCGCGAACGTCCACTCCGGCTGCGCCCACACCGGCAGCGCCAAAGCCATCGCGGCCGCCCCGACGAAAATTCGCAGCTTTCTCATCGCTTACGACTCGATCGGAAGTCCCGCCCCGAGCCACGCCCGCCAACCGCCTTCGAGCGACAGCGCGTTCGTGTACCCCATCTTCTGCAGCGCCTCGGCCACCAGCACGCTCCGGTATCCTCCGCCGCAGTACAGCACCAGCGTCGCGTCCTTGTCCGGAACTTTCCCTTCAATATCGCGCTCGATGATCCCCTTGCCCAGATGAAGCGCGCCGCTCGCCCGCCCGTCGTTCCACTCGTGGTCCTCGCGCACGTCGATCAGAACATGCGGCTCGCCTCGCGCCGCAAGTTTCCGGTACGCATCCAGTTCAATCTGTTTTGTGCGTGTGCGAGCGTCTTCTACCAGCGCAACGAACGCGGGATTGTGATGTTTCGGAGCAGGCGGTGCGATCGGCATCGCCTGATTTTCCCACACCCCGCCGCGCTTCAGGCCTTGCCCGCGGCCGCTTGCCCGCGCCGCTCGATTTCCGCTCCGGCCCCGCGCAGCTTCTCCTCGATCCGCTCATACCCGCGGTCGATGTGATACACCCGGTCCACCACCGTCTCGCCCTGCGCCACCAATCCGGCCAGCACCAGCGACGCGCTCGCCCGCAGGTCGCTTGCTATCACCTGCGCGCCTGCCAGCGACGGCACGCCCGCCACAATCGCCTGCCTCCCCTCGATCCGGATGGTCGCCCCCATCCGCATCAGCTCCAGCGCGTGCATGAACCGGTTCTCGAAAATCGTCTCCGTGATGAAGGAAATCCCGTTCGCCGCCGTCATCATCGCCATGTACTGCGCCTGCAGATCGGTGGCAAACCCCGGATACTCTTCCGTCGTGATGTCGGCCGCTTCCAGCCGCCGCGCCGCCCGCACGCGCAGCGCATTCGGCCCCTCCTCCACGATCTCGGCGCCCGCCTGCCGCATCCGCGCCACCAGCGCATGCAGATGGGCCGGCTCGCAGTCCGTGATCCGCAGGTCGCCCCGCGTCATCGCTCCCGCGATCAGAAACGTTCCCGCCTCGATCCGGTCGGCAATGATCGCGTGCCGCGCCCCGTGCAGCTTTGCAACGCCCTTCACGGTAATCGTCGACGTGCCCGCGCCCTCGATCTTCGCGCCCATCTTGGTCAGCAGAGCGGCGAGGTCGCTCACCTCCGGCTCCCGCGCCGCGTTCTCGATCACCGTCTCCCCATCGGCCAGCACCGCCGCCATCAGCACGTCCTCGGTGCCTGTCACGGTGATGCGGTCGAAATGCACGAGCGATCCGCGCAGCCCGCCTGGCGCCTCGGCCTGAATGTAGCCATGGGACTGCGAAATCCGCGCCCCCAGTTGCTCGAGCGCGGATACATGCAGGTTGATCGGCCGCGAGCCGATCGCGCATCCCCCCGGCATCGACACCCGCGCCCGCCCCGTGCGTCCCACCAGAGGGCCCAGCACCAGGCTCGACGCCCGCATCGTCTTCACTAAATCGTACGGCGCTTCCGGCTCGCTCAGCTTTCCGGCCTCGATCGCAACCGTCCCGCCGTCGATCGCCACGCCGGCGCCGATATGCGTCAGCAGCGCCTCCATCGTCCGGATGTCGCGCACCGCCGGAATCCGCTCGAGCACTACCGGCTCGGAAGTCAGCAGCGCCGCAGCCAGCGCCGGCAGCGCCGAGTTCTTCGCCCCGCTGATCGCCACTTCGCCCGCCAGCGGCCGTCCGCCCTGAATCAAAAATGTGTCCATGCCAGGTTGTTCGCTTTACTCTAGCGTGAGCGCCCGCGAAACGCTTCCGCCGGCGCGCGCCAGCAGTATCTCGGCTGCCGGGCGCTCCACCTTGCGCCGCCCCATCACAATCGCCGTCTTCACCACGTCCCCCGCCATGTTGAGCAGCTTCGCGGCCTCCTCCGGACTCACTTCCGCCGCCTGGCTCACAATCCGCCGCGCCCTCGCCAGCAGCTTTTCGTTCTTCGGCTGCACGTTCACCATCAGGTTCCCGTACACGCACCCCTGCCGGATCATCGACGCCGTCGTCAGCATGTTCAACACTAACTTCGTCGCCGTGCCCGCCTTCATCCGCGTGGAGCCCGCGATGATTTCGGGGCCGGGCAGGGGAGTGATCGCGATCTCCGCTTCGCGCGAAAGTTCCGAGTCCGGCGTGCAGCTTATTCCAATCGTGGCCGCCCTGAGCCGCCGCGCCGCACGGATCGCGCCCAGCACATAGGGCGTCCGCCCGCTAGCCGCAATCCCGCACAGCACGTCCTTCGGCCCGAAGCCCCGGAACAGCAGATCGTGTTCGCCCAACGCCGGGTCGTCCTCGCTCGCCTCCGTGGCATGAGCCAGCGCCCGCTCGCCTCCGGCGATGATCCCTTGCACCAGTTCGGGAGACACGTTGAACGTCGGCGGACACTCGGAGGCGTCGAGCACCCCGAGCCGTCCGCTCGTGCCCGCGCCGATGTAGAACAGGTGGCCGCCCGCCTGAAATGCCGCCACGATCCGGTCCACCGCCCTGGCGATGTCGGGCAATACGGCGCGCACGGACGCGGGAACTACTGCGTCCTGCTCGTTCATGATGGTGAGGATTTCGAGCGTCGACTTGCTGTCGATGCCAAGGGAAGCCGGATTCACCTGCTCGGTGAGCAGTTCGTCCAGCGACGAAACGGCATCGCTGCGGTTCATCCGGTGAGGACGCTTTCCGCTGCTTACGCGCTGAAGGAACTGCCGCACCCGCAGGTGCTCTTCACGTTGGGGTTGTTGAACTTGAAGCCCGAACCTTCCAGCGTCTCCACGTAGTCCACTTCCGCGCCGTCGAGATACAGCATGCTGGCCTGATCGACAAAAACCTTCAGGTCTCCGAACTTATACGTCTTGTCCAGCAGTCCCGGGGCGTTCTCGAACGCCATCGAATAGCTGAACCCCGAGCACCCCCCGCCGACCACCGCGATGCGCAGCCCGCTCGGCTTCGGGTTCTGGGTGTTAAGAATCTCGCTTACCTTTTCAACGGCCCGCTCGGTCAGTTGCACCATAAAATTCTGATTTGCTCTCCCGCAGGATTGGATTCGCTTTCATTATCCCGCGATGCAACGAACCCGCGCAAGAGCCGGAAAGTCCGCCCGTATCCCCGATGCTATTCTCGGAGCAGACCCATGGCCTTCCCCACCCACCGCCTGCGCCGCCTGCGCGCCACCGCAGCCCTGCGCAGTCTCCGCCGCGAAACCCGCCTCGATCCCGCGCAGTTCATCCTGCCGCTGTTCGTCGTTGCCGGCGAAGGCGTCCGGAAAGAAATCGGCGCCATGCCGGGCAACTATCAGCTTTCCATCGATCAACTCGTAAAGGACTGCGCCGAACTCGTCCGCCTCGGCATCGGCGGCGTCATCCTCTTTGGCATCCCGGCGGAAAAAGACGAACTCGCCTCCGGCGCCTACGATGAGCAGGGCATCGTCCAGCAGGCTGTCCGCGCCCTCAAACGCGAGCACCCCAAACTGCTCGTCATGACCGATGTTTGCAACTGCGAATACACCAGCCACGGCCACTGCGGCTTCATCGTCAACGGCGACGTCGCCAACGACCCCACGCTGGAGTGGCTCGCCAAAACCGCCGTCTCCCACGCCCGCGCCGGCGCCGACATCGTCGCCCCCTCCGACATGATGGACGGCCGCGTCGCCGCCATCCGCGCCGCCCTGGACTCGGCCGGTTTTGCGATGACGCCGATCCTGTCCTACGCCGCCAAGTACGCCACCGTTTTCTACGGTCCGTTCCGCGAAGCCGCCGAATCGGCCCCCCAGTTCGGCGACCGCCGCTCCTACCAGATGGACCCGGCCAACTCCCGCGAAGCCATGCTCGAAATCGAACTCGACCTCGAAGAAGGCGCCGACATGGTCATGGTCAAACCCGCCATGCCTTGTCTCGACATCATCCGCATGACCCGGGACCGGTTCGATGCGCCCGTCGGCGCCTACCAGGTCAGCGGCGAGTTCAGCATGATCCAGGCCGCCGCCCGCAACGGCTGGCTCGACGGCCCCCGCGCCATGATGGAATCCCTCACCGCCATCCGCCGCGCCGGCGCCGACTTCGTGCTGACTTACTTTGCCGTCCCCGCCGCTAAACTGCTCTAACGCCCGCCTCCGGCGACCACGTTAAGCGGTCTTCCAGTCGTACGGTCCGGGCACCAGCGCCCATCCGCCCTGCGACCTCCCTTTCCACTCGTACCACTGGGGATTGCGGCGGTTCAGCTCCAGAATTTCGTGCGATATCTTCAACTCTTTCTGCCCCTTGAGTCTCCCATCGATGCGGCTATTGTAGCTTTCGAAGCTCCGGCTGTCTTCCGGATTAAATTCCAGATAATGGCTCAGATCGCCATGAATATCGAACATCAGCTTCACGCTCGCCGGCGGTTCCTGCGCAATGAATCCCGCATAGCGCGCCGGGACGCAGAAAATACAACCCTGGTCCGACGTGCGAGTCAGCCGCAGCTTGCTCGACGCCACAATCGCAGCGAACGCGGTCGTGAAATGCAGCACCCGGTCCCCGCCGATCTGCCGTTCGAGCGGCATCGGCGTCGCCGCGGCCGCCATCGCGACGGCGCCGTTGTGATTCGCCGCCCGTTTCAACGCCCTGCGCTCAAACTTCGCCTTTACCGTCTGCCCATGCACGTCCAACGCCGCCACCATCGCCTGAAACGCGGCTTGCCTCGCGGCTCCATTTCCGCCCGCGGCGCTGAGCGCCAGAGCGCACTGGTCCCGCGCTTGCTCCGCCACCCGAAAATCCTTCTGCGCCTTCAGATCGTTGAGATAGCCGTCTTGGTTCTCTTGAAAGAGATAGGCGTCGAAGGCCTGAAAGATCGCTTCGGGATCCGTGAACGTAGTGCGATAACTTAGGAGAAAGGCTAAAAACGTCATATGCAAGGAACTCCATTTCCGGCGTGCGGCACGGTTCAGTGTACACCCGCCAGCCTCTTTTCTGGCCGATGAATCGCGATTTATCGTGCCGCGGCGCCCATTTTTGCGTACGGTGTTAGATGGATTGCGCTTAATGGACTGTAATCCGGCTAACTCAGCGCCACCACCTCATAACCCCGAACCTCCGGAACCGTGAACTCCACCGCCTCCCCGGGCTGCTCCAGATTCACATCCACCCCCGCCCGCAATAACCGCGCCCGGCTCACTTTCGTCCCTCCCGGCAGCGTGACGCGAACCTTCTGCGGGCCAGTCGCGTAATTCCGCGTGAACCACCCCCGCATCGCATCCGGATTCGTGTAATTGAGTAAGTGAATCGCATACCCCGCCTCCGTCCTCCACGCGAATAACTCCACCAGCCCGTCGCCCGCCACCTCCACTGGCTGATGCGGCAGCATCCACCGGATCGAATTCTTGAGCAGGCGCGAAAGATCCGGATTCTGCGACCGCCAGTAAGAGCGGCACACGTCCCCCGGCAGAAACACCAGCCGGCTCTTCCCTTGTTCCCTCACCACCGCCGCCGGCTGCGTCGTCCTCGCCGTCCGCGGATACACCATCTCGGGAGGAAACGCCGGATACGGCGGAATCACTGTCGCCGGAACCTCTTCTAACGCCTTCAGCGGCCGGTAATGTTCGGCAAAGGGCAGAATCGCCGTCCGCGAAAACCCATCCAGGATCGGATGCCGCCGCTCGATCCGCGCATACGCCGCATTCCCGTCCGGGGGAACCACGCCTCCGTCCGGCGTGATGCCGAACAGATCCGCCAGACCCGGCGTCGCCCGCGCGAACCCCTTCTCATCGTAGAAACTCGTCTCAAACGTGGCCAGAATCGACCCGCCCCGGGCCGCGAACCCGCGTAACTGGCCGCACTGTAAGTTACTCAGCAACGCACAATTCGGCAGAACCAGCGCGTCATACTTACTAAGCGACGCCGCATCGAGCGAATCCTCGTGCACGAAATCGAACAGAAACCGGCCATCGAGCAACGTTTGGTACATCCCCTGTAAGTACTCCGTCGCATCGCCTCCGCCCGGCGCCTGATAGTACGCATTCACCCGCTGGCTGAACACCACCGCAAGGTTCGCCAGCGGCGCCCGGTTCACGAAATGCCGCTCGTTCGCCTGGAGCCAGGTGAAGAATTCCCGCCCCGTCTCCCGCCACCGGTTATCTTCCGGCTTCCCTCCGAGCCAGTGAAACCACGGCGTCATCCCCGAGGCCGCCGTCTGCGCCAGCCACATCGTCATCTCTTCCGGCGCCTTGCTGGTATGCCGCCACAGCGGCTGCGTGTTCGCATACGCTCCGGTCACGTTCGTCGCCGTCCGCCCCAGCATCACGCTCCGCGCCACGCGCCCCTGCTGCGCGCAGTCCCATACCGGCGTCACCCCGCTCCGCCCCTGATGATCGGCATTGAACCAATGCGCCACCCCCGCAATCTGCTTCAGGTCCAGCACAGCGCGGATCCCTCCGCCCAGGTTCCCCACATACACATTCGCCGGGCTCTTCTCCCGCGCAATCGAGTTCCACAAATTCCAGATTTCGGGCACCCTCTCCCGGTGCCGCTCCAGAAACTCCGGTGTCCCCGCCTCCGGCGCGCCCTGGCACGCGTCGCAGTGGCACGGTCCCGGACGGTTCACCCCCGGCCACCCGTTCGTGAAGAACCCGTCGAACTCATACAGCGAATTCATCTCCCGGTAAATCGCCGGCATCTGCCCGGTGAAGTACGACGAGTACATACACGTCTTGAACAGCCACGGCGACTGCGGGTGCGTCACCGGGCTCCCGTCGGCCAGCCGCTCGATCCACTCCGGATGCGCCTTCGCCGCGTCCTCGTACACATAGTTACAATCCATCCGCGCCACCAGCCGGATGTTACGCGGCTTACAAGCCTTCGCGAAATCCCCGAATAAGTCGCGCGAACCAAGATACTGGCTCCGGTGATGATACGGCACCTTGGTCGGATAGAAAGCCAGGATGCCGCCGCCGTTGATCAACAGCGTGTCCACTTTCAGGCTCGTCCAGTAATCCATCCACGAGGCGACGTCGTAGTCGACTAAGTCGTGCTCGTTGAAGTTCGTCTGCCCGCACCGCCGCATCGCTTCATACCACGGCGCCGGCCCGCCCGCCGCATCCATGGGCGCCGCCATCGCCACGCCCCCCAGCAAAGTCAGCGCGGCCCGCCGCGTCATGCCGTCGGAAGTTTCTGGAGGATTCATAAAACCTCGGTCATGATTTTATCCACTACCGCCCCCGCCGGCGCCGATCGCCTCATCCAGCCACCCAAACACCGCCGCTCGCACCCCCGGCTCGTCCCCAAACCCCTCAAACCACTTCGCCCCAGGCTCCCGCCGGAACCACGTCACCTGCCGCTTGGCGTACTGCCGCGTCGCCACCTGCGCCGCCTCCAACGCCTCCGCTTC
The DNA here is from genome assembly GCA_027459465.1 of Bryobacterales bacterium. Classification (GTDB taxonomy): domain Bacteria; phylum Acidobacteriota; class Terriglobia; order Bryobacterales; family Bryobacteraceae; genus JAJYKC01. The sequence goes on along the minus strand of DAIDIH010000389.1, from coordinate 11,318 downwards.
CGTCAACGTCCCCCGGACGACCTCCAGCGCCTGCCGGTACCCCAGGCTCTCGAACGGCTTCGCGCTCGCCGGATACCCCATCGCCAGAATCCGCCGCGTCTCCTCCACCAATCCCCGCGCGAACATCTCCCGCAGCCGCGCATCCAGCCGCTCCCGCAATGCCGCCCGCCCTGGGTTCAACACCACCCGCAAAACCCGGAAACCCTCGATCGGCGCCCGGCCCGCCGCCCACTGCTCGCTCAAAGGCCGCCGCGCGAGCAAACACGCCTCCACCGCCCGCACTGTCTTCTGCACATCCCGAGGATGAATCCGCCCGGCCGCCGCCCGGTCCAACCGCCGCAGGATCCGGTGCAGCGACCCCGGCCGCCGCTCCTCCCGCTTCACCAGCCTCCGCCGCAGCGCCTCGTCCCGCGCCGGAGCCTCCGCCAATCCCTCCAGAAACGCCCGCAGATAAAACCCCGTCCCTCCGGCCACTACCGGAACCCGCCCCCGGCCGCTCACCTCCTCCGCCGTCCGCCGCGCCGCGCGCGCGTAGTCCCCCGCCGTAAACACCTCATCCGGGTCGGCAATGCCGATCAAATGATGCGGCACGCCCCGCCGCTCTCCCGCCGGAATCTTCGCGCTCCCGATGTCGAAATGCCGGTAAATCTGCACCGAGTCGCAGTTCAGGATCTCCCCGCCGTACCGCAGCGCCACCTCAAGCGCCAGGCTGGATTTCCCCGATCCCGTCGGACCCGCAATCACAATCAAAGGCCGGTTCCCGCCTGGTTGCAACGTGTTGGAAACTCTCCGTTCCGACCGATGGTAACGCGATGCCGAGCGCCCGCGTCGAGATGTCAAGGGTGAGGGTTGCACGTGCAAACGGGGCGCTATACTAGGGTTGCGTTACTGTTTTTCCCGGCTCTCAACCCGCCGGAGAAAATGAAAGAGAGCCGTTTCATGAGAGTGTCTCGTCTGGCGGTCGCCATCCTCGCGCTCGCCGCGGTCCCGTCGTTCGCCCAATCCACCGAACCCACCGGCAAAGCCGGCGCCTACTACCATTACTCGCTCGGCCACCTCTACGCCGAGTTGTCCGGCGCCTACGGCAGCCGCGGCGACTACTTCGACCGCGCCGTCGACAACTATTGGAAGGCGATGCACGACGACCCCACCGCCGGCTTCATCGCCGAGGAACTCTCCGACTTCTACATCCAGTCCGGCCGCCTCCGCGACGGCGTCAATCAGGCCCAGGATTTCCTCAAAAAGGACCCCAACGACATCGACGCCCGCCGCGTCCTCGCCCGCATCTACCTTCGCCTCATCGGGGACCGCGAACACAACGAAATCGACGAAACCATGGTCAGCAAGGCGCTCGAGCAATTGCAGAAGATCGCCCAAGCGGACCCGACCGACCTCGATTCCTGGGTCATGATCGGGCAACTGCAGCGCGCCAGCGGCAAATCCCCCGAAGCCATGGCCGCCTACGACAAGGCGCTCGCCCTCGACCCCTCAAACCAGGACGCTCTCACCGGCAAGGCCCTCCTCTACGCCGACATGGGTGAAAACGATAAAGCGGCCGACCTGCTCAAGAAAGTCGCCGACAAGGACCCCTCCGTCCGCACCCTCTCCGCGCTCGCCGACACCTATGAGCGCATGAAGCAGTACGCCCTCGCCGCCCAAACCCTCCGCCGCGCCGTCGACGCCAGCCCCGATCCCAACCCCGACCTCAAGCGCGCCCTCGCCCAGGACCTGATGCTTAGCGACAACCTCGACCAGGCGCTCAAAATCTACCAGGGCCTCGTCAACGACGATCCCCAGGACGTCCAGTCCTGGCTCCGCATCAGCCAGATCTACCGCCAGCAGAAAGACTTCAAACAGGCCCGCGCCGCCGCCGACAAAGCCTCCGAAATCGATCCTTCCAACCTCGAAGTCCGCTACAACAACGTCAACCTCCTCGAGGCCGAAGGCAAACTCCCCGAAGCCATCTCCACTCTCAAGGACATCCTCTCCAACACCCAAAAGAAGGACTACAGCCCGGCGGAGCGCGCCAACCGCGCCATCCTCCTCGAACACCTCGGCTTCCTCTACCGCTCCAACGAACAGTACGTCCAGGCCGTCGACGCCTTCCGCCAGATCGGCCAGCTCGACCCCTCCTCGGCGCCGCGCTCCGAAGCCCAGATCATCGATACCCTCCGCGCCGGCCGCGAGTATTCTAAGGCGCTCGACGAAGCGAACGCCGCCGTCAAGCAGTTTCCCGATAACCAGATGCTCGCCGAGATGCACGCCTCCGCCCTCGCCGACGCCGGCCATAACAGCGAAGCCATCGCCGAAATGAAAAAGCTCCTCGGCAAGGGCAAGGACTCTGAAATCTACATCAACCTCGCCCAGCTTTACGACAAGGCCCGCCAGTTCGAGAACGAAAAGGAAGCCCTCGACAAAGCCGAAGCCGCCGCCACCAACCGCGACGACCGCATTAACGTCCACTTCATGCGCGGCGCCATGCTCGAAAAACTCAAGAAATACGACGCCTCGGAGGCCGAGTTCCGCAAAGTGCTCGAACTCGACCCCGACAACGCCTCGGCCCTGAACTACATCGGCTACATGCTCGCCGACCGCGACGTCCGCCTCGCCGAAGCCAAGGACTTCATCCAGAAAGCCCTCGAACGCGACCCCAACAACGGCGCCTACCTCGACAGCCTCGGCTGGGTCTACTTCAAAATGAACAAGCTCCCCGAAGCCGAAACCCAGCTTCGCCTCGCCCTCGAGCACATGTCCACCGACCCCACCGTCCACGACCACTTGGGAGACGTCTACTTTCACCAGGGCAAAATCCGCGAAGCCCTCACCCAGTGGGAAGCCTCGCTTAAAAACTTCCGCCTGAGCGCCCCTGGCGACCAGGACCCGGAAGAAGAGGCCAAAGTCGCCAAGAAAGTGGAAGACGCCCGCGTCCGCTTAGCGAAAGAATCCGGTCCCCAGCGCAAACAACCCTGACCCGCCGCCACTTCAACCGCCTCGCGCTCGCCGCACCGGTCTCGCTCGCCGCCGAACCTACCGGCGCCTTCGAGCCGCTGTTCGACGGCCGCACCACCAATGGCTGGCTCGAAATCACCGGCAAGCCCTTTCCCTCTAACTGCTGGAACATCGACGACGGCTGCCTCCACACCCTGGTCCGCAACGACGGCTTTCAGGACATCCGCACCACAGCCACCTACCGCTCCTTCGATCTCCGCTTCGAATGGAAAGCCGCGCCCAACGCCAACTCCGGCGTGAAATACCTCGTCCAGCGCGTCGACGAGTGGACCAACAAGCAGGGCCGGCAAGCCCGCGCCCGCGGCCTGGAATACCAGATCTGCGACGACTCCACGCCGGACCTCCATCACGACCCCAAACGCATGGCCGGCGCCCTGTATTCGCTCATCGCGCCCGCCGCTCCCGCCGAACCCGCGCCGGGCGTCTTCCATCAAGCCCGCATCGTGGTCCAGGGCACGCACGCCGAGCACTGGCTCGACGGCGTGAAAGTCGTGGAATTCCACACCACCGATCCCGCCGTCGCCACCCGCCTCACGGGCCGTCCGTCCCACAGCCCCATCAGCCTCCAGAATCACCACTCCGAAGCCTGGTTCCGCAACCTCCGCATCCGCCGCCTCCCCGATTAACCCGATCCCCCAACCCGGATTCCCGCCCGCCGGGTAACTTCTCCCGCCGGCGCGGCGCTTACTCTGTATCCGGCAGATAGAATCGAACGAACGCCGCGCCGCCGTGTGCGCCATTTGATATAGTCAAACCCAGAAGGACGGTCCTCGATGAGCGAAATCGACAGCAAAGTCCCCAACAAACCTCCCAAAACCAAACAAGACTTCTCCCGCCGCGGATTTCTCAAAGGCGTCGGCATCAGCGGCGGCGTTCTGTCCACCGGCGTACTCGAACCCGTTGCCGAAGCCGAACCTACCGCCAAAGTTGAAGGACCCGGCGCGGTGCCGATCACGCTGAACATTAACGGCAAAATGCAAAAGCTCGAAGTGGAGCCCCGGGTCACCCTTTGCGACGCCCTGCGCAACCGCCTTGAAATCACCGCCGCCAAGCGCGTCTGCGACCGCGGCACCTGCGGCGCCTGCACCGTCATCATCAACGGCAAGGCGGTGTACTCCTGCACCACCCTCGCCATCGACGCCCAGGGCAAGCGCATCGAGACCCTCGAAGGCTTCTCCACTCCCGCCCACCCGCACGCGCTCACCAAGGCCTTCCTCGATCATGACGCCGAACAGTGCGGCTACTGCACCCCCGGCTTCGTCGTCGCCGCCAAGGCTTTCCTCGATCACACCCCCAACCCGACCGAAGCGGATCTGAAAACCGGCCTCGGCGGCAACCTCTGCCGCTGCGGCACTTACATGGGGATTCGAAAAGCGGTAATGCAGGCCGCCAAGGAAATGAAGTCGGCCAAGGTAGCGAAAGGAACTGCCCATGCCTGATACGACCACTCCCAACTATCACTGGCCGCCCATGGCGGACCGCCGCGTGATCGGCAAGTCCCACTCGCGGCTGGATGGAATTCAGAAAGCCAGCGGCGCCGCCAAGTACAACAGCGACATCCGGCCCGACGGCATGCTGTTCGGGGCGATCCTTTCCTGCCCCCACGCCCACGCCCGCGTCACCAGCATCGACACATCGGCGGCGGAAAAAATCCCCGGCGTTACCGCCGTGCGCGTCATCATGGGCCCCGGCAAGGAAGTGCAATGGGGCGGCGCCGAAGTCGCCAGCGTCAGCGCCACCACCGAGGAAGCCGCCATCGACGCCGTCAACGCGATCAAAGTCGAATACGAGGAACTTCCCTTCCTGGTCCGCGAAGACGACATCAGTAAAGCCGGCAACCGCGCCAAGGCCGCCGGCGAGCAGGTCACCGGCGATCCCGATAAGGCCTTCCAGGAAGCCGCCTACACCCACGAAGGCGACTACGGCATTCCCGTCATCACCCACTGCTGCCTGGAATCCCACGGCAGCGTCGTGGCGTGGGAGGGCGACAAAATGCGGTTCTGGCCGTCCACCCAGAACGTCTCCGGCATCGGCGGCGACCTCGGCCGCGCCATCAACGTCTCCGCCGCCAACATCCACGTTCATCAGGACCACATCGGCGGCGGCTTCGGAAGCAAGTTCCCCGCCGACCTTTGGGGCGTCGAAGCGGCCCAACTTTCCAAACAGTCCGGCGGCAAGCCCGTCAAGATCTTCCTCGACCGCAAAACCGAACTCCTCATCGCAGGCAACCGCCCCTCCGCCTTTGGCCACATCAAAGTCGCCGCGGACAAGGACGGCAAAATCACCGCGTGGGAATCGAAAACCTGGTCTACCGGCGGCCTCGCCGGCGGCGGCCTCAGCGCGGACCTGTTCCCCTACGTCTACCGCAAGGTCCCCAACCGCCGCATCAATCACACCGCCGTCTCCACGAACACTGGCAGCGCACGCGCCTGGCGCGCCCCCAATCACGAGCAGGCCAGCTATCTCACCTGCTCCGCCATCGAAGACCTCGCGGCCAAAATGAAAATGGACCCGATCGAGGTCTTCCTCAAAAACGCCGACCTCACCATGCGCGAGGAAGCCTACACCGAGCAACTGAAAAAAGCCGCCGAACTGGCCGACTGGAAAAAGAACTGGCATCAGCGCGGCGACTCCGGCAGCGGAACCATCAAGCGCGGCATGGGCATCGGCGTCGGCACCTGGGGCGGCGCCGGCCACGCCAGCCAGTGCCAGACAACGATTCATCCCGATGGCAGCGTCGAGATCGAACTGGGCAGCCAGGACCTCGGCACGGGCACCCGCACCATCATCGCCATGGTCGCCGCCGAAACCCTCGGCCTTCCTGTCTCAGCCATCAACGTAAAAATCGGCGACAGCACCTATCCGCCCTCCGGCGCTTCCGGCGGTTCCACCACCGTCGGCGGCGTCTCCTCCTCGACCCGCAAGTCTACCGTGAACGCCCTTGAGAAGCTTTTCGCCGAGGTCGCTCCCTCGCTTGGCACGACGCCCGATAAACTCGAAGCCGTCGACCGCCGCATCGTCGTCAAGGGCGACACATCGAAGAGTCTCACCTGGGAGGCGGCGTGCCGCAAACTGGGGACAAACAAAATTACGACGATGGGCGAGAACAACCCGCGCACCGCGCCGCGCGAGGGCCTGAACACCGGCGGCGTCGCCGGCGTGCAGATCGCCGACGTCAGCGTCGATACCGAAACCGGCATCGTCAAGATGAACCGCCTCATCGCGGTCCACGATTGCGGCCTCATCATCAACCCCAAGACCGCCGAAAGCCAGATCTACGGCGCCTGCATCATGTCCATCTGCTCGGCGCTGTTTGAAGAACGCGTCGCCGACCAGCAGATCGGCCGCGTGCTCAACCCGGATATGGAGTTCTACAAACTCGCCGGCATCATGGACATCGGCGAGATTATCGTCCACCTCGATATATCGCCCGAAAACGACAAACGCGGCGTAGTCGGCCTCGGCGAACCGCCGGCCATCCCCGGCGACGCCGCCATCGGCAATGCGGTGGCCAACGCCATCGGCGTACGCGTCCCGCAACTGCCGGTCACCGCCGACCGCGTCCTGGCCGCTCTGGCCTCCAAGGGAGGGAACGCCTGATGACTCCGTTTGAATATTCCAGCCCCGCCTCGCTCAACGAAGCCCTCGGCCTCCTCGGTTCCTCCTGGTCCGACGCCGTCGTGCTCGCCGGCGGCACCGATCTGATCAGCCTCATGAAGGACGGCGTCTTCTCCACCAAACGCGTCGTCAACGTGAAGGACATCAAGGATCTCGGCGGCATCCATAAAACCGGCCACGGGCTCCGCATCGGCTCCACCGTCACCTTCGACGAACTGGCCTCCAGCCCGCTCGTGCGCGGCGAATACCCGTCGCTGCATGAAGCCGCGCTCGGCATCGCCAGCCCGCAGATCCGCAACATGGGCACCGTCGGCGGCGACCTCTGCCAGCGCCCCCGCTGCTGGTACTACCGCGGCGGCTACGGCCTCTTCGCCATGAAGGACGGCAAGAGCCTGGTCCCCAACGGCGAAAACAAATACCACGCCATCTTCGGCGGCGGCCCGGCCTACTTCGTCAGCGCCTCCAGCCTCGGGCCCGCGCTCGTCGCCCTCGGCGCAACCATCAAACTCGCCTCTTCCTCCGGCTCCCGCACCGTCGAGGCGGCGAAGTTCTTCGTCATACCATCGGATGAAAACGCGCGCGAAATCGACCTCAAGCCCAACGAGCTCGTGACCGAAATCCTCGTCCCCTCGGCTTCGGGCGTCAAAAACGCGACCTACGAAATCCGCCAGCGTGAAGCTATCGACTGGCCGCTCGCCACCGCTTCCGTCGCCCTGCACATGAAGGGTTCGTCGGTGGCGAAAGCCAGCATCGTTCTCGGCCACGTCGCCCCCACCCCGTGGGAAGCTTCGCAGGCCGCCGCCGGCCTCGCCGGCAAAACCATCAGCGAGGACACCGCGTCGCAGGCCGCCGAAGCGGCCGTCGCCGGCGCCCAGCCGCTCAGCCAGAACGGCTACAAGGTGCAACTCGCCAAAGTGGCCGTCAAGCGGGCCCTGCTCGCCGCGGCCGGAAAGGCTCACACGGCGCACCATGCGTGAACGTTCGTCGCTCACCGAACTCGACGACGACCGCTGCGACCATCTGCGCTGGAAGGGCATGTACGTGGAGGCGGAATGGGACCCCACCGTTCCGCACTCCAACGACCGGCTCTTCTGGTGCCACAAAACGCAGCAATGCGTCGGCCCCGACGGCAAAATCGCCGACGACTACGAGTGCAACCCCGCCCGCGGGTGCTACCACCCGTTCTGACCGACTCGTGCGCGGCGCCGAGCGCGTCCCACGCCCGACCAACCGCCTCGCAAACTACACCCCGTAGTCCTTAAGAGCCGCCGTCCTCGTGGCTTCTCTCGCACTGCGCAAATTGCGTATAGTAGAAGAAATGGCGGAAGCCCCGATGACGGTCGTGGAGACCGCCCGGTTCCTGAAGGACGTGAAGCCGCTGATGCAGGACTCGGAGCGCGAAGAACTCGTGGCCTTCGTCGGTGCGAACCCGGAGGCCGGGGAGCTAATTCCGGACGCCGGTGGAGTTCGAAAGATCCGTTGGGCCTTAGCCGGCCGAGGGAAGCGTGGTGGCGCGCGTGTCGTCTACTTCTACCACGGCGAGCGCCTTCCGGTATTCCTGCTGGCCGCCTACGGCAAGAGCGAGAAAGCGAACCTCACCATGGCCGAGCGCAACGCAATCAAGCGTTTGATTCCCGTTCTGGTGGCGGGCTATCCGGTCAAAGACAGGAGGGCAGGATGAACATGAAGTCGAAATCCAAGCGGGCGGCAAAGGCCCCAGGGCGCGCGCCGAACAAGCGGCCCACCGTTGGCGCACGGATCGCAGAAGGGCTGGAGCAGGCGATCGCCTGGACGCGCGGCGAGAACAAGGACGCTCGGGTCACGCTGGTCCAGGTGCCCGAAGTGGACGTGCGTGCCGTCCGCACGAACATGGGCCTGAGCCAGGCGCAGTTCGCGACCAAATTTGGCTTCCCGCCCGCCACTCTGCGTAATTGGGAACAGGGCCGGGCCCGGCCGGATGCCCCGACCAGAGTTTTGCTGGCCGTGATCGCTAAACACCCCGAAGCGGTCGAGGACGTGCTGCGGAAGGCAAGTTAAGGGCGTGGCCGCGCGCATACGCGGCTCACACACAGGGGCCCTGCCTCGCGTCCTCGCCTCCACGTGCGTCCGGCGTCGGTGCCATGAACGACGATAAAGTTCCCTCCGCCTGGATCGCCCTCGGGGCCAACGGCCCAGACGTCCTCACGACGAATGAACTGAACCCGTCCCAACGCAGCGGCGATCTTGCATCCGTTGCATCTAGTCTCACTCAAGTTGTTTATGCGATCGGCCACCGCGTTCGTGGCGAATTCCGTCGGATCGCTTGCGCCCCAGTTACGCCGCTTCCCCCAGTCCGGCCGGCCAAGACTGTAAACCATGTGAGTGGACTGAACTGTAAAGGATGTGCCCGTCCGGACACCGCACTGTTCGGTCCCGTCACCGTGCTCGGAGAAAGTTCCGGCGTGTAACTCACGCTCGTCGCCAGGTTTGTGTTCCCGTTCGGCGTAATCAAGCGCCGGAACCGAGTTCGTCCCCGCGTCCGGCGAGAGCTGGCCGCCCACACTACCCCCGAAGCACGACGATAATGCATGACACCCGCCGAAGCTGCAGCAGAGTAATTCCGTGAGCGCTAGCTGAAGTCCATCCTCTCCGTGATTTGTCTGATTCCCGTGGGGTCTGTGTTAACTGACGGCTCACAAGGGCAGGCGGCTGCGCCCCAGACAACGGAGCTTCGTGCCTGGTGAGCCTGCGCGTCTTGGGCAATTGGCGGCTTCTTAACCATCCGACGGGCCGGTGCCCCTTTCGCAAAGCCGGTTTCACTCCTGAACGCCCCTCCGCGTACGGCGACGGCCTTCGTTGCACCGCCCCAATCCGTCACATCACCGCTCACAGGGGGCCCTCGCGGCTCGCAGCCGCTCGCGGCGAGTGATATTGTGTTGCCTGTATAATCGCACTTGCAGCTCCCGTAGTTCCGCGGATGTAAGCTTGCGGCAGATAACGAGCTGCCAAACATCCGCTGTGACCTCGTTCACCGCGTAAAAACCGGCGATCGGGCTGCCCCTAGGATTTTTGAACGTGGCGTCGAATTCAAAAAAACCCAACACTCGTGCATGGTCGTTTCGTTCGAGGGTAAAGCCCGGCATCGCGTCAACTACCTTCGGTCCGATCGCCGCCAAGACCAGATTACGTGCCTCCGCCTCCGACACCCGCCCGTCGGCCGGCCGTGCCGGCCCGGCGCACAGTGCCAGTGCGAGGGCAGTAGCAATGAAAGGATGGGAATGCGCCATGACCCCTGCTTACTTCAAGCACTGGTTAATGCGAGCGAGCGTGTCGCTGGCGATCTCTTTCATCATGCTCTGGTAACCCTTCGTGCTCGTCTGGGCCGCGTAACGGTACGTCTGATGAAGGGTCCCAAAGAAGCTGTCCGGATCGGACACGCCGGAGTCGTGCGCCTGGACTAGGGCTACAAAGCTGCTGCCGGAAGCGAAATACGGGTCGGAGCCAGAGAATTCCGCCACCGCAGTGCCGCCTGTTGTCGTGTATGTGCCAGTTTGCCCTGGCGCCCCAGCCCAGATCCCGAAGAAATTACCCGCGTTCGACGCGATGTTGGACGTACCGAAGCGGCTTTCTTCCTCCGAAACCGCCAAAACAAACTGCACCGGCACACGTAGCGTATTCGCCAGAGATTGCGCGTCGGAGAGATGCGCCTTGATGAACCCCACCGCTTGCCGGTTCGCGCAAGGGTTCCAACCGCCCCCGCCGCCACTCCAGCCCGTCGCGTAGAACATGACGAACCCGCCACACGGCCCCCACGACGACGGCACCCAGTCCTCACCCTGGTAATAACCCGGATACAAGCACGTGTCCATCCCACTCGGATCGTTATTCCCCACCGGATCATTCAACCCATACCCATACCGATTCCAACTCTGCGGATTATACGGATCCGCGCTCCCCTTATACGGATCCGGCGTAATAAACCGCCCCGTCGTGTTGTCGTAATACCGGTTCCAGGCATAATCCAACCCGCTCTCGGAATCCCGCCGGTACGTCGCAAACTTCACCCGATCGTTCGGGCTCGATCCAAACTTCTCTTCCCCCCACGGATAATACTGCTGGTACGTGTCCGCCACCTGAGGCGCGAAGCTCTTGTCGTCGATCACGCTCCCCACCTGATCCGTTGACACCGCCGCGATCCCGCTGCCGTCGGTGTAGGGCGGGTCATACGGCGTCCCATGCCCCACCAATCGCCCCGCAAAATACACCGAATAGTCGTCCACCCAAGCATTGGCATACGTATGGTTCCCGTCCGTATTCAGAAGAAACTGGATCTGGTACGTCCCCACCCGCTGCCCATTCACACCATAAACATAAAACTCTTCACTCGTCGTCTGCTGCCCGTTGGTGCAGCACTGCGCCCACAACCGCCAAACCCGCTGATTCGAAGCATTGTAAGCGTAGTGATTCCAACCGTTGTACTGAATCATCCGATTCTGGGCATCGTACGCCGCCGGCGTCCCGTTCACCGTCGTCCGGTTCCCATTGGCGTCATAGTTCACATAATCAATCTGGTTCGTCGCCGGATTCACGCTCTGCACCAGAGAAGGCGCGCTCCCCGCCGTCACATTCTTCTGCAGCAGATTCCCAAACCCGTCGTACACATACGCCGTCCCCCAGTTCTGATTCGAACTCGCCGCGGTCAGCCGGTCCAA
>DAIDIH010000388.1 GCA_027459465.1 Bryobacterales bacterium | reverse complement strand
TAGTTTCAGGGTCGTCAGCGCGAACAGCGCCATCACCAGGCCGGCGATCCAGAACCGCACGATGATCTGCGATTCGGGCCAGCCGAGAATCTCGAAATGGTGGTGGATCGGCGTCATCTTGAAGATGCGCTTGCCGCGCAGCTTGAAGCTGGCCACCTGGAGCATCACCGAGGCGGTTTCGATAACGAACACGCCGCCAATAAACAAAAGCAGCACTTCTTGTTTTAACAGGACCGCGACCGTGCCGAGGCCGCCGCCCAAGGCGAGCGCGCCCACGTCGCCCATGAACACCTGCGCCGGGTGCGCATTGTACCAGAGGAAGCCGAGCGAGGCGCCGACCATGGCCGCGCAGAAGATGGTCAACTCGGAGTCGCCGGCATTGTGCGAAAGGTCCAGGTAGGAGGAGAAGCGGGCGTGGCCGGTGACGTAGCTCAGCACGGTCATCGCGCCGGAGGCGATGATCATGAGTCCGATGGCGAGGCCGTCGAGGCCGTCAGTGAGGTTCACCGAGTTGGTGGCGCCAACCAGAATGATTCCCAGCACGAGGAAGAAGACCACGAAGCCGAGCGGGTAAGTCCAGCGGTTGTGCAGCAACGGCTCAATCAGCAGATCCGGCTTGAACTGCTTGAAGAAGGGGAAATTCATCGCGGTGGAATACTGGCCGCGCGCGTGGAGCAGCAGAAGCAGGCATCCGACGATGAGGGCGGCGAGGATCTGGAGGCGGAATTTCTGGCGGGCGGTTAGGCCGAGGTTGCGCATCCGGGCGATCTTCGTGTAGTCGTCCCAGAAGCCGATCATGCCGAAGCTCAGCAGGCCGAACAGAGCGACCCAGACGTAGGGGTTGTCGAGACGCGCCCACAGCAGCGTGGGCACGACGATGGAAATGACGATGAGCACGCCGCCCATGGTCGGTGTGCCGGCCTTTTTGTGGTGCGACTGTGGACCCTCTTCCCGGATGTGCTGGCCAAAATTCATCTCGCGAAGCTTGCGGATCATCCACGGGCCGAGGGCCAGGCAGAGGAAGAGCGCGGTGAGGCTTGCGCAGGCCGTGCGGAACGTCTCGTAGCGGAAGACGTTGAACGGGCTGAAGTACCGAAGCAGCTTCTCGTAAAAGAGCCAGTAAAACATAGCCGGCCTATGCCAAAAGCCTTTCAAGAGCAAGTTCCACGCGCGTCCCGCGAGATCCCTTGAATAAAATGGCATCGCCTTCCCTGGCGATGTGGCGGAGGTAGTCGCCCGCCGGAGCCGGCTCGTCGAAAAAGACCGCGGCGCCGGGCGGTAAGCCCGCCTCGACGCTAGCGTCGACCATTGCACGCGCAGCGCCGCGAATCCCCACAAGCACAGCGACACCTGTTTTCGCGGCGTGGGTTCCCACGTCGCGATGCAGGCGCTCAGACAAACGTCCGAGTTCGAGCATCTCCCCCAGGACGGCGATGCGGCGGCGCGCCGGCGTCTCGGCGAGCAGATCGAGCATGGCTCGCGCCGCCTCCGGGTTGGAGTTATAGCAATCGTTAAAAATCAGAATCCCCTGGTGTTGGATGCGCTCGCCGCGCATGCGCGCCGGGCGGAGGCCGCGCACGGCTTCGGCGAGCCTTGCCGCCTCGATGCCGTACTCGCGCGCAACCGCGAGGCCGGCCAGGATGTTGCGCAGGGCGTGCTCGCCAGGCAACTCGGTTTCAAAGGCCGTTCCCAGCGCTTCGAACCGGGTGAGGCCGTTTTCTCGTGCGAGGTGCGTAGCGCGCACCTCGGCGTTTTCGCCAAAGCCGTAAAGCACGGAGCGCCCGGGATGAGTTTTTGCGAAGGCGGCCACCCGCGCGTCGTCGGCGTTCAACACGGCGACGCCATCGGAGGGCAGCGAGTCGATCAATTCGCGCTTGGCGAGCGCGATGCCGTCGATCGAGTCGAAATTCTCGATATGCGCCGAACCTACGTTGGTGACGACGCCGGCGCGCGGCCGCGCCAGCGTAGCCAAGCGGCGAATCTCGCCCGCGTGGTTCATCCCCATTTCAATCACGGCCGCGCGCGCCTCCGCTTTCAGGCGGAGCAGCGTCAACGGCACGCCTACTTCGTTGTTCAAGTTCCCTTCCGTCTTGCCAACTTCCATTCCCTCCGCCAGCAGCGCGGCGATGATGTCCTTCGTCGAGGTTTTGCCGGCGCTGCCGGTGACGCCGACGACATCGCCGCCCCACCGCGCGCGCGCCCAAGCCGCGGCTTTCCCCAGCGCTTCCTGCACGTCGGGTACGACCAGGACACGCATAGAAGCATCCTGCGCCGGGCCGACGGCGGAGACGGCGCCGCGTTCGAGAGCCACCGGGATAAACTGAGCACCGTCAAAGTTCGGACCCCGCAACGCGAAGAAAAGATCCCCTGCGGCGAGCGAGCGCGAATCCACACTCCACCCTTGGACCCACGTTTCGGCGGACAGGCCGTCCGGAACCGTGGAGCCGATGGCGGCGGCGACTTCGCCCAGCCGGAATCTCATCGTCTTGCGCGTGCCGCCTTTCTCAATTGTCCCGCTTTCCGAAGCCGCGCGCGGCGAGGGCGGCGCGCGCGATTTCGCGGTCGTCAAAGTGAATGGTCTGATCCTTTAGAACCTGGTAAGTTTCATGCCCCTTGCCGGCAATGAGCACGATGTCGCCGGGGCGCGCTTCGGCGATAGCCTGGTGGATGGCCTTCGTCCGATCCACCTCGATGACGTGCGGCGTATCGAAGCGGCGGAGGCCGACCATGGCGTCCATGATGATGGCGAGCGGGTCTTCCGAGCGTGGGTTATCGCTGGTGAGGAAGACGAAGTCGCTGCCTTCGGCGGCGGCCATGCCCATGAGCGGACGCTTCGAACGGTCGCGGTCGCCGCCGCAGCCGAATACGGTGATGACGCGCGCTTCCGTCAGGCTGCGGGCCACGGCGATGGCGTTGCGGAGCGCGTCGTCGGTGTGGGCATAGTCGATGACCACGGTGAAGGGCTGTCCTGAATCAATCTGTTCAAATCGTCCGGGTACTGCGGTGAAGGTACCGATTCCCGCTGCGATCATTTCCAACTCCAGTCCGAAGCTTAAGGCCGCGCCGCAGGCGGCCAGAATGTTGTAGACGTTGATGCGGCCGATGAGCCGTGAGTGCACGGCGATGCGCTCGCCGCGAAAGTCGAGCACGAAGTCGAGTCCTTTGGCGCCAAGCTGAATTTCCCGGGCGGCGAGGTCCGCCGGATTTTCGATACCGTAGCCGATCGAGGCCGGCGCGGGGGCCGGGGGCAGGCGGCGGGCGTATTCGTCGTCCTGGTTGATGACGGTCCAGGCGGGAGGGTCGCCGGAAGCAGGGGCGAACAACAGACGTTTGGCCCCGAAATAGTCCTCCATATCGGCGTGAAAGTCGAGGTGGTCGCGGGTGAGGTTGGTGAAGACGGCGGTGTGGAATCGGATGCCGTAGACGCGGCCGAGGGCGAGGGCGTGGGAGGAGACCTCCATGGTGGCGTGCGTGCCGCCGAGGGATTCGAGTTCGGCGAAGATGCGGTAGAGGTCGAGCGACTCGGGAGTGGTGTTCGCCGCCGGCATGCGCTTGAGGCCGAGGCGGTATTCGATCGTGCCGACGAGGGCGGTGGTCAGGCCGGCGTGACGCAGCAGGGCATCGGTGAGAAACGCCGTGGTGGTCTTGCCGTTGGTTCCGGTGATGCCGGTAAGGCCGAGGCGGCGGTCCGGGTGGCCGTAGAAGTTGCCCGCAGCGGCGGCCAGCGCCTGGCGGCCGTGTTCCAACTGAATCCAGAGGCCGGAGAAGCCCTGCGGAGGGCCGAGTTCGCTAAGAACGGCGACGGCGCCGCGGGACAGGGCCTGAGCGGCAAACTGGCGGCCGTCGGTGCGGGCGCCGGGAAAAGCGAAGAAGACGGCTCCGGGTTCAATCCGGCGGGAGTCGTAGTCGAGTCCGGTGACGTCGATCCGGGCGGCGTTGTCCGGCAGAGGGGATTTGAGCCGCACACCCGAGAGAAGATCGTCCAGCGTCATAGCTGTTCCGGGGCATGGCCATTAGCGGCCAAAGCGCACCCGCACCGCCTCGCCGGCAGGGAGCGGTTCACCGGGCATTGGCGCCTGATCGCGGGCCATGCCCGAGCCGGTGAATTCGACCTGCACGCCCTGGCTAGCCGCCATTTCCAGGACGTCACGCATGGTTTTCCCTAAGAAATCGGGGGTTTTCGGACCCGCCGCCTCGTTTGCCGCCGCCGGTTGGGGGGCGGAAAAGAGCCGCTGATCTCCCGGCGTGTCCGACGCGAAACCGCGCGGGGGCGCCGCCTGGGAGACCAGCGGTAGAGGGACGGACGAAAGAGGGCCGGCGGGCGCGGGGCGGACGTTGTCCGCCTTTTGCCCATCGGACCCGGGAACACTTTTAGCCGGAAGTGTTTCCGGCAAATCCGGCGGCACGTGCATCAGCCGCAGCGCTTCCCCCGCCACCTCGGCGAAGGCCGGGCCGGAGACTGTGGCGCCGTAACTCTCGGCGCCGGTCGCTCCGTGGGCCGAGACGACGACCACAATCCGCGGATTCGTGACGGGCGCGAAGCCCATAAAAGAGGAGTTGTGCGCGTGGGTGTACTTGTGGGTAACCGGGTCGGCGATCTGGGCCGTCCCGGTCTTGCCCGCGGTCGTATAGCCTTCGACCCGCGCCTTGCGGCCGGTGCCGTGAAGCACGACGCCTTCCATCATCTGGCGCATGAGGATCGCGTTTTCGGGCCGCAGCACGGGAATCGGTTTCGCGGGCGGCTGGGTGGTGAGCAGGCGCGGGCGCACGAGGAAGCCGCCGTTGGCGATGACGGAGGCGGCCTGCGCCAGTTGCACGACGGTGACGCTGATCTCCTGGCCCATGGAGATCGAGGCGATGGAGGTTGCCTGCCAGCGCTTGGGCGGCCAGACCTGGCCCGCGGATTCACCGGGCAGCGGCAAGCCGGTTTTGGAGCCGAAACCAAACCGGCGGATGTATCGGTAGAGATTATCCTTGCCGACCCGGAGACCGACGTTGATGGCGCCGACATTGCTTGAATGCGCCAGCACATCGGCCATGGAGAGCGAGGAGAAATGGTCGTGGACGTCGTCGTGGATGGTGCGGCCGTAAAGCGTAATCCTGCCGTTGCCGCAGTTGATGATGGAATCCGGGGTGAGATTCGTCGTCTCGAGAGCGGCCGAGAGGGTCACCACTTTGAAGACCGAGCCCGGCTCGAAGGGAACGGAAAGGGCGAGATCGAAGCGCGCCGTGCGCTCCCGGTTGTTCTTTACCGGGTCGTTGGGGTCGAAGGTGGGGTAGTTGGCCAAGGCGAGTATGTCGCCCGTGCGCGGGTCCATGGCGACGATGCTGCCGTTCTGGCAGTGGAACTGGGTGACGACTTTCTCGATGGTCTGCTCGGCAAAGTACTGGAGGCGGCTGTCGATGGTGAGATGGAGGTCTTCACCGGGCTGGGCTCGGGGGCCTTCGGGCTGAGAGGCGAAGCTATGCTGTTGGACGTCCCTGGAGACCCGGACATAGCCGACCTCGCCCGAGAGTTCTCCGTTGAGCCTGGATTCGATGCCGTCGATGCCCTGCTCGTCGGGATCGACGCCGCCGAGGATGTGCGCAGCGAGGGTGTCAAAAGGGTAGTAGCGCTCGGCTTCGGGCTGGATGCCGATCCAGTCGAGCTTCAGCATTCGCAGGCGGTTGGATTCTTCGGCGGTGATTTTGCGCTTCACCCACAGATAGCCGCGGTGCTCGGCTTGCGCCATGCGGATGTCGCCGGCCAGGCGCTCCGCGTCGAGGTTGAGGATGGGCGCCAGGACGGCGGCCTGCGTGTCGGGGTCCTTGATGAACAGGGGGTTGACGAAGACGGAGTCGGCGGGGAGGCTCATCGCGAGGCGGAGTCCGTTACGGTCGAAGATCGAGCCGCGGGCCGGATCGACGCGGACGAGTTTCTGCTGCTGCTGGACGGCGGCCTGCGCGTACTTGCCGTGCTCGAACACCTGGAGGGTGATGAGGCGCAACACGATCACACCGGCCCAGATGAGGGTCCAGCGGAAAAGGCGGGCCAGGCGAATCCTGGTCTCCAGAGGCACTGCTCCGGGACCGGAGGCGAATCCCGCCTCCCGTTTCGCTGGCGGCCGGTCGTCTCTCCAAAACCGCCTCACGGCTTCCCCCTTGCGTGACCGCGCGACTAGCGCTGAGCCAGCCGGTTCTCCCTGTTGTCCTCGAGGTACACGACGCTCTGCGGTGTGGGGTCGACGAAGTCCTGCGCCGCCGCCATCTGCGCCGCACGTTGCGGTCCGCGGAGAACCGTTTCCTGCAAGGCCAACTGCGCTTCCTGCACCTGGAGCTCATGCTGCTCCTGACGGAGCGATTCGATCTGGTAGCCGTTCAGGCGCACGCAGAGGGCCGGGGCGAGAAGGCCACCGGCGAGGGCCACGCCGCCCAGGGCCAAACCAAAGCTCTTCCAGCAAGCCCGGCTCGAAGCGGGATCCGCCACGCGAACCACCTTCGAGTTGTCGATGGGCTTGACGAAGAAGTAAATGTCGTCGTTCGGGATGGCGCGCAGGCGGAAAGCCGAGTCCGCCGCGCGACTTGAAGTCTGTTCGTCTGCCTCAGACCTCGCCCAGGTCAGTCGATCGAAAATCGTAGCCAGTGTTGCCATGTTCGTACCTGCTTACTTTGCGTCTCCCCCTAGCACCATCCATTGACGCCGCGCACAACGCAGCCGCGCGGATTACGCCGCTGCCGGCGCTGTGCCCCAGCCGCCTTACAACAACCGGACCGCGCGTAACTTCGCTCCCCGCGAGGCCGGATTCCGCTCCACCTCCGATTCCGACGGCCTCACAACGTGCTTGGTCAGAATCTCGGCCTTGCCCGAGCGGGCAAGGTCTTGAAAACTCCGCTTTACCTTTCGGTCCTCGAGCGACATGAAGGTGACGATGACGATCCGTCCCCCGCTCCGCACTAGACCCGGCGCGCCTTCCAGCAGCGCGTCCAACTCCTCCATCTCGCGGTTGACGGCGATCCGAATCGCCTGGAAGGTCTGCGTAGCCGGATGAATGCGTCCCGTTCGGGGCACGACCGATTCCACCACCCTGGCCAGATGGCCGGTGGAGCGAATCGGCCGCGCCCGAACGATTGCCCTGGCTATTTTGCGCGACCTCCTTTCCTCGCC
>DAIDIH010000387.1 GCA_027459465.1 Bryobacterales bacterium | reverse complement strand
AAAGACCGCCGGTACCGAGTCCGCGGCGAACAGGATGTCGCTCACTTCGGCGAACAACAGCGCCAGAAACAGTGGCGCTGCGTAGAGGACGCCGTTGAGCCTCACGAAAAACTTCGGCCCGTGCAACTCATGCGTCACCGGGACGAACCGCCGGAACAGCCGTATCACAGGGTTCCGCTCCGGCTCGATTTTCTTCTCCGGCGCGAACATCATTTTGAATCCGGTCAGAATCAGAAACGCGCCGAACACCAGCGTCAGCCAGTAATGTTCGAGCAGTGTCGAGCCCAGCCCGATGAACATGCCCCGGAACAGGAGCGCGCCCATGATGCCGAAGAACAGCACCCGGTGCTGGTAGAGCGCCGGAATCGCGAAAAACCGGAACACAATAACGAACACGAAAATATTGTCGAGCGACAGGCTCTTTTCCACGATGTATCCCGTGAGAAACTCCAGCCCCACCTGCCGCGCCGCCGCGCCGGGGTCGAAGCCCGCCACCTGCATCAGCCGCGTATCCTGCCCGAACCGCCAGGCCGCGTAGTGGTAAAAGGCAAAGTTGAACACCAGCGCCAGCGCGATCCAAACTGCGCTCCACACCGTCGCCTCGCGCATCGAAACCGCGTGCGCCTTGCGATGGAACACGCCCAGATCCATCGCCAGCAGTCCCAGCACAAACACGACAAAGCCGAGATAAAACCACCAGTACTCCGCAAAAGGGAAATACGTCATTTTTCGTTCCGATCTCTGGCCGCCTCGCTCCAACCCTCGTCCCGCAGCCGTCTCTTTGCAAGCCACGCCCGCATGGGCCTCACCAGCGCATGGTCGGTTCCCAGCACCGCCACCCCCGCCGCGATCAGCACAAACCCGGGGATCACCGGCAGCACCAACCCCGCAATTCCGGCCAATACAAGGGCAATTCCACCCGTCTCGCGAAACTTCGCAGCCATACCGCCGCCGTCACGCCGCCACCGGGGTGCTTCCGTAGGCCATCGCTTCCAACCGCGCCACGCGCTCCTGCGTCGGCGGGTGTGTGCTGAACAGGTGCATCAGACCGCCGGAACCAAACGGATTCTGGATGAACAGATGAGCCGTCGCCGGAGAACCCCGATGCATCGGCGCCTGCTGGCTCGCCCGCTCGATCTTCCGCAGCGCGCTGGCCAGCGACAGAGGAGCACCGGAAATCCGCGCCGACGCTTCGTCGGCATCAAACTCGCGCGTCCGCGAGATGCTCACCTGCACCAGCATCGCCGCCAGCGGCGCAATGAGCACGCCCAGCGTCCCGCCCCACGCACTTCCACCCTCTTCGTCTTCCGAAGGACGGCCACCGAACATCGTGCCCCACATCGCCGCATTGGCGAGCATGCTCAGCGCACCGGCGAGCGTGGCCGCCACCGTCATGATCAAAGTGTCGCGATGCGTGATATGGCCCAACTCGTGCGCAATCACACCGGCGACCTCGCGGCCGTCGAGATACCGCAGCAGCCCCTCGGTCACCGCAACCACCCCGTGTTCCGGATCGCGTCCCGTCGCGAACGCGTTCGGCGCCTCCTCGGGAATCAGGTACACCTTCGGCGCGGGCAGGTTCGCCCGCATCGCCAACTCGCGAACCATCCCGCGCAATTCAGGCGCCGCCTCGGGCGTCACTTCCCGGGCCTCGTACATCCGAAGCACAATCCGGTCGCCAAACCAATAAGCACCCGCATTCATCACTGCCGCTATCGCCAGCGCGAACCACAAACCGCTGGCGCCGCCCACCGCCTGTCCTGCCCACAGCAGCAGGGCGGTGAGCGCCGCCAGCAACATCGTCGTCTTCAAACGGTTCATCGATTTAGAACTCCTCCACGGCGGAAGCGTCTTCGCGCCCCTCAGTGGGTAAGACGCATTCGGCTGGCAACGGTTATAAAGATAGACTGGAAGCAATCCATAGGTTTTCCCGAAGTTCGAACGAGCTCGGCCCGGCGCTCGCGAATTGTGCGCGACGCAAAAAAAGCCGCGAAGCCCGAAGGCCCGCGGCTCGGAATGGTCAGGATTTCCGCCTTGCTTAGTCGCCGCCGTTGGGCCCGTTGTGGCAGCTATAGCAGCCGATGATCGTGCCGCGGGCAAATGTCTTGCCCGCCATGGTCCGGTCCGCCTGTACGCGCGATAGGATGGTCCCGCGGTAATCCGCCCCATGGCAGAGCTGGCAGCCTGCGGTGCCGCTCGTGTCCGCGACGTTCTGGTGGGCAGACACCCACGAAGTCCCGATCGGATGCAATCCGTGCGGCCCGCCCGTGACCGTCCCCGGCACACTGGCGTGGCACGCGGTGCACTCGGCAACCATGCCGACATGGCCCTGCAGGTTCGTGCTCTGCACGTTATCGTTCACCACCGTCGTCGCATACTCGGCGTGAGTCGATCCGTGGCAGGCCTCGCACTGCAACCCGCCGTGCCCCTTGGAGAACCGATACAGCGATAGCATCGACGACGGCGTGTTCGGGTTCGTCGCAAACGTCATGTCCGGCGCCTGCCGCACCACCCCGGGACTGCTGAATACGGTCGTGTAGGCAATCTGCCCGCTATTGGTCACCGCCGTGCCCGTATGACAACTCTGGCAAGCCGGCTCATCAAGCCATCCCTGCCTCGTCGCCACAGCCACAGTGCTTAGGTTCCCGTGGCAACTCTGACACTCGATCGCATTGGCGCCGGTGCTGGTCTTCAAACTGCCCATCGCGCCCCGCAGGCATTGCGTCTTCGGGCCCGGATGGCAGCGGTAGCAGGCGTCCCGCACCGTCGAAGTGTCGAGCGTCTGATTCGTCTCCGGATCCACGACGTTCGCATGCAAACTGTGCATCGCCGTCGTCAGTGGCTGAACACCCGTCACGCCGGACAGGCTTAGAGCATTCGAGGCGTGGCAATTGTCACACAGGATCGGCTGCGTTGCTGCGGTTGCCTCCAGTCCCGACGCGCTGTAGCCCACCTGCGATGCCGCCGCCTGGAACAACTGCGTCGCCTGGATCCGGTCGTCATGCTTGCGCAGAATGTTCAACTTCACATCCCGCGCCGGGTTCGGATTGTTCACCCAACCCGCCGCCGGTTCCGCCGCCGCAGTCCCGGTATTCGACGCGTGGCACGCCGAACAGGTCATCTCATCCGACGTCGGCACCACGATATCGGTCGTCGCCACGACCGTCCCCAGTGCATTCTTCACCTTCAGACGCATCATCGGGAAGTAGTTCACCGGATAGGGCGCCGCAGCCGCGTCCGCGTAGGGAAGGACCGGAATCCCGGTCGCCACCCAGGTGTTGTCCGACGCACTGAACGTCATCGCCTGCGGTGTGTTGTTGGCGCCCGGCATCGCGTATCCCTTCAAGCCAACGTCGGGCGAAAGTGCCCCAAACCCCAACTTCGCCGCATACTGCCAGAAGTTCGTCTTCGCCGCCGACGTCGTGTTGATCGTGCTCGTCAGCGGATCCTGCACCGCTTCGTAGGTCACCATGTATCCGGTGTCGCTCGTAAGCAGCGTCCCTTGATTGTCGATTACATGGGCGTGAATCGTGTTGTACGGCGGCAGAACAGCAAACACGCTGTAGTCCTGGCCGTCCATGCAATGCATCCCCAGGTCGTTCCAGCCGATCACCTTATATCCACTCGTCGAACCCGTTCCACCCCCGCTCGTGCCGCCGCCGTCGTCCGAACCTCCACCTGAACTCAGCGCACTAACCACCAGCGTCACTGGCACTGAAGTCGTGCGCTCATTCCCGAAAGTAATCCGGACCGAGGCCTGATATGTATTCACCGTCAAACCGGCCGTCTGCACCGAAACGGTCAGCTTCTGGCTCCCTCTCAGCTGCCCCGAAGGCGACACTGTGACCCATTGGGTGTCTCCCGAGGAGATGTTGACGCTCGCTGTATACCGAGTGCCGCTCGACGCTGTCACAAAAACGCTTTGCGCCGCGACAGACCCTCCAACCGTCGCTTGAAACGTGAGCGAGGACGGACTCACACTCGTATCCGCTCTCGCTCCCTGAGCCAACCACAACCACGCCCCGGCCGCCATCAGGCACACCGCGGCTGTTCTCACTTGTTTCATCGGCTTGCCCCCTGTTACGTCTTCAGGCGCTGCCGGCGCCCGCCGGATCGCCGCTCCCTCAGCGGCGACTAAAGACAGTATATGCTCATATGTGCATATCGACAAGTCAGACAATTCGGATATACTGGTCGGAAAGTTGCCTTAGCCTTCATGCGTACCCGACGGATTCCCCTGAGTGAAGAAATGATCGACGCCGTTGCCCACCGCTTCCGCGCCCTCTCCGAACCTGTCCGCCTTCGCATCCTGCAAACCTTAGAGCCCGGGGAACTTACGGTTTCACAAGTCGTTGACGCCTTGCAGGGCAACCAGCCCAACATTTCCCGCCATCTCGCCGCTCTCTTCGACGCCGGCCTCCTCAACCGCCGCCGCGAGGGCAATAACATCCTCTACTCCATTGCGGACCCCATGGTCCTCAAACTCTGCGACCTCGTATGCTCAAGCGCGCGGGCTCACGCCCGCCAGAAACTTCACGCCATCGCCGGCGAACCTCACTAGCCACCTTGTTAGAATCGTGGGTGAAACCCACTCCGGGGACGTAGCTCAGTATGGATAGAGCGGCCGCCTCCTAAGCGGCAGGCCGGCAGTTCGAATCTGCCCGTCCCCACCACCTACCGCGTCCGGTTCTCGAACCAGAACAATCCACCCTTCCCGGCAACCGCAAAATCCAGATCCCCGTCCCCATCCAGGTCCGCCACAGGAATCTGCATCCCACCCCCCGTGCGCGATCCGTAATCCACCACGTGCCGCACCCACTCCACTTTCCCGCCTGCCGTTTTCGGCCGGATGAACTCGTACCAGTAAACGCCGAGCGGCTCCCGTCCGCCAGGATCGCGCCCATTGTGCGCCCAGAACCGCTTCCCGGTCACAAAATCCATCTGGCCGTCTCCGTTCATGTCCGCCATCGTCACCGCATGTGCCTGAGACCACGAATCGTCGATCACATGCTTCGTCCACTTCCCGTCGGCCCCTTGCTCAAGCCAGAACACGCCGTAATCGTGCGCCATCGAAGAAACCACGTCGTTCCGTCCGTCGCCGTTCACGTCCAGCACATACAGGAACCCCGTCGCCCCAAGGTTCCAGTCCGGATGCCACTTCCACTGGCCCTTTCTCACGTCCGCAGGCGCCTCAAACCATCCCTCCGGCGTAAGGATGTCGTTTCTCCCGTCCCCATTTACATCTCCCGCGCCGATCCCGTGCCCATAACTGTGGTCGCTC
>DAIDIH010000386.1 GCA_027459465.1 Bryobacterales bacterium | reverse complement strand
AAACCAGGCGCGATCGGAGCGGGCCGCGTGAATCATGACCTTGTCAAATTTCTCGGCGGCGATGCGCGAGCCGGCGAGGTACACGTGCGTCTTCGGACTCCGGATGAGCTTCCAGATCTCGGAGGCATGTTCATTGAGAGGACGCTCGATGTCGGGCGGCTCGTCGAAGTGGGGCCGCGGGCTGAGCGCTTCGAATGCCTTGAACGTGTCGCGGGTGTAGTACAGGGAGATGTCCTTCCGCTGGTCGTTCATGTAGAGCAGTTCGGCGCCGCTGCGCGCGCCGTAGAACAAGCGAACCACGCCCTTCCAACCGCCCTGCTCCTCGTAGATGTGTTGCAGGAAGGCCCGGAACGGGGCGATTCCGGTGCCGGCGCCGATCATGATGAGGTTGGAGGCAGGATCCTTGGGCGGAGCGAAGGCCAGTCCGTAAGGGCCGGTGATCTGAACCGAGTCGCCCGCTTTCAGGTCGCAGAGATAGTTGGACGCCTTGCCGGGAAAGCGCTCGCCGCTCACCGGGTCGATGCCGAAGCACCGGCGGACGCAGAGCGAGAACGTATCCGGCTTGCCGGCTTCGCCGCGGTGCGGGCTGGCGATGGAATACAACCGCATGTAGTATCTGTTTCCAAACTCGTGCGGGCCGGGAACGAGGACCCCGACGCTCTGGCCCTCGTCGTAGTTGAGACGTTCCTGATCGACCCGGAGGATGATATGCCGGACTTCGGCTTCGGCGGCGGCCGGCGTGATCCGTTCGCTTGCCGTGACGACGGCCGCCACCGGATTGCTGATGTCGAAATCGTTAATGTTCATTGATGTGGATCTCCGATTTGCATTCGGCCTGTTCGCTCTCTGGCCGGCTGTGACAGGCTCCGTTGCCGGTGCAGCCCGCGCAGCCGTGCGTCATATGTTCGAGGACGTCTTCTCCGGCTTCCCGGTGGGAGCCTGAGCGGACGAAAGCCTGTAGAAGAAACCATACGGCGAGCACGACGAGCAGGCCGGCCGCGGGAGCAAGAACGTGCAACAGAGAAGTCCACATGGCGATTAACCTCCACTACCCATGCCCGCGAATCCCATGAAGGCGAGCGAGAGAATACTGGCAAGAACGAGGGTGAGCGCCGTGCCCTTGACGAGGTTCGGAATGTCGCTCAGATCCACACGCTCGCGAACGAGGGACAGCAGCACGAGCGCCGCAGCGTAGCCGCCGCTGGCCGCGATGGCGAACACCGTGCTCTGCAGCAGGTTATAGCCGCGCGCGGTTTGAAACAGCGGAACCGCGAGCACGGCGCAGTTGGTGGTGATCAGCGGCAGGTAGACACCCAACTCGCGGAACAGAGCCGGGCTCACCTTCTTGATGAACATTTCGGTGAGTTGGACGGTGGCGGCGATGATGATGATGAACGTGATGATGCGGAGGTACTCGGCGTGGAGCGTGACCAGGAGGCTGTTGATGCCGTAGCTCAGAACGCCGCTGACAGTGATGACGAACATCACCGAGACGCCCATGCGCCAGGAGGTGGAGAACTTCGACGACAACCCGAGGAACGAGCACATCCCCAGGAAGACGCAGAGGACGAAGTTATTGATCAGAAACGCGTCGAGAAAGATATGAGTGAGGGATTCGTTCATGAGCGGACCTCAACGAGTTGGCCGGCGGGAACCGTTTCGGCCACGGCGGCACGGGCAGCGCGCCGCGCTTTTATCTGCCGGAAGGCGGTAAACGTCACCAGCCAGAGGGCAAGCGAAATGAATCCTCCCGGGGGCAGCAGGAACAGTACCCAGGGCTCGAAGTGGGGCCCGAACAGGGGCACGCCGAGGAAAGTTCCGGCGCCGAGAATCTCGCGCACGGAGCCGAGGCACGTTAACGCGAAGGCGAAGCCGAGGCCCATGCCGAGTCCGTCGAGCATGGAAGGAATCACGGCCTTCTTGCCGGCAAAGGCTTCGGCGCGCTCGAGAATGATGCAGTTGGCGACGATCAGCGGGATGTATGCGCCCAGCGCTTTGTAGACCGTGATACTTGCCGCCTTGACGAGATAATCCACTACAGTCACCGACGTTGCGATGATGGCGATGTAAGTGGCGATGCGCACCTGTTTGGGCACCAGCTTGCGCACCATCGAGATGAGCGTGTTCGAACTGGCGAGAACGAACGTGGTGGCAAGGCCCATCGCAAAGGCGTTGCGGACCGAGTTCGTGATGGCCAAGGTCGGGCACATGCCGAGAACCTGGACGAAGACCGGGTTCTGTTTCCAGAGCCCGTTTACAAACGGATTGCTGCCGGCGGGCGCGGGGGGCGCCGTGCCGCAGCAGGATGGAATGGGTTGCGGGTCACTCATATCAGTTTCCTTGTTCAATCCGGTTTAGATTGCGCGTGATGACCGGCGCCATCTGGCTGACGCTGGCCTCGAGCAGGCGGCCGACGGCGCGGCTGCTGATCGTTGCCCCGGAGATCGCGTCGATTTCCCACGGGCTTTTCTTCGTGCCATGCTTCACCACGGTGATCGGGTGGGCGAGACTGGCGTCGAGCGCCTTGAAGTTCGCCTGGAAGTCCGGGTCCGTGCCGATCCGGCTGCCGAGGCCCGGCGTTTCCTTCATGTCGATCACTTTGAAGCCGGTGATTTCTTTTTTGTCCGGCGAGTAGGAGTACATCGCCGCGATCACGTCGGCGTAGCCGCGGCCGCTGGCCTCAATCACGACGCCCAGAAATCTGCCGGAGGCGTCGTAACCGGCAAAGAACCGCGTGCCTTCCTGTTCGATGCCGGGAAGGATCTTGATCCCGCCGGACGGCTCCACTCCGTAGATCACCTGTTTGGCTACGCCCGGCAGCAACTCCTCCACCGACTCGCGCATAATCGTTTCCTGGTTGTGCCGGATCCGATTGAGTGTGCTGACATGCGCGCCGGCGATGAAGACGCCGCAGAGAAGCGAGACGACGCCGAGCACGCGGATCATCCGGATCGCGTTGGCCATCGAAGGCTGCGCGTGCGCGGGAGGAACGGGTGTGCTCATCGGGCAACCTCCTTTGCCTGCGCGCCGTAGATGCGCGGCTGCGTCAGCCTGTCAATGAGAGGAGACAGCGCGTTGCCGAGGAGAATCGCGTACATTACGCCCTCGGCGAGTCCGCCCTCGAAGCGAATGATCACGGTGATCAGGCCCATCAGCAGGCCGTAGATCCACAGGCCCAGCGGTGTGGTCGGGCTCGCCACGGGATCGGTTGCCATGAACGTCGCGCCGAGCATGAGGCCGCCCGAGAAGAGTATAAATCCGGGGCCTGGATAGTGGGCCGGGCGGGCCAGATGATACGCCATGCCGGTTAAGGCCGCCCCGAGCAGCATTGCCACGGGGATGCGCCAGTCCATCATGTGCCGCAGGACGAGATAGGCGCCGCAGAGGAGGATCAACAGCGCCGACGTCTCGCCCGCCGAACCGGCGCGCGTGCCCAGGAATAGCGTCCAGGTATCTGTGGTGACGTGGTCGAATTTCTGCAGAACCAGCGGCGTTGCGCCCGAAAAGGCGTCCACGCGGACCTGTGCGATCCACGCGGTGAGCGGCTCGGCCTTCAGCAGCGGAATGGCGAAGGTCGAGGGAATAAAGCTGGTGAAGCGGTGCAGCGCCATCGCCGGAGTGTAGGACGTGATCGCCACGGGGAATGCGGCCTGCAGAAAGGCGCGGCCGACGAGCGCGGGATTGAACGCGTTAAATCCGAGACCGCCGAACAGCATCTTGGCCGGCCCGACGGCGATGAACGAGCCGAGCACCACCATCCACAGCGGAAAGCCGGGCGGTAGCGTGAGCGCCAGGAGCAGGCCGGTAATGACGACGCTCCAGTCGCCGATCGAGGAGGGGCGTTTCGCGGCGACGCAGATGAGATGTTCGGTTAACACGCAGGCGGCCACGGCAGTGACCATCGAAAGGAGCGCACTCAGCCCGAACAACCAGACCGAATACGCGCAGATCGGGAGCAGCGCGTAGACCACGTTCCGCATGATCTCCTCGACCGAGAGTCCGGAGTGAAGATGCGGAGCGGTGCGCAGCTCAATGACGGCGGCGGCGCTCATGCTTTGACCTTTCTTTCGCGAAGCGCCTGTTTGGCGACGCGGAAGTACTGTACCAGGGGAATGTGCGACGGGCAGACATAGCTGCAGCAGCCGCATTCGAAACAGTCGTAGAGATGAAGTTGGGCTTGCATTTCCTCGTAGCGTTGCTTGCGCGCCAGCAGCCCCATCTGGCTCGGGTTCAGGTGCAGGGGGCAGACGTCGACGCAGCGGCCGCAGTGGATGCAGGGCAGGATGGCGTGTTGTCCGTTGAGGGCGCCGGAGGAGAAGGCCAGGATGCCGGTGACGCCCTTGGTGACGGGCACTTCGAGCGAACTCACGGCCGCGCCCATCATCGGCCCGCCCAGGACGACTCGGGAGACGTTGGCCGAGCAGCCGGCCTGTTCGAGCGCCCAGCGAAGCGGGGTGCCGATGGCCATGAGATAGTTGCCCGGGCGCGTCACGGCCGGACCGGTGACCGTCACCACGCGCTCGATGAGCCCCTGGCGGCGGGGCAGCAGATCGCCGATTTGGGCGAGGGTGGCGACGTTAAAGACCGCGAGGCCCACATCGGCCGGCAAACCGCCGGAGGGGATCTCCCGGCCCAGCAGCACCTTCACCAGCATCTTCTCCGCGCCCTGCGGATATTTCGCCGGAACGGCTTCCACGGTGATGCCGCTGTTTGCGGGATTCGCTTTGCGGAGCGCGTCGACGGCGTCGGGCTTGTTATCCTCGACGCCGACGACCGCACGTGGCGCGCCGACGGCCTTCATGGCGATGCGGGCGCCATGCAAAACCTCCTGCGGCTGCTCCACCATGACCCGGTGGTCGCTGGTGAGATATGGCTCGCACTCACACCCGTTGACCACCACCGTGTCAATACTCTTCCCTTCAGGAACCTTTAACTTCACATGGGTCGGGAACGCCGCCCCGCCGAGTCCGACGACGCCGGTCTGTTGCACGGCGGCCACGATTTCGGCCGGGGACATGTGATCGATGTCCTGCGGCTCGCCGTAGAGGATCTCCTGGCTGGCTGAAGGATAGGGGCGAAGGAAAATCGCCTGGGCCAGTGTGCCACGCGCGCTCGGGGAAAGGTCGATGCGCTCGATGCGGCCCGTCGCCGGGGCGTGCATCGGCACGCTTACGAAGCCGTCGGCGCGGGCGATCGGCTCGCCCCGCACAACTTCCTGCCCGGGCCGGACCAAAGGCACGGCCGGAGCGCCGGTGTGCTGGCTCAAAGGGATGATCAGCAGCGGCGGAAACGGCAGGCGGCGGATCGGAAGGCGATTCGTCGTCTCCTTGTAGTCGGGGACGTGCACGCCCCGCCACAGGCGCCGGAGTCCGGGGATGCTCTCGATATTCATGCTCGTCTCTCAGGTCCCCGTTAGTTGTACTTGGCCGCCCGCTTGGCCAGTTTGTCGGCATCCTTCTCCGCCGGGTCCGCCGGTGTGCCCGGATGAATGACCTGTGCCGTGCACTTTTCCGCGGCGCGCACCAAGTCGCGATAGGGTCCGCCGCGCGGGTCCTTGATGTAGGCGTGGTGATCGTTGTTGTAGGCGAAGATCTTCGGGTTGATTTTTATGCACTCGTCGCAGGCGGTGCACTGTGACGAGTCGATCCAAGGAGCGACGTAATCGCCGGCCGGCGGCGATGTTGCGCCGTTACCCGATGCGGGAGCCGGGTTCGCCGCGCCCGCCGCGGCGAGCACTTGCGGCGCGGCAACGAGGGCTAGCGGCGCCTCATCGAGCGGATTGGGGCTCGACGCCCAGGCCGCCAGCCGCGCGGCCAGCGTCTGCGCGAACTCGGCCTGAATCCGTTCGACGCTCACCGCCGGGGCCGGAGCGCCCGCCCCTGCCAGTGCCTTCAGCATCCGCCAGAAGTTCCGGCGATCCTCGCTGGCGCGCACCAGCGGGGCTGCGGGCACCACGCGCATCAGTTCGTTCTTCGCGTTTACGGCCCAGATGAAGGGGAACTTGCCTTCGCGCTCCGCTTCGTCAAGCGCGATGTAGTCCGCCAGAAGGATCATGTTCTCGTTCCAGGCATCGCGGGGCGCGGTGCGGAACTGCTTGCGGAAGCGGCCTTCGGTCATGGCGAAGTCGGCGAAAGTCAGCGGCAGTTCCATCTTGCCGGTATTTCCCTGCTCGTCGCGGTATTCGAGCGTGTACACCGGCCAGTCGGTATCCGAAGACGGATTTCCTTCGAGGTCGAAGCACTCGGCCGGAAGCATGCCGCGGTCCGGGTTGTAGCGCACCAGCGGGTAAGCGCGAGACTCGACGGCGAGTTTGCTCTGGTGTTCCGCGCTGTCGTCGGCGATGCCGTGCTCCGGCATGCAGGGGCTGTAGATATTGAACAGCGCCGGCCGCCGGCTGTTGAGGCCCTCGATGAAACCTTCAATCAGATGCGTCGCGTTGGAAATCGCCGACTGCAGCACGTAGGTGGTGCGATGCGCCATCGCGATGAGCGCGATCTCTTTCCGGATCTCCTCTTTTCCCTGCGCGGCCTTGCCGAACTGGGCCATGTCGGACACCTGGCCGGTGAAGCCCGACGTACAGGCCTGCCCGCCGGTGTTCGAGTAAACCTGTGTGTCGAGGATCAGGACCTTGATCGGCTTGCCCGACATCATCATGCGCGACAGGTTCTGGAAGCCGATGTCGTACATGGCGCCGTCGCCTCCGATGGAGACGACCGGCGGGCAGAGGCGGAATTCCTCGTCGGAGAACTGCCGCCAGTTGAAGTAAGTGAAGAACTCGTCGTGCTTGCGCGGATTGTAGCCTTCATTCAGTTCGATCTCGGCCATGCGGATGGCTTTGAAGCCCTCGGCCATCTTCGCCATGTGGCCCTCGAAGATGCCCATGGCGAGCGACGGCGAATCCTGGAACAGATGGTTCGCCCAGGGGAAGGGATAGGGATTGAAGGGATAAGTGGAACCCCACACCGACGTGCATCCGGTGGAGTTCAGGATGCCCATGGCGGCGCGGCCGGAGCGCGTGACGCCTTCGGTGTACTGCCAGCGGAGCTTGCGCAGGGTGTCGAGCACGTGGGTGATCCAGCGGAGCCAGGCGGCGTCGATCGACGGGCCGGCGTGGCGTTCGTCGAGCGTCTCCGATAGCGCGGCAAGCGTGACGTCGGCGCCCTTGAGGCGGTCGAGCGCCTGGTCGATGCGACCGGCGTCGTCAAGACTCATCGTCGCCGCCAGACGCAGGCGTACGTGCTTGTCCAGCCGTTCGATGAGGTCGTCGATCTTGTTGACCTGCGCGGCTACGCGCGGCTGCATCAACGCCTCTACGGTTGAGGTGAATAGATGCACGACGGTCTTTTCGCCGCATCCCAGACAGGCGCCGTCGCCGCCGCTCATGCTGAGGTAGTTCCGCTTGTCGAGCAGCAGTGTTTCGAGCGCGCCGATCCGCTCGTCGAGGTTCTCGATGCGGACGAAGTTGGGCGAAGTGGTCGGCAGGGCCTGCCAGAAATTCCAGTCGCGGCGCAGTGTCTCGATGCTCTCGGGGGTCTGCGTGGCGGCGCGCAGAGCGTCGTCCTCGCACACCCTCACGCACTCCATGCAGCCTTTGCAGGCAGCCGGATTGACCGTGATCGAGAGCAGCCCGCCGCTTCCGGACTGTTTTTTCTCGCGCGCGAACCAGTAGGGCTGCGTAAAGGCGAATTTGAAGCCACCTAGCGCTTCGCGAAGCCAGGTCATCTCCTGCGCAACCTCTGCCTGGACCTCCGGCCCGCCCGCGTAGCCGCTCTTCGTTTCTTCGATCGCTTGGTCGAGAAGAGTGCTGAAATCGGGTTTGCCGCCCGCGGCGCGAATGCGCGCGCGAAGCTTCTGGTCGATGGTGCGGATGGCGCGGGGAAGGTGTTTCACGGCGCGGCCATCGCGGGAAGCGGCCTTGGCGGCGGTTTCGAGTACGCTGAGCGGGGCATGCACCAGCCCCGCGATTGCGCTGTCCGGGCAGATTGTGTAGCAGGCGCCGCAGGCCGTGCAGTTGGCCGGCTCCCACACCGGATGCTCGAAGCGCGTGCCGGTCATATCGCGGAACACGCCAGTCGAAGCGGGAATCATGCTCAGGCCGATGAACGGATCGGTGAGGTTATCGTTGCCCTTGCCGGTCGAGTAAAACTCGCCGGTTTGTTCCCAGAACCGGTGAATGTCCGTCATCTTGTCCTGGCCGGCGGGCCGGGTCTTGAGCAGCACCGGGAGATTCGGCGCGCGCCGGACTTGGGAGGAGCCGCCGGCCGAGATCGTCTTGTCGATCACTTCGCGGACTTCGTCGAAGCCGCGCCGCACGACGCGCAGGTTGTCCTCGACCACGCGCGCGCCCTTGGCTCCGAACTTATGTTCGAGCTGCGACCGGATCGCCTGGAACAGCTTCTGCTCCGTCAGCCCCGCCTGGCTCGCCACCGGTGCGGCGGCGAAGAATGCCCCTTGGAACGCGATGCCCTGCATGCGGAACTGCAGTTCGGGGTTGGAGGCTTCCTGGCGCGCGATCTGGAATGCGTCGAGATAGAAGATGCGGATGTCGTTGTCGTTGATGATGCGCTGGAACCGCTCGGGGATCTGGGCCCAGACTTCGGCGGGCGTCGTGCGATCGCTTTGGATGATGAACACGCCGCCGCGTTTCAGACCGGCGAGAGGATTGGAGTGCTGGAACACGTTCGGGTCGGGCGAGAGCACGACGTCGACGTAGAAATAATCGCAACTGATCGGAATCGGCTCCGGCGCCGCCGACAGATAGTAAGTGGTCGGCTGGCCTTTCTTCTCCGAACCATATTTCGGGTTCGCCTTGATGTGCCAACCGAGTAAGTCGAACAGCGTCATCGCCAGGTTTTTGCCGGTGGTGATCGCGCCCCAGCCGCCGACCGAGTGCATGCGCACGGTGATGCTGTTGGCGGGCATCAGATTCGGATTCTCGGTGCCGTGCACCGCGAGGTCTTTGATGCCGGGATAGGAATCGGCGACCTGAATCTGGTGGATTTCCTGCTTCGGGGTGAACGCACGGTCGCGCACGAAGTCGATCGAGAGGTAGAAGAACCTTTTCTTGGCTCCCTCGGGAAGCATGTTCTCGACCGCGCCGATGATGCCTTCCGGCTGCAGGTCCCGGCTGCCGAGGCCGAACGAAGCCGAATAGAGCGGCGGCATATCCTCGGCCTTCTTGAACGGCGGATAGCCCGCATAGGGCAGGCTGCCGTTGGCCGAACGCCCGTTTTCGACGCAGCGCGTCAGCGAAGCGCGGATCTCGCGGATCAGCGGTAGGTCTTCGGCCAGCGGCTGGTCGACGCGTTCGAGCACGGCGACGCCCTTGCGCCCTTTGAGGAGCTGCGCCACCAGGTCGCCGGGGAACGGGCGGAACATGGTCATGTTCACGACGCCCACCTTGAGCTTCCGTGTGCGCCGCAGATACTCGGCGACGGCTTCCGCGGTGACCACGACGCTTCCCTGCCCGACGATGACGTAGTCGGCATCGTCCAGCCGGTAGCCGGTGACGCGCCGGTAACGCCGGCCGGTGAACGCATAGAACTCATCCATCGCCCGATCGGTGATGGCGGGAATGTGTTCGTAGAAGAACGGGCGCTGCGCGGCGACGCTCTGCATGTAGGCGTCCTGGTTCTGCACGACGCCGATCATCGCCGGGTTGTCCACGGTCCAGAGTTCGGGGATGCGCCGGCGCCGGTCGCCGAACAAAATGCGCTGCGCCGGGGTCGGGGTTTCGATGATGTCATCGGGCCGGCCGAGGTATTCGGCGATCAGGTCGCGCTCCGGGAGCATGAGCGACTCGATGAGATGCGTGGTCAGGAATCCGTCCTGCGCGCAGATGCCCGGCGTCAGCGAGAGTTCGGCGATCTTGTGGGAAATGATGTTGAGATCGCAGACCTCCTGGGCGTTTTTCCCGAAAAGCTGGAAGAAACCGGCGTCGTCGACGCAATGATAATCGTCATGGCCGGCGTGCACGTTGAGCGTCGCTTTCGTCATGGCGCGGCAGCCCATGTTGAGCACGTAGGTCAACCGTTTGCCCGCGGCGGCGTAGAGCGACTCGTGCATGTACGCGATGCCCTGGCCGGAGCTGAAGTTCGTCGCCCGCAGGCCGGTCATCGAAAGGCCCGCGGTGACGGCCGCCGCGGCGTGCTCGCCTTCCGGCTCGACGAAGATGAGCGGACGCCCGCTGATGTTGATATGGCCGTTCGCGCTCTCCTCGGCCCAGTACTCGCCCATCTGCGTGGAGGGCGTGATCGGATAGGCTCCCGCGGCGTCGCTCGACTCGCGCTCACACATGATGACCGCGGTGTTGCCGTCCATCGCCTGCCGCACGCCCGGAAATCGAAATGTTTTTTCTTTTGTGCTCATGCCAATCTCGTTAAGTCCTCTACCTGGGCATCTGCCGCGCCACACCTGCCGCGGCCGCCAGCGGCAGATCCGCCAGCTCGACCGGCAGCGGCGTGCGCCGCGTAATGACTTTGGCCTCCACGCCCTTGATCGGACCGCGCGCCGCATCCATCCAGACGATCGCGCCCGTGGGGCATCGTTGAATCGGCGTTTGCGTGGCCAGATGATTCTTCGAGTAATCGATCACCGCCAGGTGATCGACGATCTGAATCAAACCGGGCGGCGCGTCGAGCGCGCATCGCCCGCAGCCGGTGCAGGCGACTTCACACTCGGACTCCGCCAGCTCTCCTTCATATAGGCTTCGGCAGGCGACCCACAACCGGTGACTGACCGGATGGAGCGAGAACAGATCCTTGGGGCAGGCGACCACGCAGTCCCCGCAAGCCGTGCAAAGCGCTTCGCTCACCACCGGGATGCCGTGCTCGTCCATGTGAATCGCATCGAAGGAGCAGGAGCGCTCGCAGTCGGCCAGACCGAGGCAGCCCCATGCGCAGACCTTGCCGCCGCCGGAGATCAGCGCCGCCGCGCGGCAGGACTGCAATCCTTCGTAACCGGCGCGGCGCCGCGCCACATGTGTGCCGCCGGCGCAGGCCAGGCGCGCCACGCGCTTTTCTTGCGACCCGCGGTCCACATTCAGATACGCGGCAATCTGCAGCAGCGCCTCTTCGCTGCTGACCGTGCATTTCGACGGCGAGACTTCGCCGTGGACCAACCTCTCGGCGAAGGCGCGGCAGCCGGCGCTGCCACAGGCCCCGCAGTTGGCCTTCGGAAGCATCGACTCGACTTCGTCGATGCGCGGGTCTTCGTAGACATAAAGCTTCTTGTCCGCGTAGGCAAGTAGCGCGGCCAGGACAACGCCAATGGCCAGCATCACGATACAAGCAATGAAGAATTCGGTCATTGGAGCCTCGCTGCGGCGCGGCTGCGTTCACGCAGGCCCCGATTGCGTCCGCGCAACCTGCTCGGTTGGCGGTTTGAGCCATATCGCGCAACGCTCCCGGCTTCCGATGGCGCAATGATGGCGCAGTTCCCAGGCCAGGAGTGTCGGGAAACCCACCGCTGTTGGCCGTTCCTCATAGATTCCGAAGCTTCAGGCAGCATGTCCACGCCAGAAGGGAGCAATCAGGGGGCCAACTGATCCATCTCCGCGATGGCATACAGCGTGCGAAATGGGTGTTCGTGAGATTTCCGCGGAGGGCATCCGGAGAGCGGCCATGAAGGTTTGGTGGCGCGACGCTCTTGGTGGGGTAGCACTCGTCGCAGTCCTTATCAGCCTGCGCGTGGTTCACGCGCCGGCCAGCGTGCGGACCGGCGGCCTCGTCAAGATCGAGCGCACGATGATGGGCACGCTGTGGACGATCGAAGTGGCCGATCATGGACAGCCCGAGCCAGCGCGCGCGGCCATCGACAGCGCGTACCGGGAACTCGACCGCATCGACCACCTGATGAGCGAGTGGCGGCCGGACTCTCCGATCTCGGCCGTCGACGCGGCGGCGGGCCAACATTCGGTCGAAGTGCCCGCTGAGCTGCGGGCGCTCATCGAACGTTCGATTCACTACAGCCAGATCACGCAAGGCACGTTCGACATCACCTGGCGAGGGATGGGCTCGCTGTGGCACTTCGATGCGAGCTTCGTACCGCCGACCGAGGCGCAGATCAATGCGGCCCGGAAGCGAATCGACTATCGGAAGATCCAAATCGACGGGAATAGGATCTATCTGCCGGCGGGAATGAACATCGGCCTCGGCGGAATTGCGAAAGGGTATGCGATCGACCGCGCGGGCGGCGTGCTGCGCGCGGCCGGCTTTGACGACTGGTTTGTCGACGGCGGCGGAGATGTGCTGGTCCATGGCACGCGCAACGGAACACCGTGGACCGTAGGCATCCAGGACCCGCGCGCCGAACATGGCGTGCTTCTCGGCGTCGTGCGGCTGAAGGACGCGGCGCTGGCTTCGTCGGGCGACTACGAACGCTACCGGATCGTCAACGGCGTCCGGTACCACCACATCATCGACCCGCGCACGGGGCGGCCGGCTTCGGCTTCGATCGCCGTGACGGTGATGGCGCCGACGGCGGAACAGGGTGTGGTGCTCGACAAGGGAGTTTTTATTCTGGGACCGGTTGAGGGCATGGCGCTCGCCCGCAAAGAAGGCGTCGAGGCGCTGTTGATCGATCCGGCCCAGCGGCGGCACACGACCCCGGGCTTCGCGCGTGTGTTCGAGACGTACGGAGAATAAAGGCGCGATGGCAGAGACGAAGGGAGACTCAATGGGAGCGGAATTAGTAACCGAGCAGCGTACGGCGCGGGCGGCGGTTGAGGTCAGCGAGCACATCGTCGAGATCGTCAGCGACTCGGGTGAAGGCGCGCAGACCGCCGGCCAGATGTTCGCCGACCTCTGCGCGCGCAACGGCAACGGCATCTGGACGGTGGAGATCATTCCGGCCGAGATCGAGCCGCCGAGCCGGTCGAGGGCCGGCGCCAGCGGCAACCGGATTCGCATCGGCAGCAGCCGCGTCACCAACGCCGGCGATGAGGCCGACGTCGTGGTTGCGCTCAACGAACAGGTGCTGTACAGCCGCATCGACGCGGGCGCGCTCCGGCCGGGCACCATCGTCTACGTGGACAAAGTTTGGGGCGAG
This sequence comes from Bryobacterales bacterium, assembly GCA_027459465.1. Lineage (GTDB taxonomy): Bacteria > Acidobacteriota > Terriglobia > Bryobacterales > Bryobacteraceae > JAJYKC01. Next base: position 21,062 of record DAIDIH010000386.1, on the reverse strand, counting down.
AGCCGCGACCCCGAAGTCCGGGCCCGCTACGGCGAAGCGGTCGGGGACTTCCGCCGGCGCGGCTACACGGTCATCGAGACACCGATCGAAAGCGAGTGCCGCAAACGCACCAAGGACCCGCGCAAGGGCAAAAACATGTGGGTGCTCGGCATGCTCTGCGCGCTCTACGATCTGCACGAAGGCACGGTGCGGGACCGCATCGCCGCCCGTTTCGAGCGCAAGGGCGCGGCGGTGGTGGAGAAGAACCTCGAGCTGTTCAGCGACGGCTTCCGCTGGGGTCTGGAAAACCTCGAGCAGCGCTTCCACGTGCATTCCGCCCCGGTGGAGACACCGACTGTGGTCATGAACGGCAATCAGGCCCTCGCGCTTGGCGTGATGGCCGCGGGCATCGAGGTCTGCTCGATGTACCCGATCACGCCCGCCACGTCGGCATCGCACTATCTGGCGGCGAATTTTGAAAACGTCGGGGGCATCGTACATCAGGCGGAAGACGAAATCGCCGCGATCGGATTCGCGCTCGGCTGCTCCTATGCGGGCAAGACCGCGGTCACCATCACTTCGGGTCCGGGCTTTGCTTTGAAGACCGAATTCCTCGGCTACGCGGTGATGACCGAACTTCCGCTGGTCGTCGTGGTCGTGCAGCGCGGCGGCCCCGCCACGGGCCTGCCGACCAAGATCGAGCAGGGCGACCTGATGGCAGCGCTCTTCGCTTCGCCCGGCGACAGCCCGAAGATCGTGCTCGCGCCGGCGACCATCGAAGAGTGCTTTCACTTGATCGTCACCGCGCGCCGCCTGGCCGAGGACTTTCGATCCCCCGTCATCGTCCTCTCGGACGCCAACCTCGCCACCGGCCAACAACCGTTCCCGAAGCCGGAGCCGAAGGAAGCCTGGCTAGCGCGGCCGGTGGATCAGTCCGATTGGGACTCGAAGGTTCCGCCGATGGCTTGGGACCCGCGAACCGGCCTTTCGAAGCGGCCGATTCCCGGGCAACGCGGCGGGCAGCACGTGCTCACGGGTATCGTCCACGACGAATGGAGCCACATCGCATACGAATCGGGTATCAACCAGCGCGCGATGGCGATGCGCAGCCGGAAACTCGCCGCGCTGGCGAGCGCGCTCAAGCCTCCAGTGGTTCATGGCGACGCCGAAGGCGACCTGCTCGTCGTCGGCTGGGGCTCGACCCTCGGCGCCATCGAAGAGGCCGTCGACCGCCTCCGCGCCAGCGGCCAGCGTGTTTCTTCGCTGCACCTGCGCTTTTTGTCGCCGCTCGAGCCCGGATTGAAGGAAATCTTCCAACGCTTCCGGAAGGTCATGACCGTTGAGGTGAACTATGCCGACGATCCGGAGGCTCCGTTGATTAACGACGAGACGCGGCGGCGCTCGCAACTGGCTCGTTTGTTGCGGGAGCACACGCTTGTGGATGTGGATTGCTGGGGGCCGGTGCCCGGAAGCCCGCTGCCTCCGGGACAGATCGCGGCGCATCTTGCCACCAATCTCGAAGAATTGGGGAGGGAAAATTAAATGGTTGGGCTGAAGACAGAATGGGAAATCGAGCCGGCGCCGCGGGAGTGCACGCTCGCCGAGTATAAAGGGGCGGAGGCTCGGTGGTGCCCGGGCTGCGGGGATCACTCCGTGCTGAGCGCCGTGCAAAAGATGGCGCGCGATAAGCAGATCCCTCCGGAAAGAATCGTTGTCGTCTCCGGCATCGGCTGCTCGAGCCGCTTCCCGCATTACATGTCGAGCTATGGCTTTCACAGCCTCCATGGCCGGCCGCTGCCGGTGGCCTGCGGGGTCAAGAGCCGCCGTCCGGATCTCCACGTGTTCGCGGTCAGCGGCGACGGCGACTGCTGCGCGATCGGCGCCGGGCACTGGGTTCACGCCATCCGCTACAACATGAACATCACGATCCTGATGCTCGACAACAGCATTTACGGGCTCACCAAAGGCCAGACCTCTCCGACAACCCGGCTCGGCCGGGCCTCCAGCACGCACCCGCATGGCTCGCCGCTGCCACCGTTGAACCCGCTCACAGTGACGCTGGGCATCTCGAACGTCTCCTTTGTCGCGCAGACGGTGGACTGGAACCCGCCGCATCTTTCCGCGACCATCCGCGCCGCTCACGACCATGAAGGAGCGTCGTTTGTGCGGGTGCTCCAGCGCTGCCCGCACTTCACCGGGGACGTTTACGCCGACGCGCTCGAAGACCGCAGCCAGGTTCTGCTCATGGAGCACCCCGACGGAATTGTGCTCGAACCGGCGATGCGGGAGCGGCTGAAAAACCGCGTCGATCATGACCCGCGGAACCTCGGCGAGGCGTTTCAACTTGCCGCCCGGACCGATGTCTATCCCGTGGGGCTGTTCTATCGGAATCCGGACGCGGTGCGCTACGACCTGGTCACGGCGCATGGCTTGGGCAAAACCCCTTCGGAAAAGCTGGGTGCGATCGAGGAAGCGATCGAGAGGTTCGCCATCTGATGACTGCGGAACGGGATAAACAGGCAGCGGTGGAGCGGCAGCAGATCCGCACGTTTCATATCACCGGGCGCGGTTTGGAAGAGTTCCGCCCCGCTGCGCCGCTGCGTTTGGCGGGCGAGGAGTTTGCGCCGCCTTCGAGCGAATGCGGGTACCCGCTCTGGGCGGCGAAGGGCAGGAAGCCGGTCCCATTGTGGGATCTGTTTGAGGGCATCGAGCACCGGGCGCAGATTGTGGCGGCCATCGCGGGTGTGCTTGAAGCCAAGCCATGGCTGGTGGGCGCCGAAGCATCGAAACGGCTGCTATTGCCGGTAGAAGAATGCAGCGAAGAGGAGTTGCTCGAAGCCCGCGCCAGAATGGCCGGCGACGCGATCGTGGCCGGATTTGACAGCCGCGTTCTACCCGCCCTCTATGCGTCGATTTTGAGCGCCTCCCGCGCCTCGGCCCGGGAAAAATTCGCGGAGCGAATGAAAGCGGCCCGCGACAGCCTGAGCGAACTCATGGCTGCCGATGACGCCCATGCCCCGGAAGCTTCGGGACCCGCGCCCGTTGCCGCCGCGCTCGGCGGACAGGCGGCGGTTTACCTGGACGCCGAACTGCTGGCCCGAACCCTGCGAGCGCCGGTGGAAGGTGCGCGGCGAATGAGTCCGGCACGCCGCGCGCGCATCGAGCGCGCCATCGCCACGCTCGAAGATGCGTTGCAGTCCACGGCGGCCGGACCGGCCTTCCGCCTCTTCCATCCGCCCGAGTTGCCCGCCAACGGAATCGAGCGGTGGGGTGGATGGAGCGAGCCGAGCCTCGAACCCTTCCACGACGGAATGATGTTCTGCCAGCGCCAGCTCGAGTGGTTTGTCGCTCCGCTGCGGGCGCTCCGTTTGGCTCGTCTGGAAGCCGTCTCTGCCTACGATGCCTCGATTCACGATGAGGCCCTGCGCCGGCTCGATTGGCAGTCCGCCAGCGAGGAGGAACTGGCCGCGTTGGCGCCGGTGGTGATCGTTGAAACCACGGAAGGCCTGGCGAAAGCTTCGCTCACGGGGTTCAGCCGCGCTCTTCGGTCCGGCATGCCCCTCCAGCTTTTGATCACCCGCTCCGGCTTCGGCCTGGGCGAGTTAGGCGAAGCGGGCATCGAGCCCGGCTACCTTGCCATGGTGCATCGGGAGTGCTTCGTCGTGCAGGGTACGATGGCTCGCCCGGCGGAGTTGCCGGCGATGCTCGAAGCGATGGCGAACTCGTTGCGCCCGGCGGTGGCCGTGGTGGCGACGCCGGAGCCCGACACGGACCCGATCGAGGCTTGGGAGGAACTTTCACTGCTCGATCGCGCGCATGCCGCTCCCTCCTACCGCTACGATCCGGAACGCGGCGAAACCTGGGCCGAGCGGTTTGAGATCCTGCCTGGGCCCGGCGAGCCCGAAGCAGAAGAAACGGCGCCGGTCACCGCGGCCCACGCCGCGGCGCTGTCCCGCCGGATGCTGGACCATTTCCGCGTGCTGCCGCCTTCGGCCTTTAGCGAGGACCAGGTTGAGCTGGACAAATACCTGGCCGAGTACCGGGACCGTCCTCCGCTCGGGGTTCCCTTCTTGTGGGTACTCAACCCGGATGGAGAGCGGCAGCGCGCGATTTGTACTCGTGAGCTTGCGGCGCTGTGCCGGGACCGTCTCCGGTCCTGGAGGGCGGCGCGCGCGCTGGCCTCGCCGCCTGCGACTCAACCGCAGGCGGCCGCGGCGGCGCCGGATGCCGAACAGGCCCGGGCCGAAGGCGCGCGCCAGGCTCTGCTTCGTCTGGTCGCCTCGCTCACCGGGCAGGAGGCCGCGGCCGCGGCCGCCGCGATCCCCAGTGCTGTCCCCGCTCCAGCGGCCGCGCCGGCCGCTCCGGCGCCATCCGCGCCTGCCGCAGCCGTTCCGGCTCCGGGCGCGGCAGGCGCGCCGCCGGCAGAGGAAGCCGTCGCGCCGTATATCGAGTCGTACATGTGCACGAGCTGCAACGATTGCCGCAAGATCAATCCGCGCCTGTTCGGCTACGACGCCAACCAACAGGCCTACATCGCCGACCCGGCCGCGGGAACTTTCGCGGAACTGGTTAAGGCCGCCGAAGGCTGCCCGGCCAAGTGCATCCATCCCGGCACACCGGCCCCTAGCGACAAGACCGTGACAGCCGATCTGCTGGCGCGCGCGGCGAAGTTCGGCTAACGGGCGCGCCGGCCGATCCACTTCTCCAGTTCGACGGCTGCGAAAATCACGAGGCTTAGTCCGACGGCGAGCGCAAGCTGACCGGCGGGCAAGGCTCGCGTGGCAAAGATCTGCTGCAGTCCCGGCACATAAATCAGCGCGACCTGCAGCAACGTTGTCAGCAGGACTGCGGCAAGCAGCGCCCGGTTCGACCACACGCCGATCTGAAACAGGGAATCGTGCTCGCTCCGGATCGCCATCACGTGCGCCATCTGCGAGAGCGTGAGCGTGGTGAACAACAGCGTCTGCCAGTGCGGATCGCCGGCCCGCCAGAACCAGTAGCCCGTACCGAGCGAAAGCAATCCCATCAGCAGACCCACCCACACAACATGACGCCCCAGGCCCCGATGGAAAATACATTCCCCCGGAGGGTAGGGCGGACGACGCATCGCATCGGACTCGGCGGGCTCAAGGCCGAGGGCGAGCGCGGGCAGACCGTCGGTGACCAGGTTCATCCACAGAATCTGAAGCGGTAAAAGCGGCAGGGGCATACCGAGCAGCGGCGCCGCCAGCATCACCGCGATCTCGCCCGAGTTGGTGGCCAGAATGTACTTGATGAACTTTCGCAGGTTGTCGTAGATTACTCGTCCCTGCTCGACGGCCGCGACAATGGTCGAGAAATTATCATCGAGCAAAACCATGTCCGCGGCTTCTTTGGCGACGTCGGCGCCGGTGATGCCCATTGCCACGCCGATGTCGGCCCGCTTCAGCGCGGGCGCGTCGTTCACGCCGTCCCCCGTCATCGCGACGATATGACCGCGGCGCTGCAGCGCTTCGACGATCTTCAACTTGTGCTCGGGCGAAACCCGGGCATAAACCTGCGTGGCTTGCGCTTTGTCCTCGAGCTCGCTTACGGTCATCCGGTCCAGGTCGATGCCCGTCAGCGCGCCCGCCTCGCCGGTCATTCCCACGGAGGCGGCGATGTAGCTCGCCGTCAAAGGATGGTCGCCCGTTATCATCACAGGACGGATGCCGGCCGTTTTGCACGTGGCCACGGCCTGTGCCGCCTCGGCCCGTGGCGGGTCGATGACGCCGGCCATTCCCAGGAAGATCAAGCCTCGCTCGATCGCTTCGCCCGCTCCGGTCCCGGCCACCTCCACCGGCCGGAGTGCAAGGCCCAGGACGCGCATTCCTTGCTTTGCGAGCGAGTCATTCAACCCCTGAAGCCGCGTTCGCCACTCGTCCTCCAGCGGTTCCACCTGCCCGTTTGCCCACACGCGGCCGGAAACCTGGAGCAAGCTGTCCACCGCGCCCTTCGTGAACGCGACCCGCTCGGTGCTGAGGGACTCGACAACCGAGCGAAGCCCGGCGGGCCATGCCCGAGCTTCCGCCGGAAGCCGGTGCACGGTGGTCATCCGTTTTCGCTCCGAGTTGAAAGGAACCTCATCCACGCGGGGGAGCGAAGCATCCAGGACGGCTTTCTTCAGGCCAAGAAGAGCCGCGGCCTCCGCCAGAGCGACTTCCGTGGGATCGCCCAACGGCGCCGCACCTCCCGCCGGCATGACGGCGTCGTTGCACAGCGCCATTCCGGTGAGCAGAAGATCGAATCCCGGCCCGGCCGCCGCCGATCCTGCGCCGGACCGGCCCGCCGCCAGCAGATCCAGCCTCGAGCCATCGGAGAGGAGCGCAACCGCCGCCGTCATGCGGTTCTCGGTGAGCGTCCCCGTTTTGTCCGAACAGATCACCGTCACCGAGCCGAGCGTCTCCACCGCCGGCAACTTGCGGATCAACACGTTCTGCTTCAGCATGCGGTGCGCTCCGAGCGACAGCGCGATCGTCACCAGAGCCGGCAAACCCTCCGGCACCGCGGCCACGCCGATGCTGACTGACGTGAGAAAGAGCAGCTTGATTTCTTCTCCGCGCATTCGCCCGAGCACGAAGATCACGGCCACCAGCACGAGCGCCGCCCCAGCCAGCGCTTTACCCAAATGCGCCAGCCGGCGCTGCAGCGGCGTGGCCTCCCGTCCGACCGTCTGGATCAGAGCCGCGATGCGCCCCAACTCAGTGCGCATGCCCGTTTCCGTCACCACCGCCTGCCCGCGCCCGGCCGTGACGAAGGTTCCCATGTAGACCATGTTCCGGCGGTCGCCGACGGGCAGTTCTCTTTCCGCGATCGCGGCCGGCGTCTTGCGAACCGCTTCGGACTCGCCGGTAAGCGGTGCTTCCTGCGCCTGCAGATCGGCGCTTTCGAAAATCCGCCCGTCAGCGGCCACGATGTTACCCGCCTCGAGCAGCACAATGTCGCCGGGCACGAGCCGCGCGGCGGGAATCGCCCGCACCTCTCCGCCCCGGCGTACCCGCACCGCCGGCGCAGCCATCTTTTTCAGCGCCGCCATCGCTTTCTCGGCCCGGTACTCCTGGCTGAAACCCAGGACCGCGTTCAGAACCACAATCGCCCCGATCGCAATCGCGTCCTTGAAATCCCCGAGCAGGGCCGAAACGACCGCGGCGAAGATCAGGATGATCACCAGCAGCGCGGTAAGCTGCTCCCAGAGGATCCGCCACGGGCTCTTCCCGCCGCCCGCCACAAGCTCGTTCGGCCCATACTGCAGGAGCCTCCGCCCGGCCTCGGCTCAGTCCGTCCGCACTCCGGGTTCCGAGCCGTTCCACCACCTCCCGCGCCTCGGCCTGATGCCACTGGACCTTCACTTCCGCTGACACCGGTTCACCTTCTCCGATAGAAGCCACCGCAAACCTCCCCGGTAATTTCGCACGGAACCCGGAAATGTACGGGCATCTCAGGGACCACCGTCGCGATTGGGTGGGGGTGAACTCGAGCCAGGACGTTCGGCACAGAACTTAGGCGAAAGTTTGCCGGCAGTTTGGAAACGATTGCCGAAGTTCGAGTCTGGAAGACGGCATTCGCGGCAGCGAGACGGCGGAACGGGCCAATGAAGGTGCGCGAAATCAGGAACGCCCCAGCGGTGGTTGTGCGGGAGGACTGCACGCTGCAGGAGGCGGCCGAGACCATGCTTGCGAAAAACAGTGGCTGTCTGCCGGTGGTCAACGATGCCGGCGAGATCGCCGGGATCGTCACCGGGTCGGATTTTCCCGTCCGGGACGTGGGAATCCCGTTCTCCTTGTTTCGCTTCCCGCAGGTCTTCGGCCGCTGGATGCCACCGGAAGGAGTCGAGCAGGTCTACGAAGCGGCCCGCCACACCACGGTCCGGCAAATTATGACGCGTCGGGTCGTGATCGTCGAAGACCCGGAATTGCCGGTTGAAGCCGTCAGCCTTCTGCGCCCCGGGCCGCGCCGGGACGGCGCATTTTCCCTCTTGACAGAAATAACAATCTGCAATATTCTAATTACATATTGCAATGACAGGAGTCAGGTGAGACTCGGCGAAAAACTCCGCTACCTCCGCGAAGCCGAAGGCGCCCTCCGCGGCCTCGACCGGGAAATGACCCAACTCGAGGTGTCGCGCGCCATGAAGCGGGAGCTGAAAAAGGCGCTGTCCCAATCCTACCTGTCGCAGATCGAGAGCGGCGCCCGCCCGCACCTGACCAACTCGACGCGGATGCTGCTGGCGAAGTTCTTCCGCGTTCACCCCGGTTATCTGGTCGACGACCCCGAGGGCTACCACACCGAACTCATTTCGCCTCTGGCGGGGGAAGAAGACACACTCGACCTCTGGCTCATTGAAGGCGCCGAACGTTACCGCGCGGACCCGGAACTGCGCCAGGCGCTGCTCACCATCGCCAGACACGAAGACTCCCGCCGTTGCCTCCTGCTGCTCGAAGCCATCGTCGACACGCAGGGCCTCGCCGACCGCCTCCTCGGCGTCCTGAAACCCGAGGCTCTGCCCGGTCGCCGGTCCACTAACGGAAAGGAGCGGTCATGAGCTGGGAACAGTTCTACCTTCTCTGCTTCATCATCGGCTTCCTGTATAGTCTTCTGACCTTCCTTGCGGGCGGCATCACGAAAACCCACGCCGGCGGACACGTTGCACACGGCCATGCTCCCTCACCGCACGCGCACGCCCGCGGGGGCGTGCCGGCGTGGTTTAATCCGTCCTCGCTCGCGGCGTTTCTCGCGTGGTTCGGCGGCGCGGGCTACCTGCTCAGCCGCTTCTCAAGCCTCTGGGCGATCGCCGCTCTTGCTCTCGCCGTGCTCGCCGGGCTCGCCGGAGGCTGGGTGGTTTTCTGGTTCCTGGCGCGCTTTCTGCCGCGCTACGACCAGGCGCTCGACCCTGACGACTACGAAATGACCGGCGTGCTTGGACGCGTCAGCAGCCCGGTGCGCGAGGGCGGCGTCGGCGAAATGATCTTTGTCCGCGATGGCGCCCGCCGCTCGGCCCCCATCCGCAGCGAGGACGGCGGCGGCATCGAAAAAGACACCGAAGTCGTCGTGACGCGCTATGAACGCGGCATAGCATACGTCAGGCGTTGGGATGAACTAGCGAGTTAACACCGGGGAAAAAGAAAGATCGGAGAAAACCATGACAACGATGGTGGTGATTGTCGGACTGAGTCTGCTGGCGCTGATCTTCCTGCTCAGCAGCATCGCAAGGCTGTATCGCAAGGCGGGCCCGCACGAGGCGCTGGTGGTCTACGGCGCGCGCGGCACTCGCATCGTCAAGGGGCGCGGCACGGTGATCTGGCCGATGTTTGAGACCTATCGCGAGCTTTCGCTCCAACTGATGTCGTTCGACGTGGCGCCGCAGCAGGATCTCTACACCAAGCAAGGCGTCGCCGTCACCGTTGAGGCGGTCGCGCAGATCAAAGTCAAATCGGACCCCGAATCGATCCAGACGGCGGCCGAGCAGTTTCTTACAAAACCGCCGGCCGAGCGGGAGGGTCTCATCCGCCTCGTCATGGAAGGCCACCTGCGCGGCATCATCGGCCAACTTTCGGTGGAACAGATTGTCAAGGAGCCCGAGATGGTCGGGGACCGCATGCGATCGACCTGCGCCGAAGACATGAGCAAGATGGGCCTTGAAGTCGTCTCGTTCACGATTAAGGAAGTCCGCGACAAGAATGATTACATAACCAACATGGGCCGCCCCGACGTCGCCCGCATCAAGCGCGACGCCGACGTGGCCGCGGCTGAAGCCGAGCGTGACACGACCATCAAACGCGCCGAAGCCCAGCGGGCCTCGGCCGTGGCGCGGGCGCAGGCCGACCAGGAACGCGTCCTCGCCGAAACCGTCTCGCTCGCCAAACAGGCCGAGGCCCAGCGGGATCTAGAAATCAAGAAGGCGCAGTATCAGGAAACCGTCAAGCGCCAGCAGGCGCAGGCCGACAAAGCGTACGACATCCAGGCCAACGTCATGCAGCAGCAGGTCGTGGCCGAACAGGTGAAGGTGCAGCAGGTGGAGAAAGAACAGCAGATCAAAGTACAGGAAGCCGAAATCCTGCGCCATGAGAAAGAACTGATCGCCACCGTGCTGAAGCAGGCCGAAATCGAGCGCCAGCGGATTGAAGCCCTCGCCACCGCCGAAAAGCAGCGCCGGACGCTGGAAGCCGAAGGCCAGGCTGCCGCCACGCGCGCGCAGGGCGAAGCCGAAGCCGAAATCATTCTCAAGAAGGGCGAAGCCGAGGCCAAGGCGATGAACGTCAAGGCGGAGGCCTACCAGGAGTGGAATCAGGCGGCGGTGGTCGACAAGTTGCTCACGGGTCTGCCGGAAGTCGTCAAGGCGCTCGCCTCACCGCTGGCCAACGTGGACCGCATCACCGTGGTCTCCACCGGCGGCGACTCGGCCGGCCTGAACAAAATCACCGGCGACCTCACCAAAATGGCCGCCCAGATCCCCGCGCTGTTTGAAACGCTGTCGGGCATGAAGATGGAAGACCTGCTCGGCCGCGTGAAGAACATCGGCGAGCACGGGAAGTCCAACGGCAAAGGACAGAATATTGAAACCGAAAGTTAGGAGGTAAGCGCGATGGCACTGATGGAACGCGTGGCAACATTGATCCGGGCCAATCTCAACGACCTGGTCGACCGCGCCGAAGATCCCGGCAAGTTGATTAAACAGGTGATCCTCGACATGGAGAACCAGTTGATGCAAGTGAAGACGCAGGTGGCGATCGCCATGGCCGATGAGCACCTGCTCAAAAAGAAGCACAAGGAGAGCGAGGAGAAGGCCGCCGAGTGGATGCGCAAGGCCGAGTTGGCCGTTGGAAAGAACGACGACGAACTGGCCCGCGCCGCCATCGAGCGCGCCCGCTCCAGCCGCCAGCTTGCGGAAAACTTCGCGCAGCAGGCGAGCGAACAAGCCGCGCAGGTGGAGGCGCTGAAGACCGCGCTTCGCAAGCTCGACCAGAAACTCGACGAAGCCCGTGCCAAGAGCGAGGTGCTGGTGGCGCGAAACCGGCGGGCGAAAACGCTGAACCGGGCCGGAGAAGCGGGACTGAAGGCGCGCTCGCAGGCCTCTGACGGCTCCTTCGACCGCATGACCGAGAAAGTCGACCAGAGCGAAGCGGTCAGCCAGGCGCGCACGGCGCTGCTCGGCGACAACGTGGAAGAGCGTCTCGCCGCGCTCGAACGCGACGACGAGGTTGAGCGTGTGCTCGCCGAACTGAAGGCGGGACGGAAAGCGAAGATCGAGTCATGACATCCGCCTGGCACTACGCGGCGATGGGTTTCGCCGCCCCGGCGCTGGTCTGGCTGCTGCTGTGGGCGTCCGCCCGCATGGGCCGCCGGCGCTAGCCTCTTCGCACCCGCGGAGGCCAGCCCTGCACCGGCGTCAAATTCGGGGCACGCGGGGCTGCCGGGGCCAGCGCGGCGTTCGGCCGGCCTTCCGGATCAGTGCGTCCGGTGAAATTGGTTACGCGCGCCGGGCGTGGGCAGGTTGTCGGAAATTTGGGCGCCGGCGTCGTGGGCGCGGGTTAAGGGCGCGGTGAGGGTGAGACCGGTGCCGGCGACCTGCGCGTCGGCGGCGTGCGCGTGTGCGAGCGGCGCGGTGACGATGAGCGTGGGGGCCGGGAAGCGGTGGATGGTGGCGATGACCGCGGTTTCGGAGTCCGCGCCGTTGCCGATGGTGATGGTTTCACCGTTGCTAAAGCCAATTGCGTTGGCGACGGGGATCTCGGTGGCGCCTGCATCAGTGGCAGTGCGCGTGGTGGTGGCGCCTGGCGTGCCGACGGTTGCGATGACGGCAGTCTCCTGGTTTGCTCCGGCGTCGATGAGGACCGTCTCGCCCGCGTCAAAGCCGGCCACCTCTGCGACCTTGAGATTAGACTGGCCGGCAGTGGCGGCGAGAGGCATGGTTGTAGCGGCCTGCGTTCGGAAGTCCTTGCAGTTGCTGGCGGTGTCAACGCCATCCGGGAAGCGGCCCGAGGACAGTCCGGGAGTTGGTACAAAGCAGCCCCACTGCCCGGCGCCGGAAGCGGCCTGATCGCCAACGGCCGCCCATGGATCCACGAGGCCGCCGTAGTTGAGGCTGTCGACGACGAGGCCGGCTGCGTTGCGGAGGACCATGCTTCCTTCGTTGAGAGTGATAGTGCGGCCGAAGAGAGGAGAGTAAGTAGTTAGCTCGGGGCCTCCGAACCACTGGTTGGGTCGCGGCGTCCCCTGGTAGCCGGCGGTGGTGACCACGGCGTCACGCACGACGGCGTTGATGGCGTGGTTTTTGGTCAAAGGCTTGTCGAGCGTAATGCCGGCGCCGAGGGCCTCGACGGGTTCGTTGCTCGAGTGGGGGAAAGCCGTGGCCGGCTGGAAGCTGATTCCGGTTCCGCGAGCGCTGAATGGAAGATTGGCGCTGTGGTTGAACTTGAGCGGGGCCGCCAGATCGAGGCCCGTGCCCGGGGCTACGACATTCTCGGCGGCGATGTGGGCATGAGTTAGCGCCGGGGTAACGTCGATGCCGGAGCCGCGGTCGCCCGGTGTGCCGACGGCGGTGATGCGGACAACTTCCTTGTTGGCGGGAGTGCCGATTGTGATCTCGTCGCCGGCGGCGAAGCCATGCACGGTCCGTACTTTGATGTTAGTGGCCCCGGCGTTCGCCAATGCGGCGAGCGCCGTGCGGCTGGCCGCGGCGCCAACGTGGGTGACGGTGATGGTTTCGATGCCGTGGCCGATGCTGTCAATATCGAGACGGATCCTGTCACCGGCTGTGATCCCGGAGACCGAAGTTACCTTGATATTAGTCTCGCCGGCGGCGGCATCGGCTGCGAGATAGGCTTGCGTGCCGGGCTTGCCGACCGAAGTAACTGTGGCTACTTCATAGCGCTCCGTGTCTCGTGCAACAGCAGGGTAAGTTGCGCCGTATCCGAGTGCGATCTTCTGGCCGACCGCGAAACCGGCGACGCTCATTACGGGTACGTTGGTCGAGCCGGGCGGGATTGTGATGATCGGGCCTTCGGGAAGGGGCTGCCACAGCGTTGTATGGTTGGCGGCCGCGGTTCCGAGCGACGCGACCTTGCGGGTCTCCGCGTTCGGACCGGCGCCGATGGTGATTGTGTCGCCCGGCGACATACCGGCGGTGTTTCTCAGGTAGATGGTTGTATCGCCTGCGCGCGCCGGGACCGCGAGGCCGGAGTTGGACAATCCAAGCAGATAGAAACTGCCGGAGGCGAGGGTCGTCCCAGACGGGATTTTTATCGCGGAGAAGATGGCCTGTTGGGTGGGATGGACCGTGAGAGTCCAGTTGGAAAGGTCGACGCCTCGGGGGCCGGAGTTATAGAGTTCGATGAATGAATCCGTCGAGTTAGCCGGCTGGCCGGAGGCGATGCGGAATTCGTTGATGCGGACCAGGGGTACGTTGCGCACTTTTTCGGCGCTTGTCTCAGAAAGCCTGGCTGCGGTGGCCTGGTTTGTCCAGGAGGCTTTCGCGACTAAGTCTCCGTTGAGTAGAGTTAGTCCTGAAGTTACCTTGAACGTGGCGCTCACGCTCGCTCCCGGCGCGACCGGATTGGGGAAGGTCTTCGATGCTCCGGTGTCGCCCTGAACGACGGATTTCCACTGGTTGTTGGGTACAGAGACGCTTAGGGTGACGCCTTCGGCGGGCGATGCGGTGATATTGGTGAACGTAACTGTGGTGTCCTGCGAGGAGCCGGGTGAGAAGATTTGGAGTCCGGGCGGAGTGGCGGTTGCCTCGGCTGGCGCGAGGCTCAGGGGCTGGACGCCGTATCGGGCGGCGACGATGTTGGCTTCGACGAGTTGATCCGTCGCGTTTGTTGGGTAAGTGCCCGCGGCGGTTATTGCTCCTTCGTAAAATGTGCCTTGCGAGCGGTTGCTGTTGTCGCCGCCGTTGCCCAGCAGGATGGCGCCCTGCTTACGCATCGGGTCATAAGTGGCGTTGACGCGCGGCCCGTCGAACATCACGGAAAGCGTGCCGTGCTGGGCGTCGCCGGCCAACGTGGACCAGTGGTGCGGTTCGCCCTTGGCCATTGCGGTGACGAAGCGCCAGGTGATGGTCGGGAGGCTATTGCAAGGCCGGGAGCCATCCGGATTGACGCACCCGACGAGGTTGTTTTCCTGGTCAGTCATCACCCAGGGGCCCGGAGGTATGCCGTGATGCCACGACATTGCGTTGCCGAAGTAGAGGGTTTCCATGGTGCCGTTGTCGTCGTCGCGGCTGTCGATCTCGGCGTTGCCGTAGTCGAAGCAGCAGCCGGAGTTGAAGTGGTGGCCGTTGACGACCCAGTACTGCCCCTCCGCCTGGTCGTCGACAGCGGTGCCTTTGACGTCGTCGATGCGGAGGCCCATGCCGGGCTCGATGAAGACGCCGAAGACCTTGTGGCCCATGATGCTGATGGGCGCCATATCGGCGAGCGGAAGATTGTTAAACCCACCGAGGGTCGAACCGCTGAAGCCGCCTCGGGGGGCCTGGGTGAGATCGTTGTGTTTGCCCGACTGATCGTAGATGGTGGTGATCCAGCAGTAGGTATTGGCGCAGAACCGGTCTTGCGCGGCCGCGTCGGCGTAGCCGCCGGCATCGGGAACCGGCGAGGCTGTGGGCTGGACGAGGCCGATATCGAGCGTCTTGCCGTCGGACTGGCGAAGGACCTGGTAGAGCGGCCCGTTGTAGGCGGCGTAGAGGGCGCGCGTGGTGCTGTGGGCAGCGACGCAGGCGTCGCCGGCGGCGGCGTAGATGTCGCAGGGGCCTTTCGGACGCGGGGGTGCGGTAGCGGCTTGCGAGGGCTGCGCGATGGCTAGCGAGGCGCAAATCGCGATGAGCGGCAGGGCGAGCGCGCGGAGAAGATTCGTTTTCATGACTGTCGTATGTGCCTTGCAGGCTATCGTATATCTGTTTCCCGTGGCGGCGGCGATCGCGGAGCCGTGGAGGCGGGCGCCAGGACGCCTCGATGTTGCATACACTTTCTTAGGAGAACGTATGAATCCGTCCAAACTCGTTGTGTTGCTTGTGGCGATCTCGTTTGGCGCGCTAGTGGCGCGGGCGCAATCGTCGAACGCGTGCTCCGATCTCGCCGGGCTAACGCCTGGCGGTGTCGAGATTACGAAGGCCGAACTGGTTCCCGCGGGCAAGACCGTTCCGCCGCCTTTCCCCGGCGCTCCCTCGATTGGTCCTCTGCCGGCACACTGCCGGGTGGATGGCGTAATCAACCGGCGCAAGGGGGTCGACGGGCAGGAGTTCGGCATCGGCTTCGCGGTGGCTCTTCCGGCGCCGGAGGCGTGGAACGGCGACTTCATGATGCAGGGCGGCGGAGGGGGAAACGGCATCGTCGCTTATCCGGCCGGGGCGAACTATGCGGGCGACAGTCCTGCGCTTACTCGCGGATTCGCTGTGGCAAGCACGGACACGGGACATAAGGCCAAGACCGGCCCATTCGACTTCTCGTTCATGCGTGACCAACAGGCGTATCTCGACTTCGCTTTCCTGGCCAATGCGGAAGTGGCCGGCGTCGCCAAGCAGATCATCGCGCGGTACTATGCGAAGCCGGCGAGTTACTCGTACTTCGTCGGTTGCTCGACGGGCGGGCGGGAAGGGATGATCCTTTCGCAGCGCTATCCGGCCGTGTTTAACGGGATCGTGTCGGGGGATCCGGCGATGCGCACCGGCTTGTCGAACCTGGCGATTGCCCAATGGATTCCAGTGGCATACAACCAGGCTGCGCCCAAAGATGCATCCGGCAAGCCGGAGATTGATAAGTTTCTAACCGACCAAGAGCGCGAGTTATTCATGGATGCGCTCATGAAGAAGTGCGACGCGAGGGACGGCGTGGCCGACGGTATGATCTTCGATCCGCTGGGCTGCGATTTCGATCCGGCGGTGGTTGCCTGCAAGGCTGGGCAAACGGAGGCGTGCATTGCTCCGGAGAAAATCGCTGCGATCAAAAAAGCCTTCGCGGGCCCGAAGAACGCTTATGGTACGCAGGTGTATCCGGGCTTTCTCTACGATGCCGGCGTCGCCCGGAAGGACGGCGTGCCGGGCCTGCTTGCGCTGGGGAAGAACGGGCTGTTCGGACCTTATACCAGTGCGACGGAACTGGATGTGGACAAGGCGGCGCTGCACGCTTCCGATCCGCTCGTCGAGCCTGCATCGACGAATCTTTCGACGTTTGCGCAGGATGGGGGCAAGCTGATTTTCTTTCACGGCGACAGCGATCCGTGGTTTTCGCCGCTCGACACGCTTGGGTATTACAAGTCGCTCGCGGCGGCCAACGGGGGCGCGGAGAAGGTGGCCGAATGGAGCCGGATGTTCCTGGTTCCGGGAATGGCGCACTGCGGCGGCGGGCCTTCACTGGACCATTTCGACATGCTGAGCGCCGTGGTGGGTTGGGTTGAGAAAGGTATCGCGCCGGATTTTGTGATTGCTACGGGCAAGGCATTCCCAGGGCGCAGCAGGCCGTTGTGTGCGTATCCGAAGCACGCGCAGTACACGGGTACGGGTGACACGCAGGACGCTCGGAATTTCCGGTGCCAGTGAGGCCGAGAACGCCGGTAAATTGGATGGCGAGTCTTACCAGTAAGTCACAGCCCATCGAGTTCCGACAGAGATGGAAACAGTTCGTGCGCTGGCGGCGTCACCGGCGGCGCTGGATCTTACCTCGCACTTAGCAATCGGCAGCCCGGCCTTTTGATTTCCGGTTTCAGCTACTTCGGAAACGGGAGCGAAGTGGAAGGTAGCGGGGAGAGCGCGTCTGCTTGGGTTGCACCGTCCCTTCGTTCCCGGTTTCCGGGGCTAGCGTGGCAGGTAGCGGATTGCCTGCTGGTGCGGTGCGGTTTGGTGATTGTTTTGTAAAGTTCAGTGTGATGTATCGAGGGGCGCCGGTGATGGCGGTTATGGCGTTGGCTGGCGCCTGGGTGCGGGCGGCGGCGTTGGTTCCGGTTCCGACGACGGCGGCGCCGGCTTTTCCGGCGCTTGGTTTGGAGGCAAATAAAGGGCAGGCGAAGGCCGGGGTGCTGTTTTTAAGCCTCAGTTCGAGGGGCGGCATCGCGGTGACGGCGCAGTGGGGGCGCAGTTAGTGAATGGAAGGCTGACTACGTCACTGGGCGGCACCGAGGTGATGGTGAACGGCGGACCGGCTCCACTGTTGTACGCCTCCGACGGCCAGGTGAACGTGATTCTGCCGTATGACCTGGCGGTCGGGACAATGCCGACGGTACAGGTAGTGACGAATGGCGCTGCGCTTAACGAGCTTTCGAATTTGCAAGTGGTGGCCTCCGGCATGACTATCTTTCAAGTGGATGGGGCCGCGGTTGGTTTGAATCAGGATTACACGGTGAACTCGCCACAGAACCCGGCGAAGGCGGGATCGCCGGTGATGCTGTTCGGCACCGGCGGCGGGCAGACATCGCCCTCCAGCGTGGCGGGTGAAGTGACGCCCTTAGGGCTGCGGCCTTTGGCGCTCACTCCGCAGGCGAGGATCATTGATATTACCGAGCCGGTACCTGGTCTCTTGTCCCTGAACGTGGAATACGCCGGTGCAGCGCCGACGCTGCTATCCGGGGTGAATCAGATCAACGTTACTCTGCCCGCGACGATTCCACTGGCGCAGGGATATCCTCCGGGGACGTTGCCATTGGAGGTGGTCGAACCTGGGATGGGGAGCGACCAAGTCGTCAAGATATTTGCTGTTGCGCCGGCTACAGCGGACTCGACGCTTCGTAGGCGGGACCGGGCGCCTCGCCGTTAGTTTCGAAGCGTAGCTCGACGCCGAAGCAGGTGGCAGGAGGGAGGACGATCCCGTCGTCCGAAGTTGTGAATGGGATTCGTTCAGCACTCAAGAGACGCAGGACCGTGTTGGCGTCGCCGACTCGGACGGCGAAAGATGTCAACATTGGCGAGGCGGAAAGCGGCATCTGCGCCGCGATCGCGGAGACGACTTCGAGCCACCCGCCGTCGAGAGCGAATCGCAAGCGATGATCCGGCAGGCGTTGTATCTTTGCACCGGTGAATTTGGTCAGGAAGTCCTCGTGTTGCTTTGGATCGGATGCGGTGAGCGTTACGGCAGCGATGCCGGTGGCTGAATTTGCGTGGTGCTGAAAGCTCCTGTTCCAGAAGTTTTCCGGAAAATGCTGCTGGCAGACGAAGAATCCGGTATGGGGCGCGGCTGGATCGTTGGCAAACGCCAGGGTGAAGGCTACCTGAGTTTCGGAGCCATCCGGTTTTTGGGCCTTGCGCTCGAAAGAGAAAGGTTCGAAGTCGCCGATGCTTTGCGCGGCGAAACGGGCGGCGTCGGACGTTGCATCCGCGGTGCTGAGAACGAGCATTGCGATGCCTTCCCGTTGCTCGAGGTAATCCCGGACGAAGGCTCCAAAGCTGAAGCGGCGTGGTTGATGCGGAGGGATAAGATGCGCGGCGCTGCCTAGTGTAATTAACTCGATAAAAGAGGAGCCGAACTGGATCAGGCGATTTTCCGTGCCCCAGGGATGGCGATTGCGAGGGCCGACCTGAAAGCCGAGCCGGCGATAGAAGTCCGCGGCCCGGTCCAGGTCGTGAACGGCAACGACGATGTGGTCAATATGGCGCACTGGCGAGGGAGGAGGTTATTGCTTTGGCTCGTCGCGGTGAACTCGCAAGCGTTGCCTTACTTCTGTTACGGCACGCTCGGCGGCGCTGAGGGCGCCGGCCATATAGCCGGGCTCCGACGCGCTTGTTTCACTTCCGCCGAGCGACAGGTGTTCCTGCCAGGCTCCGGTCACCCATGAGGCTGACGAGGGCTCGGGATGCGTGGCTCCGTTCCGGTCGTCCGATGTGGCGGTTAAGGGATCGGCGGCCCAGTCTTTGAAGATGGTGGCGCGGGGGCGCAGCGCGCGCGGCCCATAGAGCCTAGCGAGTTGATCGAGACAGGCCCTTCGAAGGGCGGCTTCTCCGAGGGTGGCGCGAGCGCGGGCATCGACGCCGAGGAAGCCAAACAGCGCGGCGTTACCGGAGGCGGTGGTTGCATCGTGAATTTCGCCGAGAGGCCCGACGAAACTTTGGGCCGTGCCCGACAGCCCGGCGTCGCGCCAGAACGGACAGTCGTAAACGGCGAAGAACTTGGCGTGAGGCGCCATCCATGTTGGGGTTTCGCGCCAACGTTGTGCGATGGCCGGATCGACGGCCGGGGAAAAGGAAATGTTTGCGAGCAGCCTGGGAGGAACGGCCGCGATCACCTGTCCGGCGAGGATGCTGTCTTCCGAGCCGTCCGGCTTCGCGAGCGTCAGCGAGACATTCGTCGCGCCAAGCGCGATGTGCTTTACGGAAGTGCCGGTCAGGATACACTCGGGCGGCAAACGCTTGGCGAGCGCCGATACCAGGGTTCCGGTCCCGCCAGCGAGACGCATGGACTGCGGCTCCTGGTGCGTGGCTCGATAACGCCAGGGTGTTTCGCGCGACATGCGCTCGAAGATCACGTCGCCGTGGTCGTGCTGGGGAAAGGTTGTCAACCCTAACTCGCGGACGAGCGACGACAGTTCCGGCTGCATGGCAGGCCAAAACCAGGACGGGCCGAGATCGAAGCCGTCTTCGGAGGGTGCGCCAGTTTCGCCGGTGGAGAGGATGCGTCCACCGAGGCGATCGCGTGCTTCGACGAGCTTGAAATCAATTTCCGCGGCGTGAAGCAGCCTTCCGGCGTAGAGACCGGCGAGGCCGCCGCCTATGATCGCAACCATGGTGCGCATGTTGTTTGTGTGCTCCTCAAGCGGGAGCAATCCAGAGAATATAGTTTAGGCGAGAACCCGACGGTGTGACGGTATTGGGTCCCTGGAAAGCTCTAATGGCCGCCACATGTGTTTTCCTTCCGCTCCCAAAAAATGAACCTGAAGGAACTCGCGCACACTCACCAATTCGTCCTATACCGCCGCCAGTTAGCGGTGGCCAGCGAGAGCGGGATTGTCTTTTGCCGTTTTTCTGCGGCAAGGAGAGAGAAAACGGGAACGACAGAGGAGGCAGCATGAACAAATCAGCAACGATCATCACGTCAATCGGACTTTTTGTGGCGCCGGGGATGGCGCCGCAGATACGCGCCCAGGCGCAACAAGGAGGTGGGCGCAGACCCGGTCCGCACGTTCGGGGAGATCGGCTGCGGCGTCTCAATTGGGCGTCTTTGTGTACCCGAAGAGCAACCAGAATCCGGGGCAGCGGGCCAAGGACGAAAGCGAGTGTTCTCAATCCGCCAAACAGCACTCGATCATTGACCCGGCCGCAACCACGCCACGTTCGCAGAAGGCCGAAACAGCAAAAGGAGGGGGGCGAATGGCGCCGCGGGAGGGGCGGCAGGAGGGGCAGCAATAGGCGCCATCGCCGGCGACGCCGGGAAGGGGGCGGCCATCTGGGCCACAGCAGGCGCTGTGAGAGGCCGGCGTCAGCAGAAGAAGGCCAACAAGCAGGCTGAGCAACAGGCACAGCAGAAGACTCAGGCCCAGCAACAACAGACGCTGGAAACCTTCAAGAAGGTGTTCTCCGTTTTTGGCGTACAGCCAGCCCAAGGAATGGAGCGGGAGACGGGACTCGAACCCGCGACGTCCAGCTTGGGAAGCTGGCATTCTACCACTGAATTACTCCCGCGCTCGAGCGGCGAGGCAGGCAGCGCTGCCTCTTTACAAGCTATAGCACAGGAGGGGCTGGTGCGGCGCGGGCGGTGGGAGAGGCGGCGAAGTTATAATGGCTGCCTTCGATGGGCCAAGCCGAACGAGTCTTGCGAATCCAGCAGATGCTGCAGCAGCGGCGAATCATCCCGAAGAAGGATTTTTTGGCGGAACTGGAGGTTTCGCCGGCGACGTTCAAGCGGGATCTCGAGTTTCTGCGGAGCCGCTTCCGGACCGATATCATTTGGGACCGGGAGCGGGGAGGGTATTCGTGCGACGATCTGCGTGTGCGCGGGGAGGCGGCCGCGGTACCCGGCCCGATGTATTCGGCGCCGGAGATCAACGCTCTGCTGCTGACGCACGATCTGCTGATCCAGCTTCAGCCGGGACTGCTCGGGGAGCATCTGCTTCCGCTGCGGCAACGGCTGGAGGACCTGGTTGGCGCCGCG
>DAIDIH010000385.1 GCA_027459465.1 Bryobacterales bacterium | reverse complement strand
CTGGCGCCAGTCACGCTCGTTGAGGGTGTCGTGTGCTGTGGGGCAGCATGGCGCATTCGCGGCTCCCCCGCGTCGCTACGGCCGCCCCCTGCATCGTAGGTCTTACCGCACTGCGTTCTCGAGGCGCAGCCGACGCGCGAGGATCTGCGAGCCGACAAAGCGCTGCCGGATGCGACGCGGCTCTGGGCGACGCTCCAGCAGGCGAGTGGCGGACCCTGGGCCGGCCGCGCCTGCGACGTGGAGAAGATCCTGCGGCTGATCGAGGCGGGCCGGGGGGTTCTTGGGGAGTAAGGACAGTTAGTGCGCTGGTCTGTCGTGTAAGTTGCGGAGTAGGCCCGCCTCACTCTAACCTAAAGCGCTGCCCCGCAACTACCCAGTGACAGCGAACTAATTTCGGCTTAGAGTTCTGTGCTAGGAGGTCGCGCCAATGAGGTTGACGCGTAGTTTCCTGATCCCTGGTGCAACGTCCGGATTTGCCCCCTGCCCCCCGCCAAGGCTTAGTCTTCGGAGTCTCTCGCCGGGGATAGGGACGACGGCGATAGGACGAGCACTCGATATGAAGGGGGGCCCTGCCCCCAACTTGTGGGTTTCGCCGCTACTGATTACACTGCTCGTCGTCCCCGATACCCGCGTGCCGGTCGCTCGGAAAGATGCCATCCGCAGTAGATGAGAATGGTGGTGTAAGACGCGGAGTGTTCGACGGCGTGAAGGCCCACGCGGAGCTTCTCGGGCTTTCTCGTCGCCCACCTCGACGTACTTGCCGCGGACTAACTTCGGATCTTTCGCGCCTTGCAGCGTCGGTCAACCCAAATCTGACGGTAGAGGCGGTTAATTGCACGCCGAGTGATTGCTCTGGTGCGTACATGATGCCGTATAACCAAAGGTGCTCGCCCAGCTCGTGTGCAGGCGGATACACGTGGTTCTACTCGAACCCACTCTTGGCCGGCCCGTGCGACGGCTGGGAATACGACGGGACCTATACCTGTTCGAACTGCGCGTGCACCGAGGCCGTTTGCCAGACGTGTAGCTCGGGCACTGGGTCCGGTTGCGATCCTTCCGTCGATCCCAATTGCGTTTGCAATGGCAGCATCTGTTATGACCAGCCTTGACCGGCCCTTCGGGCTTACAAATCCGGTTCGATCCAGAGTCGTTTCGCTCGCTGATAGGAGGTATGGTATGAAAGGCCCGATTTCAATTTGTATTGCCCTGGCCAGTGTGCCCGGGTGCTTACTCGGAGCGGACGCCGTCTCGATAGAGCGCCTGCCTGTGCCGGAGAAGACGGTTGCCGTAAGTTGGAACTTCGGCGATCAACCTACTCCAAGATGGCAGCAGGGCATGCTGCTGGGTCATGGCGCCGAGGACGGCGACGTGGTAGCTGTCGGTCGCGACGGACAGATGAAGATGCATGCGAAGATCTGGCCGGAAGGCGCCCAGCGAGTCTCGTTGCAAGACGTGACGGTGTCGCCATCGGGAGAGTTCGTGGCCGCGGGAAGCGCCATGGATGCTGCGGGCGCGTGGTCGGCATGGTTGGCTTGGTTGGATCGCGGCGGCCGCGTGGTGAAATACGTCACACTGAATCCCGCCGCGGCTGTGGGCGTGACATTCGCTCCCGATGGGACGTTGTGGGCACTGGTGAGGGTTCATGATGATAGCTTCAACGACCTTCGGGACTACGACATGCTGCGGCATTACTCGGCGGGCGGGAGGTTGTTGGGCGCGGCCCTGGCGCGCGGTTCCTTCGCTTACGGGGGCACGTATCCGGCGTGGTCTCCGTGCTTGACCGTCACCACAGATCGCGTAGGCTTTCTTTCCAACCGCACCGACGAGTGGATCGAGGTGTCGCCTGAAAGCGGGAAACTTCTTCTCCGTTGGAGGCTCCCGTCTACGCTACGGGCTGGCGGGGTGCGGATTGATTCCGTGGCGATGACGCCGGACGATGCGGTTTATTTCAACACCTCGAAACAGGCGCTTCGCCCAGGTGAGAAACAGGAGTTCGGCGTCTATCGCTTAGACCGGAGCACAGGAGTGGCCTCACAGGTTGATTTCTCCGCGGTCCGTTCCGGCGACGGTTGGCTCTCAATTCTTGGCGGCGAGGACGGCAGATTGGTGGCCGGGGAGAATTTCGAGCGGCTATCATGGATTTCGTTGCGGTAAGCCGGAAAGCATCGTCCCGACCGGTTCAACGTCCCCGGCCGGTCCTGTGGCGCCACGATTTGTCGCAGGATGAGTCACCCCGCTTCTGACCGGCATAGCCCCCGCAGGCCATATAATCGGGGCTGCGGAGGGCGGATGGGCAGGACGCCGTCGGTAGGAATAGCACTGGGCGCGGCGGTGGGGGCGATCTGCGCGGTCGCCCAAGGGCCGCTGCGGCTTTCCCGGGCCGAGAAGACCGTCATCGTCAACTGGAATTTCGCGCGACAGGGGGTGCCGAAGTGGGAAAGGGGCGCGCTGCTCGACCACGGGGTCGAGGACGGGAAGATCGTCGTCATCGGGGCCGATGGACAGGTAAAGCTGCAGACCAAGGTGGAGCCGCCGGGAGCCCAGAAAGTCCGGATCGCCGACCTGACTCAGGCTCCGGGTGGAGGGTTTGTAGCCGCGATCGGGGTGGTGGCGGAAGCGGGCGAATCGCGGGCGTACCTTGCGTGGCTCGACGCGGCGGGCCGGACGCAAAAGCTGCAACCGCTCGAAAACGCCGCGGCGGTCGGCGTCGAGTTCGCCCGGGACGGGACCCTCTGGGCGCTCATTCGCAACCATGACGCCGACGATAACGAGATCGCCGGTTACGACATGCTCCAACACTACTCGGCGGACGGGACAACGATCGGTTCGGCGTTGCCGCGGCAGTCGTTTCCCATTGACGCGACGTATCCGGCGTGGTTCCCCTGCCTGCGGGCGACGAAGGACCGGGTTGGGTTTCTGTCGAATGGAACAAACGAGTGGGTAGAGGTCTCCCCCAACGACGGAAAGCTGCTCGGGCGGTGGGGACTGCAGGCGGAGTGGGGCGCGCGCGGCATGAGGATCGACTCGGCCGCGATGACACCCGAGGGCGACGTATATTTGAACACGTCGGAGAGGGATCCAAAAGGCGTCCGCAAGACGCGCTTCGGCGTGTTCCGGCTGGACCGGTCAAAAAACGACCTGGTTCCGATGGATGTAGCGTCCCTGGCGGTCGAGGGCCTGCAAGTGACGATTCTTGGAGCCGACGGCGGGCGCCTGGTGGCTACCCAAGGTTTCGCAACACTCGATTGGGTCCGGGCGGAGTGAGGCGCGATGGGAACTGGGGGCCGAAACTGGTACCGGGAGCTTGGGTTTGGCGGGCGGTTTCTGCTGCTTTGGGTTGTGGGGATACTTGCTGACGCGCTGGTCCACCACTAGGACCTGCATGGCCCGGAACTGATCTTGATGCTACCCCTATTGGTGGCAGGCGGAGCGTTTTGGGCACTCCTTTTCGCGCTTGCCACGCACGATTGGAAGGCCCGCGAGCCGGGCGGGTGATCTAGCCGAGCGCCACGACCCGCCTCCGGCCCTAGCGCGTATTATCCTAGTAGAAGGTTGAGGTTGGCTTCCGATACGGCAATCCGGCGGCGGGTGAGCGGATGGAGTTCCGCGGGCTCGTTCCTTTTGTTGCTGGCCGCCGTGTGCGCGGCGCCCATGGCGCCTGGCGTGGCGGCGGGACACAACGGTCCGGCGCTGAAGACCGCGAAAATGCAGCCGGCCGCCATCCGGGCGAAGCTGTTAGGCCGGTTGTCGATGGCCCGGCGGCAGGCGCTCGGCGCCGGCGCGCGCGAATTGTTCGCCAGCGTGCTCGGCATGCCGGCGTCGCTCGCCTACACGGCGACGTGCGAAGCCGGGAGCGGCCGCGCGGCGCAACCGGCGCCCGAAGCTACGCCTCGGACAGGCCATGCTCCCCAACTTGACGCTCGTCCTCCTCCTTTCTCTCTGCCTCTTGTGTAATGACCCGGCGCCGCGCTTGCGTAGGCGCGCGGGCGCGATTGGCGGCAAGCGAAACAAGATCTGACAGAGAGAGGTTGAAATGTTTCTCGATAAGGCATTAGCGAAAGTATTCGGCACGCGGAACGACCGCGAAGTGAAGCGTATGCGTCCGCTGGTGGCGGCCATTAGCGATCTGGAGCCGACGATGCAGGCGTTGAGCGATGCCGAACTGGCGGCCAAGACAGTCGAGTTCCGCCAGAGGATTGAGCAGGGCGCGGCGCTGGACGATCTGTTAATCGAGTCGTTCGCGGTTTGCCGCGAGGCGGCCCGGCGCGTGCTTGGCATGCGCCACTTCGACGTGCAGTTGATCGGCGGCATTGTGCTCCACCGGGGCAAGATCGCCGAGATGAAAACCGGCGAAGGCAAGACGCTGGTGGCGACCCTGCCGGTGTATCTGAACGCGCTTGGAGGCAAAGGCGTTCATGTTGTGACCGTAAACGACTACCTCGCGCGTCGCGACTCGGAGTGGATGGGGCGCGTGTACCATTTCCTCGGCCTGACCACCGGCGTGATTCTGCACGACCTCGACGACGACGAGCGGCGTACGGCGTACGGGGCCGATATCACCTACGGCACTAACAACGAATTTGGCTTCGATTATCTGCGCGACAACATGAAGTTCCGGCTCGAGCACTGCGTGCAGCGCGGGCACCACTTCGGGATCGTTGACGAGGTGGACTCGATTCTGATCGACGAAGCGCGCACGCCGCTGATCATTTCCGGGCCGAGCGAGGAATCGACCGACAAGTATTACAAGATCAACCGCATCATTCCGAAGCTCGTGCGCGGCGAGGTGATCGAGGGCAAGGAACCGGGCGAGAAGTACACCACTGGCGATTACACCATCGACGAGAAGCACCGCGCGGCGGGATTGACCGAAGAAGGCGTCGCCAAGCTCGAGAAGCTGCTCGGCATCGAGAACCTCTACGATCCGGCCAACCTGGACTTCAACCACCACGTGCAGCAGGCGCTGAAGGCGCACAGTTTGTTCCACCGCGACAAGGATTACGTCGTGCAGGATGGCGAAGTGATTATCGTGGACGAGTTCACCGGGCGCCTGATGCCGGGAAGGCGGTGGTCCGACGGGCTGCACCAGGCGGTGGAAGCCAAAGAAGGCGTCAAGATCGAGCGCGAGAACCAGACGCTGGCGACGATCACCTTCCAGAACTACTTCCGCATGTACAAGAAACTTGCCGGCATGACCGGCACTGCCGAAACGGAAGCAGCCGAGTTCGACAAGATCTACAAGCTGGACGTGATCGTGGCGCCGACCAACCGGCCGCTGGTTCGTACCGAATTCCACGACATCGTGTACCGGACGGAGGAAGAGAAGTTCCGGAACGCGGCCAAGGAGATCAAGGAACTCAACGCCAAAGGGCAGCCGGTCCTCGTCGGCACGGTTTCGGTGGAGAAATCCGAGAAGCTCAGCGGCATCCTGAAGCGAATGGGCGTCAGGCACGAGGTACTGAACGCGAAGAACCACGAACGGGAAGCGACGATCGTGGCACAGGCGGGGCGGAAGAACGCCGTGACCGTGTCGACCAACATGGCCGGCCGCGGCACCGACATTCTGCTTGGCGGGAATCCGGAGTTCATCGCTAAGGAGCATCTGCGGAAGCAGGGCAAGGATCCGGACGCGATGCAGACGGCGGTGCTCGGCTCGCCGGAAAACCAGGAATGGCGCGACGTACTCGACCGCTATAAGAAGGAGACCGACGCCGAGCGCGAGGAAGTGCGATCGCTCGGCGGCCTTCACATTCTGGGCACGGAGCGGCACGAGTCCCGCCGCGTGGACAACCAGCTTCGCGGACGGGCCGGGCGCCAGGGCGATCCCGGCAGTTCGCGGTTCTATCTTTCGCTGCAGGATGACCTCATGCGGATCTTCGGCGGCGAGAGGATGCAGAAGCTGATGCTGCGTCTCGGCATGGAAGAGGACGTGCCGATCGAGTCGCGGCTGATCACCAAGCGGATCGCGGCCGCGCAGGAGGCGGTGGAGGCGCAGAACTTCGCTTCGCGCAAACACATCCTCGAATACGACGACGTCATGAACAAGCAGCGGCAGGCCGTGTACGGGATGCGGCGGACGCTGCTCGAAGGTGCGGACCAACGCGCCCGTGTGATGGAGATGGTGGCTGGGCTCGTGGCGTCCTATGTCGACGAGCGCTGCCCGGAGAAGGTACATGCCAGCGAGTACGACCTGCACGGGCTGCAGTCCGACGTCCTGACGCAGTTCGGCGTGAAGGTGGAACCGTCTGAGTTGAGCGGGATGCTGCGCGACGAGGTCGAGGACTTTATCGTCGAGCGGCTGGAAGCGCGCTACAAGGACAAGGAGCAGTTGATCGGCCCGGAAATGATGCGCGAAGCCGAGCGCATCGTGATGCTGAACATCATCGACACGCAGTGGAAGGACAACCTGCTGGCGATGGACCACCTGAAGGAAGGCATCGGCCTGCGGGGCTACGGTCAGAAGGACCCGCTGATCGAGTACAAGAAAGAATCCTTCGAGATGTTCCAGGCGATGATGGACCGCATCGAGGACGAGACGCTGCGGTATCTGTTCTTCCTGCAGGTGACGCGGGCCGACGGGAGCGAATATGGCGCGCCGAAGCCCGTGCTCCCGTTCCCGAGTGACGACGAGGAAGAGGAAGAGGAAGAAGAGGAGACCGATCAGGAGGTGCTGGCCGCGGCTACGATGGAGCAGCGGCGGGCGGCGCAAGCCAGCGTTCAGGACTTCACGCGCAATATCCAGCGCAAGAAGGAACGCGAGATGGCCGACTTGCAGTTCGTTGGGGGAGAGGCGTCGAGTTCTCCCGCCAAGCCGGTCGTGGCGAAGGCCAAGGCCGGCCGGAATGACCCCTGCCCCTGCGGGAGCGGAAAGAAGTACAAGAAATGCTGCGGCGCCAATGCATAGCCGTATTCCTGGCGCTGGCCGCCTCCGCTTATGGACAAAGCGTGTGGCGGCCAGCGCCGGGAGTAAAGGCCAAAATCAGCCAGGTTAAGCCCGAGTCAAGCCCGTTGTGGGCAGAGTTCGGGCTGAAGTCGGCCGAGGAGGCGGACTTCGGCAAGTGGCGGGCGACAGCGTACCGCTTCGACGACCCGACGGGGGCGTATGCGGCCGGACGGTGGCAGCAGGCTTCGCACCCCGGCACGGAGGTTCTGGGAACTCTGGTGGTCACTTGCAGCGGGGATTGCCCGAAGCCGGGCGATCTGGCCCGCTATCTCGACCCCGCGGAAGTGGACCGTGCGGGCTACCCGACGCTCCCAGGATTCCTCCCCAAGGGCACTACTCCCGGTTCCGAGAGATACATCCTGGGCCCGGCGAGCCTGGCGGCGTTCGCCCCGGGTTTACCGGCGGAAAAGTTCGGATTCCAGTTCTCGGCCGAGGCGGTTGTGGCGAGGTATCCGGGCGGCGTGACCCTGGTGCTGGCCTCCTATCCCACGCCGAGCATCGCGAGGCAAGTGATGGCGGGTCTGGCAGGGTTCAAAATGAAGCGGACCGGGTCCCTGGTGGAGATAGCCCTCCCAGGGTCCGCCGACGAGGCGGTAGCCCGGGTGATGGGCAGCCTACGGTATGGGGAGAAAGTCACACTTGACGAGAAGCCGCCGGACCCCAGTGTGGTCCACCACTTTCTGCTGATGATTTTGGCGATTTTCAAGCTGATAGGCTTCCTGCTGGTACTGTGCGTGGTTGGGGGGCTAGTCGTGGCGGGAGGCAGACTGCTGGCGCAACGTTTTGGTTATTCAAGTGCTGGCGATGCGTTTATCTCGCTTCATCTGACCGACAAGTAAAGGCTGCTTTTCTGGCGGGTTAGAGGCTTCGGTAGGGCCGGAAACTGCTCCCGGCGGGAAAGTCAAGTTTTGTACTTGAATCGCCGTATGGCCTGTAACTGGTTCCGATTCAAATGCTTAAGGCGGCAGAAAAAGTCTCGGATTTTTGCCTTGACTCCTCTGGTGCGAGGCCCTATCATCCAATCACAACAGGTTTTGACGGTGTCGCGATGCCGTTGGCCTGATTCTCCCATAACATCACCCTGGTGATACAGGGGCCTGCCAAGGCAGGCGGATGGCGAAGTGCCCACCTATCGAGGGTGGGCACTTCCGTTTTAGAACGCGCAGCGCGGGGCGCGCTCAATCGATCTAGCGGATTATTGCCCGGAATTGCCGGTTTCGCAGGCGAATGTGGTGGGAACGCGTCCCCCAGCGTTCAGATCGCGGTAACCTGCTTCCGTGCTCCAGTAGATCGTCGTCGTCAGGTGCTTGGCCTGGTCGAAGAACGGCCGTCCGGGGGCTTTTTCCGCGCTGATGGCCTTCAGAACCTCATCTTGCTGGGCGGGCGAGCAGGCGGCGAACGGGGCGGAATTGTGCCGGCGGGAGTAGTCGTCCAGCCAGCCGAGACCGTCGAGGAAGGCAGCCCGTTCGGAGGGCGGACCGGCCGCAAGGAACAGGTCCATGTAGCGGTGGACCCCAGCAGCCTGGGCGCCGGGTACAATGCGCTCGGCCAGGACGGCGGCGGTAGCGGCCTGGTGGTCGTCGAAGACGGTCCAGGTCTGGCCCTGGGGCAGCGCGGGGAGGGCAGCGGCGGCGAGCGTGAGCCGGAGCGCTTCGCGGCGAAGCATGTCTAGAGCATAACCAAATCCGGGGTGGGGTGTTTTGGGATGGCCGGCAGCGCTAAAGTGAAGAAAATAACCCAGACGGCGCACAGCTTCGGCTTTTCCCGGCCCGCCAGCGTCTTGAGAATTGGAGAATCAGATTGATTTTTCGGGAGGTAGAGGACCGCGACCTCATCCAAAAGGCGCGGCGCGGCGATGTAGATGCCTACAACCTCCTGGTGTCCCGATGGGAGAGGCGGATCTTCAACTACCTCGTAAGACTGACGCGCAACCGCGAGGACGCGCTCGACGTGAGCCAGGAAGTGTTTCTGAAGGCGTATCAGAACCTGAAGAAGCTCGAAGAAGCCGAGAAGTTCGGATCGTGGCTTTTCCGGATCGCGCACAACGAGGCGCATTCGCTGCTGAGGAAGGCGCGGCCGGAAGCCGAAATTACGGTCGACCCGTCATTTGGGCACGAGAGCGGACGGCTGTTTCCGGCTGAACTCAGCCTGGCGGTCGAATCGGCGCTGAAACGGCTGTCGGAAGATCAGCGCGAGGCGGTTTTGCTGAAGGTTTACCAGGGCTTCAAGTTTGAGGAAATGGCGGAGATCCTGGGTTGTCCGGTGTCGACGATCAAGAGCCGGGTTTACACGGCGCTCGATCTGCTGAAGGTCGCACTCGCTCCGGCGGGCGCGCAACGCGAGGTTTGAATATGGATTGCGATGTTGATCTGAAGAGCTATGTGCTGGGCGAAGCGACGTCCGCCGAGCGCGGCGCGGTGAACGCGCATATACGGGAGTGCTCGGCGTGCCGGGAGGAACTCGGCCGGCTGCGGGCGACGCAGTCGGTGCTAATGACGCTCCGGGAGGAGGAGCCGCCGCGGCGGATCGCCTTCGTCTCCGACCAGGTGTTTGAGCCGAGTTGGTGGCGCCGGCTTCTTGCCCCGCACCCAGCGTATGGGCTGGCGGCGGCAGGCGTGCTGGCTGCGGCGATTGTGGCGCATGGCGCGATGACGCGGCCGGCGGCGCGTGTGGATCAGGCGGCGATCGAAGCACGGGTAGCGCACCAGATCCAGCAAAAGCTCGATGCGCGTGTGCGGACCGCTGTGACCGAGGCAGTGGCTAACGCAGAAGCACAGGACCGGGACAAGACAGCGGCGCTGCTGGCGGCCACCGAGAAGCGATTCGCGGAGCAGCGGCGCGCGGACCTGATCGCCTTCGATGAAAACAGCGAAATTCTCTACAAGCGGGTGGCGCGGGTGCTGGCGCAGAACGACGGTCCGGCGCCGGCCGGGGTGACGAGATGAAACCGAAGTGGGTCGTGCTGGCGGGCCTGGCGACGGCGGTGGTCCTGGCCGGGTCGGTGGGCGCCCAGGCGCCGGTGGCGCGAGCGAGCATCGAAACGGCCGAGCGCGGGCTGAACAACGAGATCGCGGCGCTGTGGCCGCAGGATCCGTTTCTGCTCCTCGGCCCGGCGCGAGGCGTCTATTTGACGGGCTTCGGAACGGTCTTCACCGCGGAGGTGGACCTGGCCCCGTCACCAGGCATCAGTCCGTTCCACCAGACCATTACCCCGCAGGATGTGGCCGCGCACCGCAAGATGATGCTCGAGCGGTTGCCGAGATTGAAAACCCAGATGCAGCAGATGCTCGCCGGCGTGGCGGCGTCGCTTGACGCCCAGCCGATGGCGGAGAACGTCGTGCTCGCGGTGACCCTGACTAAGCATCCCTGGGAGACGCGGGACGGAATTCCGTCCCAGATCGTGATGACCGGCGAACGGGGCAAGCTGATGGAAGGCCAGCGCAGCGGGCAGATCGCGGCGGCGGTGAAGGAACAGGAGTTTTAATGCGTCTCGGCGAGGCGCTGATCGAACGGCGCCTGATCACGCAGGACGATCTGGAGCGCGCGCTCGAGTTGCAGAAGGAGCGCGGCGAAAAGCTGGGCCGGATTCTAGTGGACCTTGGGTTCGTGGCCCTGCGCGACGTGCTCGGTGTACTGAGCGAGCAATTGCAGGTGCCGCTGGTGGCCATCGACGCGCCGCCCGCGGTGACGCCGGAGACCGAGGCCTTGTCCGCGCGCTTCCTGCGCCAGTTCCGCTGCCTGCCTTTGGCGGTGGAAGGAACATCCCTGCACCTGGCGATGAGCGATCCGCTGGATCTCGAGACGATCGCCGCGGTGAAGACATCCACCGGTTTGAAGGTACTGCCGGCGCTGGCTTCCGAGCAGGAGATCCTTGACGCGATCGACAAGTATTACGGCGAGAGCGCGCGAGCGGCGGAGATGAATTTCGGCGAGGATGCTGAAGCCTCGCAGGACCTCGAGCAGTTGCGCGACATGGCGAGCGAGGCGCCGGTCATCCGCCTGGTGAATGCGATGATCGCCCAGGCGGTCGAAAAGCGCGCCAGCGACATCCACATCGAGCCGTTCGAGAAAGAGTTCCGCGTGCGCTTCCGGATCGACGGCGTGCTCTACAACCAGGAGGCCCCGCCGCGCGAGTTGAAGGCGGCGATCATCTCGCGCGTGAAGCTCATGGCGAAGCTGAACATCGCCGAGCGGAGACTGCCGCAGGACGGGCGTATCAAAGTGAAGACCCTCGGCCGGGAGGTGGATCTGCGCGTCTCGACGCTGCCGACGCTGTACGGCGAGAGCGTTGTGATGCGCCTTCTCGACCGCTCCGCGGGCGACTTCTACGACCTTGCTCGTCTGGGCTTCGACAAGCACATGCTCGCGCGGATGGAGCATTACACCCAGATGCCCCACGGCATCTTCCTCGTCACCGGTCCGACGGGCAGCGGCAAATCGACGACCCTGTACTCGGCTCTCAAGCGTATCAACGGCGCCGAGCGCAAGATCATCACGATCGAAGACCCGGTGGAATATCAGATGGACGGGATCAACCAGATCCACGTGAATCCGCAGATCGGATTGACGTTCGCCGCGGGGCTGCGGCACATCATGCGCCAGGACCCGGATGTGATCATGGTCGGCGAGATCCGCGACCGCGAAACCGCGGATGTCGCGATCCGCTCCGCGCTCACCGGCCACTTTGTCTATTCGACGCTGCACACTAACGACGCGCCCAGCGCGATCACCCGGCTGACCGACATGGGTGTGGAAAATTACCTCATCACCTCGTCGCTGGTGGGCGTGCTGGCGCAGCGTCTGGTGCGGACCATCTGCCCGGACTGCAAGGAACCGGCGAAACCTCGCATGTCGCCGTCCGGAGATCCGGTGCCCACCTTCCGTGGCGCCGGATGCGACCGGTGCTTCGGCAGCGGGTTCCTGGGGCGCGTAGGGATCTTCGAAATGATGGATCTGAACGAAGAGATCCGCTCGAGCATCATGCACAACGAGGATGCGGCGAAGATCGCGGCGGCGGCGCGGCGCAACGGTATGCGCAGCCTGCGCGAGGACGGCTGGCTGAAAGTGTCGGTCGGGGTGACGACGCCAGAGGAAGTGATGCGGGTGACGCAGGAGTTCTAAGCGGCGCACGGCGGCGAAGCGATGACGAGTTATTACTTCAAGGCGGTTGGCTCGGACGGCAAGGTGCGGACCGGCACCCTCACCGGGGAAAGCGACCGGAGAGTGGCGCAGGAGTTGCGTAAGCAGGGCCTGACGCCGGTCTACGTCGGGCTGAGGGACCAGAAGCGCGGCTTCGAGCTGAAGTTGCCCTCATTCGGCGGCGGGCGGCGGCGGGATGTGCTGTACTTCACGCAGGAATTATCGACGCTGCTCAGTGCGGGCATCCCGCTGGACCGGGCCCTCGCCATCACGACCGAGTTGACCGAGCGGCCCGTCTTTCAGGGCGTGCTGACCGATATCCTGCGGGTGCTGAAAGGCGGACGATCGCTCGCCGACAGCCTCGGCACGCATCCGGAGTACTTTTCCAGCCTCTATCTCAATATGGTCCGGGCCGGCGAGGCGAGCGGCTCGCTGGCAGTGGTGTTTGAGAGGCTTGCCGAGTTTGAGAGAACAAAAGACGACCTGCAGGGCTACATCGTTTCCTCTATGGTGTATCCGGCGCTGCTGGCGTTGGTGGGCGTGGCGTCCATCACAGTGCTGCTAAACTTCGTCGTGCCGCGTTTCGCACAGGTGTTCAAGGATTCGCGGGTCGCGATGCCGCTGCCGACGAAGATGTTGATCGAGGCGAGCGCCCTGCTTCAGACGTACGGATTATGGGTGGCCGGCGGCTTGCTCGCAGCCGGGATTGCGCTTCGGGCTTACGTCGCCACACGCGACGGACGATTGTGGTGGGACACGTTCCGGCTGAAGGTGCCCCTGCTCGGCGACGCGCTGCGGAAAGCGGAGACGGCGCGGTTCGCGCGTGCCATGGCGACGCTGGTCGCCAACAGCGTGCCGCTGGTTCAGTCGATCGGCATTGCCGGCGCGATTATGAACAACCGGCGCATCGCCGGGTCGCTCGATCGCGTGGCGCAGGGCGTCAAGCGCGGCGAAGGACTCGCCGTCCCAATGCAGCGCACCGGCGAGTTCCCGCCGCTCGCCGGCCACCTGGTGAGCGTCGGCGAAGAAACCGGGCGGCTGGACCAGATGTTCGCCCGTATGGCGGACATTTACGAAGGCGAAACGCGGACCGCGATCAAACGGTTCACGTCTCTATTCGAGCCGCTGGTGATATTGATAATGGGATTGATCGTCGGCGTGCTCGTGTTGAGCATTTTGCTCGCGATTACGAGTATGAACGATGTCGCAATGTAACCGCACAGCGCGGGGCGCGTTCCAGTGGGCCAGTCAGGGCCCGCGCCGCTCTGCGTTGTGCTCGATGTTAAGTCGAGATCCGGGAGGCGGATGAATGAAACCGAGAAGCAACAGAGGCTCAGAAGCGGGCGTCACGCTGATCGAGATGCTCGTGGTAGTAACGATCATCGCGCTGTTTGCGGCGCTGGTGGTGCCGCGGATGATGGGTCAGGCGGACAAGGCCCGGCGGGTGTCGGCGCACGCACAGATTAATTCGTTCATGACGGCGCTGGGCGCCTATAAGCTGGACACCGGCGCGTATCCCACCACGGAGCAGGGCCTACAAGCGCTTCGCGTGAAGCCGGAAGGCGTCGTGAACTGGGCCGGGCCGTATCTGCCGCAGGACATACCGAACGATCCGTGGGGCACCCCCTACGTCTACAAGTACCCGGGCGATCACGGTGACGAGCCGGATGTGATCAGCTACGGCGGGGACCGGCAGCCCGGCGGGGACGGCAACAACGCCGATATCGTGAACTGGAAGAATGACTGAAGCCCGGCACAGCGAGCGCGGCGTCACGCTCATCGAAATGATGATCGTGACGCTGTTGATCGCGCTGATGGCGGGGATCAGTTTTCCGGCCGTCAGCGCGGGGCTGGAATCGATGCGTCTGAACTCGGCCGCGCGCGGGATCACTTCGCTGCTCAATGCCGGCATGAACCGCGCCGAGCGCCGGGAAGAAGTGGTCGAGTTCCTGGTGGCGCCGGCCGACAACAAAATCCGCGCCCGCTCGCTGAGCGGCGCGTTTGACCGTCAATTGACGCTCTCCGGCGGCGTGACCATCGCGGCCGTGCTGCCGGCGCCCATCGAGCCTGACGGAAGCGTGCTGAATCCACCGCGCGACTTCATCCTCTATCCGGGCGGCGCGACGCCGGCGATCGGCATCCTGCTGAAGAATCGCCGGGGCGACGAGCGCCAGGTGCAGGTCGATCCCATCACGGGCGTGCCGGCGATCTCGAATCCAAAGCAGCAGAACGCGGAGGACTCGCAGTGACACACCGCCGCCGCACGGCCGGCTTCACGCTGCTCGAAGTGCTGGTGGCCACGGCGATCATGGGCATCGCCACCGTGTCGTTAATGAGCGCGCTGACAACTTCGCTGCGTAACGCTTCGCGAATCACCGGGACCGACCGGGCCGCGCTGCTGGCGCGGCAGAAGATGGACGAGTTGCTGATCGCGCCGGGATTGCCCGTGAACACGGAGATCGACGGGGCGTGGGATCCGTCGGTGACCGGCGGCATCGCCGTAAACTGGCGCGCGATGGCCACCGTCTTCGAAGCCCCGCCGGGGAACCTGCCGCCAGGCACGCGCGTGATCGAGCGGCTGGAAGTGGAAGTGTCGTGGATGGACGGGCCGAACCGGCGCAGCTACAAGCTGTCGGGCTACCGGATCGCGCGGCCCGGGTTCCCAGGCCAGCCATGAAGCGGGAAAGCGGATTCACGCTGATCGAGGTGATCATCGCGGTGACGCTGGTCGCCTTGATCTCGCTGGGACTGGTGATGGCGATGGACACCGGCTTCAAAGCCATGCAGAAATCGCAGGACCGGCTCATGCACAACCGCCGCGTCACCGGCACGGAGCGCGTGATGGAAGAGGAAGTCGCCGGGCTCGTTCCGGTGTCGGCGCCGTGCATGGGGAATAGTCCGGACGCGCCTGGGGCCCAGAAAGTGACGTTTTTCGAGGGCCAGCCGCAGTCCATGCGCTTCGTATCCACGTTTTCTTTGCAAGATGGCGGGCGCGGCGTGCCGCGGATTCTCGAGTATCAGGTCGCGCCGATCGAGGACGGGGTGGGCGTCCGGCTCGTGTTAAACGAGCGGATTTATGGCGGGCCGTACGCCGCGGGAGCGTTGTGCACGGGCTTCCAACCGAATGTCGAGGGGCAACAGATGCCGGCCTACCGGCCAATCGAAGTCGGACCGGGTTCGTTCGTGCTGGCCGACAAGTTGGCCGCCTGCCAGTTCTCCTATCGCGTCCCGGCGCAGCCCGGCAAGCCGGCGCGGTGGGTTCCGGTCTGGGCCGAGTCGAAACTTCCGGACGCCATCCGCATCGACATGGCGCCGCTCGAGCCCGACCCTTCAGCGGTGCAACTTCTTCCGTTGACACTGCCGGTGCATGTGACACGGGATCCGTTGTTTCCTTATGATCCGTAACCGGGCACGAAAGGAAGGAGGCTCGGCGCTGCTGGTGGTGCTGTGGATGACGGCGGCGCTTGCGGCGATCGCGTTCACGGTGGCGAGCACCGTGCGCGCCGAGACCGAACGCGCGGCGACGGAAGCCGATTCGCTCCGCGCCTACTACATCGCGACTGGCTCGATCGAGCGCATGGTGATGTGGATGCAGTGGGGCTTCGCCGGCGTCACCGGGCCGAACGGACAGCCGATGTTCTACACCGCTCCCATGCCGCGGCATCACTTCGACTATCCGGAGGGCGTCGCCGACGTCGAGATCATTCCGGAAACGTCGAAGCTGAATATCAACCAGATTCCACCGGACCAGTTGACGAATCTGCTCCTGGCTCTGGGTGTGCCGGGAGAGC
Source organism: Bryobacterales bacterium (assembly GCA_027459465.1). Lineage (GTDB taxonomy): Bacteria > Acidobacteriota > Terriglobia > Bryobacterales > Bryobacteraceae > JAJYKC01. The sequence goes on along the minus strand of DAIDIH010000385.1, from coordinate 6,756 downwards.
AGGCGATGGGGATCGCGGCCGGCATTCTCTACTGGCGTTCTCCGGCCCCGGGCGGCGGGTATGCGCCCATGGATGCGGCGATTCTCGGCAACGGTTCGTCTTTTCGGGCCCGGCACGCGTCTATCGAGGAGAACGAGGAACTGCTCCTCGTGCCAGGAATGACTCCCGATATTTTCTACGGCGGCTACCGGCCCACCCAGGACGGCGGTCTACAGCCCTATGGCGGGCTGCGGGACTGCGTGTCGCCGTACGGGGTCATGAACAATATCGACATCAACACCGTGCAGCCGGCGGTGCTGGCGATGCTCGGGCTCACCCCGGGAGCGATTCAGGCTCTGGTGGCGCGCCGGAACGCGATGCCGTTCACCCAGATCGGCGATGCCGCGATCTTCGCGCAGGGAGCGCCCGGCTTCGGGCGCTTGGGCCTCGGCGGCATGACCATGTGGACCATTCGCGCCACAGCGCAGTTCCGCTTGCCCGATGGGCGACTGTCGGATCTTCGCCGCACGGTCTCGGCGCTGGTAAAAATGATGCCGCAGGGCTACGATCCTCCCTACGAGTTCATGCGCTGGTACGACGACACACCTCCGCTTCGCAGTTTTGCACCGGCTCCCGCACCGGTCCAAGGCGAACGGAGCCAGGAGACAGCCCAGTGAGCGCCGCAGGAGTGGGCCACGCGATCGCCGAGTGGAAGAAGTGGCTCGCCTGGGGCTCGGGCGTCGGCATCGAGATCGGCGAGACGGACCTGACCGTGGTCGCCGCTCGGGTTCGTCCCCGCGGCGTGCGTATTCCCGGCATGCTCTCGATTCACGGTTTCCGCAAAGAGCCGGCCGCCGAGTGGGGATCCGTCTACAGTTCGTTTCTCGGCAAGCTCGGGTTGGGGCATCTTTCGGCCGTGGTGCTGCTGCCCCGGAATGAAGTGACGGTGCGGCAGGTGCCGCTGCCGGGTGTCGCGCCGAAAGACATGGAGGCGGCGCTGGCCCTGCAGATCGACTCGCTGCATCCTTACCCGGAAGACGATGTCTATTGGAGCTGGGCCCCGGTGGCCGGGCACGCGGCGGCGCTGGTGGGGATCGTGCGGCGCGACGTGCTGGACGCGTACACGGCGTTGTTCACCGAGGCGGGCGTGCGCGTGGCCGCGTTCACCTTCGCGGCCTCGGCGATGTATGGCGCGTCGCGGCTTCTGGCGCTGCCCAAACCGGAGGGAGCGGTAGCGCTGCGCCAGGCTGGCGACGCCGTGGAGATCTACGGCGAAAGCCCGGCGCGGGGAGTGTGGTCGGCGGTGGTGGAGGGCAGCCCCGAGCAGGCCCGGGCGCTGGCCGTGTCCGAGTTGCGCCTGGAGCCGGCGACGGAAGCCGTGGACTTCGCCGGCCTCTTGCCGGCGCCGGTGGCCGCTCCCGACGATTTCAATCTTCAGGAGGGAGCCGCGGCCCATGCGGCGGCGCTCGAAAGCGCGTGTCCCAAGCTGGCCCCGCCGCTAAACCTGTTGCCGCGGGCGCTCCGGCAGACGGATTCGCGCGCGCTGTTCATTCCGACCGCGGCTCTGGCGGCGCTGGTGCTGGTGCTGGCCGGGGCGCTGGGCATTTCAGCGGCGGTGGAAAAGCACCGCTATGACGAGGAGTTGGCCGGCGAGATCCGGCGGGCCACACTACAGGCGAACCAGGCGCGGGATCTCGACCGCAAGATCGCGGAGACAGAGGCGCGCGTGCGGGCGCTCGATGCGTTCCGGGCCCGCTCGAAAGAAAGCATGGATACCCTCGCCGAGCTGACCCGCATTCTGGCGCCGCCGACGTGGCTGCGCGGTATCGATATGAGCGACCGTGAAGTGCAAATCGGCGGCGACACCACGCAGGCAGCGGCGCTTTTGAAACTGCTCGATTCCTCGCCGAAATTTCACAATTCCGAGTTCACGATGCCGCTGGCGCGCGTGGGGAACATGGAGACATTCCGGATCCGGACCTACCCGAAGGGAGTGAATCCGTGACCATCGGCGATCGCGACAAGCGTGCACTCATCGCGCTCGGTGTTGCCGTCGCTGTAGCGGGAATTGTCTGGGTCGCCACCGCGCCGCCCAAAGCGCCTAAAACGGTCGCGTCGGTGGCGGTGCCGGTGGAGGTGTCCCAGCAGCGGCTGGCTCAACTTCGGAAACTGGCCTCCGAGGCGCCGGCGAAGGCCAAGATTCTCGAGCAGGCCAATGCCGACCTTGCGCGCCGGGAGAAGGGCTTGATTCAGGCCGAAACCGCGCCGCAGGCGCAGGCGCAGGTGCTCGAAATCCTGAAGCGGGTCGCCAAGAACGCCAATCCACCGGTGGACTTTCAGCAAACCGAACTCGGCCAGCCCGCCCCGTATGGCGCCTACGGTCTGGTGCCCGTGGCGGTGACCTTCAACTGCCGGATTGAACAGCTTGTGAACATGCTGGCCGACATCACGGCGGCGCCCGAACTGGTCGCCACCGACCAGTTGCGCATCGGCGCCGCGAATCCCAAAGATAAGACAATGACCGTGCGATTGGCTGTGTTGGGCGTGGTGCCGCGCAAGCTGGTTCCCGCGAGAAAGCTGGGGCCGTCGCTGTGAAGCGCAAGCTGCTTCTGTTCAACGCGGCTCTTGCGGCGGCCGCCGTGCTGCTTGGCGTGAGGGTCCACCAGGAGATTGCCGACGGCCGGCAGCGCGAGCGAATGCTCGATGCCTCGCGTCCGAAGCCCGTGCCTGCACCGAAGCTCGCTCCGCTGCCCCAGGTGGCGCCCGTGAGCCCGGCGCAGTACTCCGACGTGGCTCAAAAGATGCTCTTCTCGCCGGACCGGAACCCGACCGTTATTCTGCCGCCCCCGAAAATTGTTGAGAAGCCGCTTCCGCCTTTTCCGGTGGCTCACGGCGTCATGATCTTTGGAAGCGTACCACCGACCGTGATTCTAAGTCTGCCGAACAACAAGGAGCAGGGAAGCTACCAGGCCGGGGACTCGATCGGGGAGTTCAAGATCGTCTCGATCAATAACACCGACGTGGTGTTTGAGTGGGACGGCAAGCAGTTCGACAAGACGCTGGCGGAGTTGGTGGACACCTCGGCGCCGGTGCAGGACGCGCGAAGCGCTCCGGCATCTTCCGCGCCGGTGGTGACGAACGCGGCTCCGGCGCAGCCGGAGGTCAAGAACGCGTCGCCGGCCGATGCCAACGGCCCGGGCCGCGACCTCGGCGCGGGTTTCTACGCCTGCCAGGAAGGGGATTCTTCCCCCGAGGGCACGGTGCAGGACGGCAAGCGGAAGGTGACGAGCAGCAATCCCTTCGCGCCGGGTGGGAAGAGCTGCTACTGGGAAGTGGCTAAGTAAGGCGGGCGGCGGGGAAACCGGCGCGCGATAAGGAGAACTCGACATGCGAGCAGTGGGTTTGTTGTGTATTTTGGCGGCGTCGCTGGGCATCGCCGCGCAGGCGGGCGCACCGGCGAAATCTTCGCCGGCGGCGCCCGCGCAGGTCCCTTCGGGCGCAACGAAAGTGGACGCCAACACCTGGACATGGCGCGACGCAAACGGCACGGAATGGACGTTCCGCCAAACGCCGTTCGGTGTCAGCCGCTACCGCACGCAGGACGTCAACCGCCCGGTGCCGGCGCCACAGAAGCCGGACACCAAGGTAACGGATCTCGGCGGCGCCTGGCGGTTCGAACGCCAGACACCGTTTGGGCCGCAGATCTGGGTGAAGCAAAAGACGGCCGAACTAAACGCGGACGAGAAGGCGCTGGTAAACGCGGCGCCGGCTCCCGTGGAGCCCCAAGGGAAGTAAATGAGACTGCACTTGCGGGCTGCCGCCATCGTGTTGGGCATTGGCCTCATGCCGCACGTCTTCGCGCAAAGTGCGGCGGCGGCGGCGGCCGAGGCGGCGCAAAAATCCTCGGAAGCGGCTCAGCGCGCCAGACAGCAAAGCCAGGCCGCGCCTGGGGCGGCCAATTCCGGTGTGCAGACCGCGCCCGGCGTGCAGCAGGCCGGCGCCGCGACAACTTCCCGGATCGTTTACGGCGGCCTGAACTTGCAGAATGCCTCGCTCACCGAAGTTGTCGACATGCTGGCGCGCCAGCTCAAGATCAATTACGTGCTCGACTCGCGCATCAAAGGCGGCGTGATCCTGAACACCTACGGCGAAACGAAGAATATCGATACGCGAGCCCTGCTCGACATGATTCTTCGAATCAACGGCGCCGCGATGGTGAAAGAAGGCGATATTTACCGGATCGTTCCCCTGGCTGACATCAACCGCGTCGCCCTCGAGCCCGAACAGCGCCTGGGCAAGGACATCGAATCCGACGACCAGGAGATGCTCAATCTGGTCTTCCTGAAATACACCACGGCCGAAGAGCTGAGCGGCGTGTTGAAGAATTTCATCGGCAACAACGGGCAGATCATTTCCTACGCGCCGGCGAACCTGCTTCTTCTGCTCGATAGCCGCCGGATGATGCGCCGCACCATGGAACTGGTGGCTCTGTTTGACAACGATGCGCTCGCCAACCAGCGCGTGCACACCTACGAAGTCACCAACGGACGTCCGAAGGATATCGCCAAGGAACTCGAAGACATCTTCAAGTCGATCGCGCTCAATGGGAAGAATTCGCCCATCCGCTTTCTTCCGATTGACCGGCTGAACACCATCATCGCCGTCGCTCCGAATCCGGGAGCGTTCTCCGAGGTCAGCAAGTGGGTGGAAAAGCTGGACGTGCCCGCGAAATCGGCCGCGGGTGGCCTGGAGAACTACGTCTATCGCGTCAAGTATGGCGATGCGGGGTGCCTTTCGCAGGCCATCATGTCGCTGTACAGCGGCATGCAGATGATGAACGCCTGCGGCGCTTCGAGCATGGGTCTCGGTATGATGTCCGGGTTCGGTACCACGACGTTCGGCGCCGGTGGCATGGGCATGGGCATGGGCGGCATGGGCGCCGGCGGCATGGGCATGGGCGTCGGCGGCATGGGCATGGGCGGCATGGGCATGGGTGGCTACGGCACGGGCGGCTACGGCATGGGAGCCGGTGGTTATGGGATGGGTGGCTATGGCGCGGGCGGCTACGGGATGCCAGGCTATGGAGCCGGAGCTTACGGAGTGCCCGCCATGTATGGCAACGGGGGCGCCTACGGGGCCGCTCCCGGGCTTGCCTCCGCCTCCGGCGCTACGCCCGGAACGGCGACGGACAAAACCGGCCAGTATCTCGGATCCTCCGGTCAGGGCGTGCCCTACTACGGCCCGCGAGTGATCGCAAATCCGTTCAACAACACGCTCATGATCCAGGCCACGCCGCAGGACTACGTAGGCGTAACAAAGCTCTTGCGCGATCTGGATGTTCCGCCACGGCAGGTATTGATCGAGGCCCGCATCTACGAGGTCGACTTGAGCGGCCAGTTCGCCAGCGGCGTCAGCGCATATCTGCAGCAGTTGGGCGCCGGGGCATCCCAATCGACTACAGGTACTTCTGTGGTCGGAGGAACGGGAAGCTCTTCGATTTCCACCGCCACAAATCCCTTCAGCGCCAGCACTGTGACCGGCGCGACCGTCGGCGCCACAACAGTTACCAACGCCGCCACCGCCAGCATTCCGCACCAGTTGTTGGGCAGCCTGGTCGGCAACAGCACCACCCTGACAGCGGGGACCCTGGTGGGCATGTCCCGCGAGCTTCTTGCGGCGGTCAATCTGCAGGAACAGCACCAGAAGGCCAAGGTGATTTCCGCGCCGTCGATCATCGCCACCGACAGCATTCCGGCATCCATCAACGTGGGAGAATCGGTGCCGACCCTGACGGCCCAGGCGGTCACCGGCGTGCAAAGTGGCGGAAATTCTCTGTTCGCCAACTCGATCAGCAACGTGAGCACCGGGGTGACACTGAGCATTATGGCCCGCGTGAACTCGAGCGGCATAGTGACGCTGATCATTAACCAGCAAGTTAGTAGCCCGATCCCACCGGCCGCTGGATCGATTCAATCACCCTCGTTTGACAACCGCACCGTACAGACCCAGGTCACCGTTCAGGATGGCGACACAATTGCCATCGGCGGAATCATCGACGAAAGCACCACTTACTCCGACAGTGGCATCCCCATCCTCAGCCACATCCCCTACCTGGGAACCATCTTCGGCAGTCGCTCGTACACCAAGCAGCGCACGGAGCTAGTAATTTTCCTGGAGCCAAGAGTAATCTACGATACGAATCAGATCGTAGATGCCACGGACGAGCTAAAGCAAGAATTCCACGACCTCAAGAGGACTTTACAAGCCGAACAGTAGCCTCCCCTTCCCCGCCGATCGCCCCGCAATTGTTGCCGCACAAGCCCTCCCGCTTGCGGTTGCATGAAAATCATTGACTTACGGGGGCGATCCATGCTTAACTGTTGTTCTGAACCCTAGGGACCCAGGTCCGGCCCGCAAGGCTGTAGATTGCCCTTGACTTGGCCGAAGATTCAATGTTATGAATGATGTGATTGCTTCTCAAGGGTTTGGCGGCATTCATTCCCACGCATGAATCCCGCGAGCACAGCATATCGGGAAAGTGTTAAGAAGTCACAACAAAATTGAGCTCGACATTGGAGAGGATACAGCGAGACCAGGCACAGGCAGCACGGCGACGGAGGTTCAAATCGCCGGAGTTCGCGGAGTTTGTTCTTAAAGTATCCGTTCGATGGGGAAACGAATAACGAGGCTCAGGTTGAAAAAAAGAACTTCCATCAATTCAATTCCACAACTTCACAAGGAGAAGGAAATGGCAGATTTTCGCAAATGTCTTCTGGC
>DAIDIH010000384.1 GCA_027459465.1 Bryobacterales bacterium | reverse complement strand
CCCACACACCCGTCCCCAAAGTCTGCCTGTTGGATTTCGATGGCGACATCACGGACTGGCTCGCCTCCGCCGGGCTCGCCACGCCCTGGCCTTCGTGGGCCTGTTTCCATACCACGATGTTTTCTTTCCCCGTCGGCGGCGTCGCAGTCGGCCTCATCGCCCGAACGATCGGCGGACCCTACGCCGTCCTCGTTGCCGAACAGCTTCGCGTCTCCGGCGCCGAACTCATTCTCGGCTTGACCTCCGCCGGCCGCGTCACGCCTTCCCTCCCTTTGCCAAGCTTTGTGATTCCGCAATCGGCCATTCGCGACGAGGGCACGTCATACCATTACCTGCAGGCATCTCAATCGGTTCCCGCTCCGCCGGAACTCGTCGAGTCTCTGCGCAATGCTCTGGCTCCCCTCCAGCGCAATGTGGTTGCCGGCCCGGTCTGGTCCACCGACGCGCCTTACCGCGAAACCCACGAACAGCTACAGCGCTACGCGGCAATGGGAGTTCTCGCCGTCGAGATGCAGGCGGCCTCGCTGTTCGCATTCGCCTCAGCGAGGAATTTTCCCGTCGGCATCGTGGCCCAGGTCACCAACGCCGTCCATGAGGAAAGGGACTCCTTCGACAAGGGATCTCATGACGACGAACACCGCCTCATCCAGGCTCTGGCCCGCGCGGGCGTAGAGTGGGTGCGCAACAATTCACCTCGCTGATCTGGAGCCTTGGAAAACTCGCTTCGCGGAAGGCTGATTTGCGCACGCAGCCCAAGGAAAGATTTCTGTTGACGAGGAGACTACTACTGAACTACTATCGTCCTAACCGGACTTCGAATTTAGGTTTTCGAAGCCCCTGTGCAGGACGGTTTGTTGGGGGAAAGGGATCCTGCACAGGGGTCGTCTGCTGTTACTGAACTAGACGCCTCAGCCTGCCGGAAGGTTCCACTCCCCGGCAAGTTTTTCTTCTCCAATCGGGCTTCGGCGTCATAAGTCTCACTTTTTCTTCTTCGTAGACTTCTTCTCGTCGGGGTTTTGGTACGTCGTCTGCACCGTTCCCGTCAAGGTCTGCAACATTCCCTTTGCCTGCTCGGCATAGGGCCCATTCGGTTCGAGTTCCAGGTACTTCTGGAACGCCTGAATCGTCCCGTCCGGCGGTATCACTTTCCCGTCGGAAGTCGTCTTCGCTTTCGACACAAGGTAGATGCCGTACTGATACTGCGCGGGAGCGTAGTTCGGGTTGGTGTCGATCGCCTTCTTGAACGCATCGCCGGCCTGGTCCGTCTGGCCCGTGTTCACCAGCACCGCGCCCAGATTGTAGTAGTACTTGCCCGCCGAAGCCGGATCAAGGGCGGCTGCCTTGGTCAATTCCGCCTTGGCGTCGTCGATCTTCTTCGCCCTGGCCAGCGCCAGTGCGTAGTTGTTGTGGAACGACGCATCGTCGGGCTTCAGCGCGATCGCCTTCTGATACGCACCCAGCCCCTTGTCCATCGCCGCCTGCTGATCGGCGCCCGTCTTCGTTTCCGCCAGATTGATATAGGAGTCGGCAAGGTGGGCCCACACCACGGTCTGCTGCGGGTCAATCTGCGAAGCCTTCTCGAAATTGTCCACCGCCCCCTGCCAGTTCTTGGCCTGTTCGGCTTCGCGCCCGGCATTGAAGGCGTCGTTCAACTCCTTGTTCTTCTTCATCTGCTCGGACTGCTCTTTAGCGCGTTTCTCGATCGCCGCCTTCTGCTCCGGCGTCAGCGACCGTTCCTGTTCCTTCGTCAATGTCCCCGTCTCGGCCGCCTTCTGCATCGCTTGCTGCTGTTCCTTCACCTGCTTCAGGTCGAAATTCAGTTCGAGCGGATCCCCTAGATGCGTCCGCACGTTATTGACAAAGTCTGCTTCCTTCCCCTCGATCTCCACCGACACCCGATAAGTGCCGAGCGGTAGACCCCCATAGTAGTAATGGCCTTTTTTGTCCGTCTTCACCTGGTAATGCCCACGAATGTCGAGCCGCTCAATCTTGATCATCGCCCCCTTGAGCGGCTGCCCTTGGTCGTCCTGCACTTTCCCTTCAAGAGCCGTCGTCTGTCCCCAGCTCATGCTCGCAAAGGCAAGCAAGCCGAACAGCATCATTCCAATCGAACGCATCCTGGCGCGCATGGTACCCTTTCCTTATTGCGGGATTGCAGGCCTGATGACCCAGCCCGCTTCTTCAACATACTATACTAGGAGATCTGCTTCCAGGATGAAGGGCAGATCCTCCGGTACCGGCCCGTGAGAATGCGAAACGAATTTCGAGAGATTGCATCTATTAACTAGCGTGATTGTCTGGCCGGCGGGACTTCCGGCTGGCCTGGGGAACACAATGCGTTATCTCGTTGCACTGCTGGCGCTTGCCTCCGCTCTCTCGGCGGCCGAGCCCGGCCTGCGTCAGGCCGAAGAGCTCTATCAGCGCACCGACTACGACCAGTCCCTGAAAGTTCTCGCCGCGCTCCCCAACCCCGGCCACACCGTCTATTTTCTCGAGGGCCGCAATTTTTTCATGATGGCCGACTACAATCGCGCCACCGACGCCTTCCAGCGCGCCATCCAGCTTGACCCACGGAATTCGGACTACTACCTCTGGCTCGGCCGAGCCTGGGGCCGCCGCGCGGAAGTCTCCAGCATCTTCACCGCCCCCTCCGCCGCCGCAAAAGCGCGCGTGGCTTTCGAGCGCTCCGTTGAACTCGACCCCAACAACATCGAGGCCATGAGCGACCTGTTCGACTACTACCTCGAGGCCCCTGGCTTCCTCGGTGGCGGCATCGACAAGGCCGCCGCCCTCGCCGCCCGCATGGCTCAGATCAACCCCGCTGAGTATCAAATGGCCCAGGCCGAGATCGCCGAGCGCCGCAAGGAATTCAACAGCGCCGAGGAGCATTTCCGGCGCGCCGTCCAACTCGGCCCCCGTCAGGTCGGCCGCTTCATCGCCCTCGCCCGCTATCTTGACAAACAGGGCCGCCCGGATGAAAGCGAGGCCGTATTCGCGCAGGCCGAGAAAATCGCGCCCGATAATCCCGAACTCATGTTCGCTCAGGCCAAGTTCTACATCGAGCAGCGCCGCCACCTCGACAAAGCGCGCGAACTCCTCCATCGCTATATCCAGAGCGACCTCACGCCCGACGATCCCCCGCGCCAGGATGCCGAGCGCCTCCTCAAAAAGGCCATCGGCGCCTGACCATGCACCCGCGCGCTCCCCAGCGCCTTAGCCCAGCCGAAGCATTCCACTTTAGCGTCCAGGCGCTCCGCGCCAACAAAGTCCGCTCCATCCTCACCGCCCTCGGCCTCGTCATCGGCAACGCCGCCGTCATCCTTGTCGTCACCGTCTCCCTCACCGGCCGCGACCTCATCCTCAGCCAGATCCGCGCCGTCGGCTCTAATCTGATCTACGCTGCCTACCAGGCCGGCTCCACCACGAACTTCAACGCCGACGCCGACTACCTGAAACAAGCCGACGTCGACGCCATCCGGGCTCAACTCGCCCCACGCATCGTCGCCGCCTGCGGCGTCATGACCAACTACGACCAGATGTACCTGAACGGCCGCGCCCAGGACGTCGCCGTCATCGGCTCCGACGACCAGTACATCCTCATCCGCAATCTCCAACTCCTCGCCGGCCGCTTCCTCGATCCCTCCGACGTCCTCACCCGCCAGAAAGTGGCCATGCTCACCGAAAAGCTCGCCACCAAGCTCTTCGGGGGCCAGCAGACCGCTGTCGGCCAGGTCATCAAAATTCACCAACTCCGCTTCACCGTCATCGGCACCTTCAAGGAACGCACCAGCACCTTCGGCCTCTCCGAACTCCGCGACGAAACCGTCCTCATCCCCATTACCGTCATCGATCTGTTCACCCGCATCGAGCGCATGGACCCGATCTACGTCCAGGCCCGCCGCGCCGATGACGTCGAAGCCACCGCACAGGCCGTCCGCCAGGTCATCGAAAGCCGCCACCGTAAGGGCGCGCTCTACAGCGTCGACACCCTCACCGCTATCCTCGACGCCGCCAATCGCATCACCTTTATCCTCTCCATCGTCCTGTTCGTCGTGGCCGCTATCGCGCTCGTCATCAGCGGCATCGGCATTATGAACATCATGCTCGTCACCGTCACCGAGCGAACCCGCGAAATCGGCCTCCGCAAAGCCGTCGGCGCCCCAAGCCAGGCCATTCTCCTCCAGTTCCTCGCCGAAAGCGTCATGATCAGCGTCTCGGGCGGCTTCATCGGCATCCTCATCGGCATCAGCATCCCGCTCAGCGTGCAGTTCTTTACCGACCAGATCAAGGTCCCCGTCTCCGTCGTCTCGATCGTCGTCGCCTTCACCGTCTCGGTCGCCGTCGGCATCATCTTCGGAATGCTCCCGGCCCGGCGCGCCTCCCAACTGAACCCCACCGAAGCTCTACGCTACGAGTAGATGCCCTCCACGCCGGCCGATCCCTCCACCCTCCGTTCCATCCCGTCCATCGACGAACTCATCGCCTCGCTCGCCGGCCTCGAGCCCCGCTTCCCGCGCTCCCTCATCGCCGCCGAATGCCGCCGCGCCGCCGCCCAAGCGCGTGCCGCCATCCTCTCCGGCGCCCAGCCGCCCTCCGAACCCCTCGCCGCCATCGTCCGCTCCAACCTGCTCGCGCTCGAACGCCCCACTCTCCGCCCCGTCATCAACGCCACCGGAATTGTCCTCCACACCAACCTCGGCCGCGCTCCCCTCGGCCCCTTCCACCCCATCCCCGGCTACTCGAACCTCGAATATGATCTACCGGCCGGCGAACGCGGCCGCCGCGACTCGCACATCGCTCCCCTCCTCGAACGCCTCCTCAGCGCACCCTCCATCGCCGTCAACAACAACGCCGCCGCCGTCTTCCTCGCCCTCCACGAACTCGCCGCCGGAGGCGAAGTCGTCATCAGCCGAGGCGAGCTCATCGAAATCGGCGATGGCTTCCGCATCCCCGAAATCATGACTCGCGCCGGCGCCAGCCTCCGCGAGGTCGGAACCACCAACCGCACCCGCCTGGAAGACTACTCCTCCGCCATCAACGAACGCACTCGCCTTATCCTCCGCGTCCACCCGAGTAACTTCCGCATCACCGGTTTCACCGCCCGCCCCGATCTCGCATCGCTGGCCAATCTCGCCCGCCAACATGGCATCCCGCTTTACGAAGACCTGGGCAGCGGCGCCCTTACTTCCGCGGCCCTACCCGCATCGCTCGACGAACCGCCCGCTCAGGCCAGCCTCCAGGCCGGCGTCAACCTCGTCAGCTTCAGCGGCGACAAACTCCTCGGCGGACCCCAGGCCGGCATCCTCTCCGGCGATGCCCCTCTCATCACCCGCCTCCGCCGCAACCCCCTCTTCCGCGCCCTCCGCCTCGACAAACTCATCCTCGAGTCCCTCGCCTCCACCCTCCGCGCCTACCTGTTCGAACGCTTCGACAGCATCCCCGCCCTCGCCTTCCTCGCCGCTTCCCCCGATTCGCTCCGCATCCGTGCCGCCCGCTTCGCCGAAACCCTCACCCCTCATCTCCCCCCCGGCTCCACGCTCGATCTCGCACAAGGGGAATCCTTCGCCGGCGGCGGCGCCACTCCCGGCCAACCCCTCCCCACTTGCCTGGTCCGCATCGCCTGCCCCTCGCCTCACGCCGTCGAACGCCGCTGCCGCCTCTCCGACCCCGCCGTTCTCGTCCGCCTCGACGCCGGCCGCGTCATCGTCGACCTCCGCGCCGTATTCCCCGAAGAAGAACCGCCCCTCGCCCGCGTGCTCGCCGAAGCCCTCGCGCCCCGATAGCCCGAATTGGCTATCGCCCCTTTCATAACCATCCCCGCACCGTCACCGTCTTGTCTTTCGACCCAGTTTCCAAGGCATCGCCATTTCGTGCACCATAGTAAGATTCCATGCTTGGCTCGAACCGGACGTCACGAGCCAGCCTGAGGCTCCCGGACTTCAGACCCATCCGATCCGGTAACGGCTCGGAAAACTTTAACGCCTCACTAAGCGAGGGAAAGTTGGTATCCACAGAATGAACGAGCAGCACCCACCATCGGCATTGGAGCAAGTAAGTCCCGGTGTGCTCGATCCTCCCGCCGCGCCGCGCACGGATTTATCCAGTGTGAATCCCCCGCCCTCCCGCGGCCGCGCCTGGATATGGCTGCTCGTCCTGGCGCTCGTAAGTGCCGGAGCCTACTACTATTGGACTCACCGCCCCGCGCATGCCTCCACCGCCGATCCATCCGCGTCCGCAGCCAGTGCACGCGGCCGTCAGCCCATGGTCACACCCGTAGTCGCCGCCAAGGCGCGCCGCGGCGACATCGGCGTGTTCCTCACCGGTCTCGGCGCCGTTACACCAATTTACACTGTCACCATAAAAAGCCGCGTCGACGGGCAACTGATGGAGGTCCACTATAAAGAGGGCGACTTAGTCCATCAGGGCGACCTGCTACTTGAGATCGACCCCCGCCCCTACCAGGTTCAACTCGAACAAGCCGAAGGCCAGCTCATCAAGGATCAGGCCGCGCTTGACAACGCCCGCATCGACCTCGCCCGTTACGAAACTTTGGTCAAGCAGAACGCCGTCCCCGAACAGACGCTAGCCACGCAAAAAGCCCTCGTCGTCCAGGACGAAGGCATCGTGAAGACCGACCAGGGCCAGATCGACAACGCCAAACTGAACCTCATCTACTGCCACATCACCGCGCCCATCACCGGCCGAATCGGCCTCCGCCTCGTCGACCCCGGCAACATCGTCCACGCCGCCGATACCAACGGCCTCCTCGTCATCACCCAAATCCAACCCATCAGCGTCATCTTCACTCTCGCCGAGGACCAGCTTCCGGAAATGCTCCGCAAATGGCGCGCCGGTGAAAAACTCCGCGTCGACGCCTACGACCGCGCCGGCAGTAAGAAAATCGCCCAGGGCGTCCTGGCCACCGTCGACAACCAGATCGATCAAACCACCGGCACCCTCCGCCTCCGCGCCAACTTCGACAACGCCGACGACGCCCTCTTCCCCAATCAATTCGTCAACGCCCGCCTCCTCGTCAAAATGAAACACGGCGTCACCCTAATGCCCACCGCCACCATCCAGCGCAATTCCCAGATGACCTACCTCTGGGTGGTGAAACCGGATTCCACCGTCGCTGTCCGGCAAATTACCGTTGGGACCATCGAGGGCGACGACGCGGAAATTACTTCCGGCATCAACCCCGGTGAATCCGCTGTCATGACCGGCGTTGACAAACTGCAGGAGGGCGGGAAGGTCAACGCTCAGCTCGCCTCCGATACACCCGCCCGGAAGCCGGCAAAATGAGCCCGTCGCGGCTCTTCATCCTCCGGCCAGTCGCCACGTCGCTGCTGATGATCGGCATCCTCCTCGCCGGAGGCGTCGCCTACAAGCAACTCCCCGTCTCGGCGCTCCCCGAGGTTGACTACCCCACCATTCAGGTCATCACCTTCTATCCCGGCGCCAGCCCCGACGTCATGGCGTCTTCGGTCACCGCCCCCCTCGAACGCCAGTTCGGCCAGGTCCCCGGCCTGCAGCAGATGACCTCCACCAGCTCCGACGGCAGCTCCGTCATCACGCTCCAGTTCAACTTAAACCTCAACATCGACGTCGCCGAGCAGGAAGTCCAGCAGTCCATCAACGCCAGCGGCACTTACCTGCCGCCCGATCTCCCCACGCCTCCCATCTACAGCAAAACCAACCCCGCCGACGCACCCATCCTCACTCTCGCCCTCACCTCGAAAACCCTGCAGCTCTCCGAGGTCGAAGACCTCGCCGACACGCGTCTCGCTCCCAAAATCAGCCAGCTCCCCGGCGTCGGCTTAGTCAGCATCAGCGGCGGCCAGAAACCCGCCGTCCGCATCCAGGCCAACCCCACCGCGCTCGCCTCCTACGGCCTCAACCTCGAAGACCTCCGAAGCGCCATCGTCGCCGCCAACGTCAATCAGGCCAAAGGCAACTTCGACGGCCTCCACCAGGCCTATCAGATCGGCGCCAACGACGAGTTACTTTCAAGCGCCGATTACCGCCCGCTCATCATCGCCTATAAAAACGGCGCGCCCGTCAAACTCACCGACGTCGCCGGCGTCGCCGACGACGCCGAAAACATCCGCGAAGCCGCCTGGATGAACCGCGCTCCCGCCGTCATCGTCAATATCCAACGCCAGCCGGGCGCCAATATCATCACCGTAGTCGACCGCATCAAAAACCTCCTCCCCCGCCTCACCACCTCCATGCCTTCCTCGGTACACGTCAGCATCCTGACGGACCGCACTACCACCATCCGCGCCTCCGTCGAAGACGTCCAGTTCGAACTGATGCTCACCGTCGCCCTCGTCGTGATGGTCATCTTCCTCTTCCTTCGCAACATCTCCGCCACCATCATCCCCAGCGTCGCCGTCCCGCTCTCCCTCGTCGGAACCTTCGGCGTCATGTACTTACTCGGCTACAGCCTGAATAATTTGACGCTGATGGCGCTCACCATCTCCACCGGCTTCGTCGTCGACGACGCCATCGTCATGATCGAGAACATCGTCCGCTACATCGAAGAAGGCATGAGCCCCCTCGAAGCGGCGCTCAAAGGCTCCGGCCAGATCGGCTTCACCATCGTCTCGCTCACCATCTCGCTCATCGCCGTCCTCATCCCGCTCCTCTTCATGGGCGACATCGTCGGCCGCCTCTTCCGCGAATTCGCCGTCACCCTCAGCGTCACCATCCTGGTGTCTGCCATCGTCTCCCTCACCCTCACCCCGATGATGTGCTCCAAGCTACTCCGCCACACTCCGCACGAGCACCGCAGCCGTCTCTTCCATCTCTCCGAGCACGCCTTCGAAAGCATCATCGCCTTCTACGGACGGACCCTCCGCTTCGTCCTCCGCTATCAAACCATCACCCTCCTCATCGCCGCCGGAACGCTCGCCCTCACCATCTACCAGTTCATCCGCATCCCCAAAGGCTTCTTCCCCATCCAGGACACCGGCGTGATCCAGGGTGTCTCTGAAGCCGCGCAAACCGTATCGTTCCCCGAAATGTCCGCGCGCCAGCAGTCCCTCGCCCGCGTCATCCTCAAAGACCCCGCGGTCGAAAGCCTCTCGTCTTTCATCGGCATCGACGGCACGAATACAACGCTCAACAGCGGCCGCATTCTCATCAACCTCAAGCCCCTAGAAGAGCGCGGAATCAGCGCCACCGAGGTCATCCGCCGCCTCCAGCCCCAATTAGCCGAAGTCGCCGGCGTCACCCTCTTCATGCAGCCCGTCCAGGACCTCACCGTCGAGGACCGCGTCAGCCGCACCCAGTTTCAATACACCCTCGAAGATGCCAGCGCCGCCGAGTTGAACGACTTCGCTCCGCGCATGGCCGCACGCCTCAAGCAACTCCCCGAACTCCGCGATGTCGCCAGCGACCAGGAGGTCCTCGGCCTCCGCGCCGGCCTCGTCTTCGACCGCGACACCGCCGCCCGCCTCGGCATCACCGCCTCCACCATCGATCAAACCCTGTACGACGCCTACGGCCAGCGCCAAGTCTCCACCATCTTCACCCAACTGAACCAGTACCACGTCGTGCTCGAAGTTAAACCGGAGTTCCAGCAAAGCCCCCTCGACCTCCGCAATCTCTTCATCCGCACCGGCATGTCGGCTTCCTCCGCCGGTTCTGGCGCCGTCTCCGGTGGCTCGGCCGCCGCCCAGGTCTTCGGCCCCCAAAACGCCAACGCCAGCGCCTCCGCCACCGCCACCCTCGCCACCACCGCCGCCTCCTCGGCCACTCCGTTCAACGGCAGCCCAGCCCCCTCCGCCGCCGTCTTCCCCAACGGCGGCCAGGTCCCGCTAAGCGCCTTCACTCACATCGAGACAACTTCAGTTCCCATCACGGTCAACCACCAGGGCCAGTTCCCCGTCGTGACCCTCTCGTTTAACCTCGCACCCGGCGCTTCCCTCGGCGACGCCGTCGACTCGATCAACCGCGTCCGCGACGACATGCACATGCCCGCCTCCATCCAGGCCCAGTTCCAGGGCACCGCCGCCGCCTTCCAGGCCGCTCTCGCCAACGAACCCATCCTCATCCTCGCCGCCCTCGCCACCGTCTACATCGTCCTCGGCATCCTCTACGAAAGCTACATCCATCCCGTCACCATCCTCTCCACGCTTCCCTCCGCCGGCGTCGGCGCGCTCCTCGCCCTCCAGATCTGCCGCACCGACTTCAGCATCATCGCCTTGATCGGCATCGTCCTCTTAATCGGCATCGTCAAAAAAAACGCCATCATGATGATCGATTTCGCCCTCGACGCCGAACGAAAAGAAGGCATGGCGCCCCTCGACGCCATCTATCAGGCCTGCCTCCTCCGCTTCCGCCCCATCATGATGACCACCATGGCCGCCCTCCTCGGCGCCGTCCCGCTCGCCTTCGGCACCGGCACCGGAAGCGAACTCCGCCGCCCCCTCGGCATCACCATCATCGGCGGCCTCCTCATCAGCCAGTTGCTAACTCTCTACACCACCCCCGTCATCTATCTCTGGTTCGACCGCCTGGCGCGCCGATTCTCCCCGCGCCACGCCGCAGACCACGAATATGTCCCCGCCTCCTGACGTATGAACATCTGCGAGCCATTCATCCGCCGTCCCGTCGCCACCACGCTCCTCACCCTCGCCGTGGCCCTCGCCGGCGCCGCCGCGTTCCGCTTCCTCCCCGTCTCGCCGCTGCCCCAGGTCGACTTCCCCACCATCTCCGTCACCGCCACCCTCCCCGGCGCAAGCCCCGAAACCATGGCCTCCGCCGTCGCCACGCCCCTCGAACGTCAGTTCGGCCGCATCGCCGCCGTCACCGAAATGACGTCCTCCAGCACCCTCGGCTCCTGTAACATCACCCTCCAGTTCGACCTCAACCGCAACATCGACGCCGCAGCCCGCGACGTCGAAGCCGCCATCAACGCCGCCCGCGGCTATCTTCCCACCAACCTCCCCAACAACCCCACTTACCGCAAAGTCAACCCCGCCGACTCCCCCATCTTCATGCTGGCCCTCACCTCCACCGTGCTCGACAAGGGCCAGATGTACGACGCCGCATCCAGCATCATGGCCCAGAAACTTGCCCAGGTACCCGGCGTCGGCCAGGTGGTCGTCGGCGGCAGCGCCCTCCCCGCCGTTCGCGTTGACCTGAACCCGAACGCCCTCAACAAATACGGCATCGGCCTCGAACAGGTCCGCACCGTCCTCGCCTCGGCCAACTCAAACACACCCAAAGGCCACTTCTCCGACAACCACCGTATGGTCGAAGTCGGCGCCAACGACCAGATCTTCAAAGCTGTCGATTACCAGCCCCTCATCGTCGCCTACAAAAACGGCACAGCCGTCCGTATCTCCGACCTCGGCGCCGCCACCGATGGCGTCGAAGATCTCCGCTCCTCCGGCTACGCCAACGGCAACCCCTCTATCCTCCTCATCATCTTCCGCCAGCCCGGCGCAAACATCATCGACACCGTCGACGCCGTCCGCGCCACCCTCCCCCAACTGAAAGCCTCCATCCCACAGTCCATCGACGTCCGCGTCGCCATGGATCAGACCGTCACCATCCGCGCCTCCGTCCACGAAGTCGAGCGCACCCTCTCCATCTCCGTCATCCTCGTCATCCTCGTCGTCTTCGTCTTTCTCCGCGACCCCCGCTCCACCTTCATCCCCAGCGTCGCCGTTCCCGTCTCCTTGATCGGCACCTTCGGAGTAATGTACTTACTCGGCTACAGCCTCGATAACTTATCCCTGATGGCGCTGACCATCTCCACCGGTTTCGTCGTCGACGACGCCATCGTAGTTATCGAAAACATCACCCGCTATCTCGAGCAAGGCATGAAACCCTTCGAAGCCGCCCTCAAAGGCGCCAGCGAAATCGGCTTTACCGTCCTCACCATCAGCCTCTCGCTCATCGCCGTCTTCATCCCCATCCTGTTGATGGGCGGCATCGTCGGCCGCCTGTTCCGTGAGTTCGCCGTCACGCTCTCCATCGCCATCATCGTCTCGATGCTCGTCTCCCTCACCACCGCGCCCATGATGTGCGCGCACTTGCTCAAACACGAACAAACCCACGGCAGCATCTACCGCCTCACCGAACGGGCCTTCGATGCCGTCCTCCGCGCCTACGGGAAAACCCTCTGGCTCGTCCTCCGCCACCCCGCACTTACTCTCGCCGTCTTACTCGCCACCATCGGCCTCAACGTCCAGCTATTCATCCGCGTGCCCAAGGGCTTCTTCCCCCAGCAGGACAACGGACGCATGATGGGCGCCATCCAGGCCGACCAGGACATCTCCTTCCAGTCCATGGACCAGATCCTGCGCCGCATCGTCCGCATCGTCGCGGCCGACCCGGCCGTCGACACCGCCAACGGATTCATCGGCGGCGGCGGACCCGGCGGCAACGCCTCC
>DAIDIH010000383.1 GCA_027459465.1 Bryobacterales bacterium | reverse complement strand
TCGCTCACCAGGATCCGGCTCAGCCGCTGGACGAGCCGCAGTTCCATCTCGGCGCGCTCCAGGCGGAGTTCGAGGTCCTTAGGCTTGGCCACGGCCTTATTATGGCACGTGGTTCCGATATCGGAGCCCCGCGCTAGTTGCCGGTACAACCCCTCCGCCCGCTGCGATAATAAGAGCACACCTCGCATGACACGACGCGCGCTTTTGGCGCTGCCCATCGCTTTCTCAACTGCCTGCCGCACCCGCCGCACCTTCGCCGGGATCGCCTTCGTCGCCAACCACGACGGCAATGCCGTGGCCGCCGTCGACCTCGGCGTCTTTGCCGTCGCCAAACAGATCCCGCTCGACGGCGCTCCTACGGCCATTCTCTCCTCGGGCCGCCGCGGCGGCGTCTTCGCGCTCACCGGCGCCAACGGCCGTATCCATGAGATCGGCGTCTCACGCCTCGACGTCTCGCGTTCGGTCACTGTCTGCTCGGAGGCTGCCGACGCCATCCTGTCCTCCGACGCCACTCTCCTGTTCGTGCTCTGCAACCGTCCGAATCAATTAGTGGCGCTCTCCACCAGCACTTTGCGCCCGGTCTGGACCGCTCCGCTCACCGCGCGGCCTCTCGACGCCGCCATCTCGCCCGACGGCCGCTGGCTTGTGGTCAGCTACGGCCTCGCCGGCTCCATCGAGCGATTCGACCTCGCCAACCAGCGCTCCGCCGGCCGTGTCCCCCTCAACGCCGAAGCCGGTATCGTCGCCTTCCAGTCCAACTCCGAGCAGTTCCTCGTCGCCAACACCGGCGAGCAGATGTTGAACGTCTACTCCGCCACCGGCGGCCGCCTCCTCGTCAAACTCCCCCTCGCCCTCCGCCCCGAACACTTCTGCTTCAACTCCGACGGCGGCCAACTCTTCGTCACCGGCGCTGGCAGCGACTCCGTCGTCATCGTCTACCCGTACTTCACCCCGCAGATCGGCGAAACCATCCTCGCCGGCCGCGCGCCCGGCGCCATGGCCGCAACACCCGACTTACTCTTCGCCGCCAACTCCCATTCCGGCGACGTCAGCATCCTCCACATCGAAAGCCGCAAACTCATCGCCGTCGCCCCCGCCGGCTCGAACCCCTCCTTCATCGCCATCACCCCCGACTACCAATACGCGCTCGTCCTCAACTCCGGCTCCGGCGACATGGGCGTCATCTGGATCCCCGGCCTCACCCGCACCCGCGCCCGCTCCGCCCCCCTCTTTACCCTCATCCCCGTCGGATCCCGCCCCATCGCCGCCACCATCGTCCCCGTCTAAACCACGTGTCCGGCATAGACTGAAATCAGACCCATGCCCGTCACCATCGGAGCCAAAGAAAGCACCTTCGCCGACCCTCTCGGCCTCCTCACCGATTGCCATCGCCGCATTGAGCGCTTCCTCGGCGTCCTTCGCACCGTCGCCGAGCGAAACTCCGGCGGACCTCTCAGCCCCGAACACGCCCGCGCCCTCGAAACCGCCCTCAACTACTTCCGCGACGCCGCCCCAAAACATCATGCCGACGAGGAGCAGGGCCTTTTCCCCCAACTCCGCGCCCTCGATCGCCCCGAAGCCGAAGCCCTCTTTCGCCGTATGGCCGAACTCGAACAAGAACATCGCGCCGCCGCCCTCTGCCACGCCGAACTCGATTCCCTCGGCCGCTGCTGGCTCGCCGCAAATCATCTCTCCGAACCCGACACGGCCCGCTTCAAAGACCGGATTTCCGCGCTCGACAATCTCTACCCGACCCACATCGCCCACGAAGAATCGGAAGTGTTCCCCTTCGCCCGGTCCGTGTTGAGCGAGAGCGCAAAGCAGATGCTCGGCCGCCGCATGGCCGAACGCCGAGGCGCGCCCTTCGAAGCCGCCTGGCGCGGTGAATCCTGAACGCCCCTGAGCTCATCTAACCTGCTGAATGCCTTGATGCCGCCAATCGGCAAAGGAAATCGCACCCATCCCGGACGCAAAATTAAATTTCCCTGACATCGTCTTTCACGGAGAAAGCAAGAGAATGCCCACTTTGTTCGACCCGCTTCGGGTCGGCTCGCTCGAACTGCCGAACCGCGTGATCATGGCGCCGCTCACGCGCCTCCGCGCCACACCGGATCACATCCCCACTGTCCTCATGGCGCAATACTATGCGCAGCGCGCCTCCGCCGGCCTCATCCTCAGCGAAGCCACTCCGGTTCATCCCTCCGGCGTCGGCTACCACCAGGTGCCCGGCATCTGGAGCACGGAACAGGTCGAAGCCTGGCGTCGCATCACCTCGGGTGTGCACAACGCCGGCGGGCGCATCTTCCTTCAGCTTTGGCACGTCGGCCGCATCAGCCATCCCCTCTTCCTCAATGGCGAACTTCCTATCGCCCCAAGCGCCGTACGCCCCGCCGGCCACGTCAGCCTCGTCCGCCCCCAGGTCGAGTTCGTCACCCCGCGCGCCCTGCGCCTCGACGAAATTCCCCAAGTCGTCGGCTGGTACCGCCGCGGCGCGGAAAACGCCCAGGCCGCCGGCTTCGACGGAGTCGAAATCCACGGCGCCAACGGCTACCTGCTCGACCAGTTCCTCCAGGACAAAACCAACCTCCGTGCCGACGAATACGGCGGTAGCGTCGAGAACCGCGCCCGCTTGATGCTCGAAGTCGCCGACGCTGTCATTTCCGTCTGGGGCGCGGACCGCGTCGGAATGCACCTCGCCCCTCGTGGCGACTCCCACGACATGGGTGACTCGAACCCCCTCGCCACCTTCGGCTACGTCGCCCGTGAACTCGGCCGCCGCGGCTTGGCCTTCCTCTGCGTGCGCGAACACACCGGCCCCGGCCGCGTCGGCATTGAACTTCGCCGCCTCTTCGGCGGTGTCTACATCTCCAACGAAGGCTTCACGCGCGAGGAAGCGGAGCGTGAAATCGGGGCGGGGCACACCGACGCGGTCGCATTCGGAAAGCTCTTCATCGCCAACCCCGACTTGCCGCAGCGCTTCGCCGCCGGCGCCCCGCTCAACAAGCCTGATCCGGCCACTTTCTACGCGCACACCGAAACCGGCTACACCGACTATCCGGCCCTGCCCGCCTACGCGCTCACCGAGCCCTGAACCTCAGCCTGCCGCGGCGTCCTTGGCCTTCGCGCGGCACGCCTCGCACGGGCAGATCGCCAGCAAATGGTCGTAGGAATAAATCCCGGTCGAGTGCCCGTCGCTCCACACGATCCGGATCGCGTATCGCCCCATCTCTTCCACCTGCGTCATCCGTAGCGCCGGTTTGAACATCGGAAATGGTTCTTTCCCGCCCGCCTGGTAATTGCTCGGCTCTGGCGTCGTCCCGTGCGCTCCCGTGCACGTCGCGCACGGACACTTGTCCCGCAGCAGCGCCAGCGAATAATCGCTATGATGCCCGTCCGCCCAGTCGATCTTGATGCCTCGCGATTTTGAAATCGCGATATGCTCCGGCTCCGCCGGGTTGGTCCGCGGCGCGGGTGTCGTCATTGGGTGCGCTCCACATCGCGAACGCCGGAAATGCGCCGCATCGCCGAAACCACTCGCTGCAAATGCTTTGTGTCGTGTACTTCAATTGTCATATCGATCACCGCGCCATCGGCCGAACGCTTGTCCCCCGCCGACGCCTCCAGACTCCGGATATTGCTCTCCTCGTTCGCCAGCACCGATGTGATCTGCGCCAGCAGCCCCGGCCGGTCGTCCGTGTGTATGACCACCCTTACCGGGAAACTGTCCGCCTCCGCGCGTCCCCATTCGACGTCGATCTTCCGCTCGGCCTCGTACAACAGGTTCTGCACGTTCGAACAGTCCCGCGCATGCACCGCGATGCCCTTTCCCCGCGTCACGTATCCCACGATCGGCTGCCCCGGAATCGGATTGCAACACCGCGCCCGGTACAGCAGCGGATCGTCGATCCCCTTCACCCGGATCACCAGGTCGCTCGGCGCAGGCTGCGCGGGCGTCGGCGCCGTCCTCGCCGCCGGCGCTTCCACCACCGCCTCCGGCGCCAGATCCGGAGACAGCTTCTGCAGCACCTGCCGCGCCGAAAACCGCCCGAATCCTAACGCCGCGTACAAATCCTCTGCCCGGCTGCACCCATATTCGCCGGCCACGCTGTCCAGCGCACTCGCCGCGATCCGGCTCATCTGCACGCCCAGCCGCCGCGCTTCCTTCTCGAGGTACTTCTGCCCAACCTCGATCGCCCGCTCCCGTTCGACCGTGTTGATGTAATGCTTGATCTTGTGCCGCGCCCGCGAACTCTTGACAATCGCCAGCCAGTCCCGGCTCGGCACATGACCCGGCTGCGTCAGAATCTCCACC
>DAIDIH010000382.1 GCA_027459465.1 Bryobacterales bacterium | reverse complement strand
GGCTTGCTTACCCCGGCCATGGTGCATTTTGGCCAGGCGGAATCCGTCTGGGCCAGCCGCCAAGCGGTACTGGACGCCGCCTATCAGGCGCATCCGGACCGCTTCGTCCGGAAACCACCCAAACCTTTGCCGCTGCCCTCGCAGGTGTGGATCAACAGGCCGCTCGACAACGGCCCAGAGACAGAGAAGAAAAGTCAGTAAATTCCCATGCCGGCTGTCTCAAAGTGCTTGACACGCGCCGCAGAGTCGTTTCGCTCGATGATAGGAGGTATGGTATGAAAGGCCCGATTTCAACGTGCATTGCCCTGGCCACCGTGCCCGGGTGCTTACTGGGTGCGGAGGCCCTTTCGATAGAGCGCTTGCCTGCGCCGGAGAAGACGGTTGCCGTAAGTTGGAACTTCGGCGATCAACCTACTCCAAGATGGCAGCAGGGCATGCTACTGGGTCACGGCGCCGACAACGGCGACGTGGTAGTTGTCGGCCGCGACGGACAGATGAAGATGCATGCGAAGCTCCGGCCGGATGGCGCCCAGCGAGTATCGTTGCAGGACTTGACAGTGTCGCCATCGGGAGAGTTCGTGGCTGCGGGAAGCTCCATGGACGCCGCGGGCGCTTGGTCGGCATGGTTGGCCTGGTTGGACAGCGGAGGCCGGGCGGTGAAATACGTCACGCTGAATCCCGCCGCGGCTGTGGGCGTGGCATTCGCTCCCGATGGGACGTTGTGGGCCCTGGTGAGGGTTCATGATGATCGCTTCAACGAACTTCGGGACTACGACATGCTGCGGCATTACTCGGCGGGCGGGAGGTTGTTGAGTACGGCCCTGGCCCGCCGTTCCTTCGCTTACGGGGGCACGTATCCGGCGTGGTCTCCGTGCTTGACCGTCACCACGGATCGCGTAGGCTTTCTTTCGAACCGCACCAATGAGTGGATCGAGGTGTCGCCCGAAAGCGGGAAACTTTTACTCCGTTGGAGACTCCCGTCTACGCTGCGGGCTGGCGGGGTGCGGATTGATTCCGTGGCGATGACGCCGGACGATGCGGTTTATTTCAACACTTCGAAACAGGCGCTTCGCGCAGGCGAGAAACAGGAGTTCGGCGTTTTTCGCTTACGCCGGAGGACAGGAGTGGCCTCACAGGTTGATTTCTCGGCGGTCCGCTCCGGCGACGGTTGGCTCTCAATTCTTGGCGGCGAGGACGGCAGACTGATAGCTGGCGAGAATTTTGAGCGGCTGTCCTGGATTCCGGTGCGGTAAGCCGGAAAGCGCCGTCACTGCTGGTTCAACGTCCCCTGTCGGTCCCGTGGCGCCGCGATTCGTCGCTGGATGAGTCGCCACGCCCCCTCACCGGCATCGCTCCCTCGGCCTTATAATCGGGCTGCGGAGGGCGGATGGACAGGACGCCGTCGGTAGGAATAACACTAGTCGCGGCGGCAGCAGCGGTGTGCGTGGTTGCCCAGGGGCCGCTCCGGCTTTCCCGGCCGGAGAAAACCGTCGTCGTGAACTGGAATTTCGCGCACCAGGGGGTGCCGAAGTGGGAGCGCGGCGTGCTGCTCGACCACGGCGTCGAGGACGGGAAGATCGTAATGATTGGGGCGGATGGGCAGGTGAAGCTGCAGGCGACGGTGGGGCCGCCGGGAGCCCAGAAAGTCCGGATCGCCGATGTGACCCAGGCTCCAGGTGGAGGGTTTGTGGCGGCGATCGGAGTGGTGGCGGAAACGGGCGAATCGCGGGCGTATCTGGCTTGGCTGAACGCGGCAGGCCGCACGCAAAAACTGGAGCCGCTCGAAAGCGCCGCGGCTGTCGGAGTAGAGTTCGCCCCGGACGGAACGCTTTGGGCGCTTGTCCGCAAGCACGACGCCGACGACAACGAGATCGCGAGTTATGAAATGCTCGAGCACTATTCAGCGGACGGGAACCTGCTCGATTCCGCTTTGCCGCGGCAGTCGTTTCCCCTGGACGCGACCTATCCGGCGTGGTTCCCCTGCCTCCAGGTGACGAAGGATCGGATCGGGTTTCTGTCGAATGGAACCAACGAGTGGGTGGAAGTTTCCCCGTTGGATGGAAAACTGCTGGGCCGGTGGGGGCTGCGGGCGGCGTGGGGCGCGCGCGGCATGAGAATCGACTCCGCGGCGATGACACCCGGCGGCGACGTATATCTGAATACGTCGGAAAGGGATCCCAAAGGTGTCCGCAAGACGCGGTTCAGCGTCTTCCGCCTGGATCGTGCAAAAAACGATCTGATTCCGATGGATGTCGCGCCAATTGCCCTCGATGGCGTGCAAGTTACGATCCTTGGAGGCGACGGGAATCGTCTGGTGGCCACTCAAGGTTTCGCAACCCTCGAGTGGGTGATGGCGGAGTGAAGTGACGGTGGCAACCCTCCTGATTCTCCGCAGCCACTCGTGCGGCCCGAAACTGATCGATTCAAACTTCTGCCGCTTGATCCGTCCCGGCGTTCCTTCGGGCGCTTGCAGCGGACGATTCAAACGCAGCGAGCCGGGCGACTGATCTGACCCATGCGCCGCGCCAGCCTCCAGCGCCGGCGCGTATTATCCTGGTAGAAGGTTGAGTTTGGCTTCCGATACGGCAATCCGGCGGCGGGTGAGCGGGTGGAGTTCCGCTGGCTCGTTCCTTTTGTTGCTGGCGGCGGTGTGCGCGGCGCCGATGGCGCCCGGCGTGGCTGCGGCGGCTCGGCAGAGTGGTCCGGCGCTGAAGGCGGCGAAGATGCAACCGGCGGCGATCCGGGCGAAACTGCTCGGCCGTTTGTCGATGGCGCGGCGGCAGGCGCTCAGTGCGGGCGCGCGGGAATTATTCGCCAGCGTACTCGGCATGCCGGCGTCACTCGCCTATACCGCGACGTGCGAAGCCGCAAGCGGCCGCGCGGCGCAACCGGCGTCCGAAGCTACGCCTCGAACAGGCCATGCTCCACCGCTCGATGCCCGTCCCCCTCCTTTCTTTCTTTCTCTCGTTTGATGGTCCGGCGCAACGCTTTCATGCGCGCGCGGGAATGGCCGGCGGCAAGGGAAGGAAGAGTTGACAGGGAGAGGTTGAGATGTTTCTGGATAAAGCATTAGCGAAAGTATTCGGCACGCGCAACGAGCGCGAAGTGAAGCGGATGCGTCCGCTGGTGGCGGCCATCAGCGATCTGGAGCCGTCGATGCAGGCGTTGAGCGACGCCGAACTGGCGGCCAAGACGGTCGAATTCCGACAGAGAATCGAGCAGGGCGCGACGCTGGACGATCTGTTGATCGAGGCTTTCGCCGTCTGCCGCGAGGCGGCCCGGCGCGTACTCGGAATGCGTCACTTCGACGTGCAGTTGATCGGCGGCATTGTGCTGCACCGCGGCAAGATCGCCGAGATGAAGACCGGCGAAGGCAAGACGCTCGTGGCGACGCTGCCGGTGTATCTGAACGCGCTCGGAGGCAAAGGCGTTCATGTCGTGACGGTAAACGACTACCTGGCCCGGCGCGACTCCGATTGGATGGGGCGCGTGTACCATTTTCTCGGCCTGACCACCGGCGTGATTCTTCACGACCTCGACGACGACGAGCGTCGGACGGCATATGGGGCCGATATCACTTACGGCACCAACAACGAGTTCGGCTTCGACTACCTGCGCGACAACATGAAGTTCCGGCTCGAACACTGCGTGCAGCGCGGGCACCATTTCGCGATTGTCGACGAGGTTGATTCAATTCTGATCGACGAGGCGCGCACGCCGCTGATCATTTCCGGGCCGAGCGAGGAATCGACCGACAAGTACTACAAGATCAACCGCATCATTCCGAAGCTGGTGCGCGGCGAGGTGATCGAGGGAAAGGAACCGGGCGAAAAGTACACCACCGGCGATTACACCATCGACGAGAAACACCGCGCGGCCGGGTTGACCGAAGAAGGCGTTGCCAAGCTCGAAAAGCTGCTCGGCATCGAAAACCTCTACGATCCGGAGCACCTGGACATCAACCACCACGTGCAGCAGGCGCTGAAGGCGCACAGTTTGTTCCACCGCGACAAGGACTACGTCGTGCAGGATGGCGAAGTCATCATCGTGGACGAGTTCACCGGGCGCCTGATGCCCGGAAGGCGTTGGTCCGACGGTCTGCACCAGGCGGTCGAAGCCAAAGAAGGCGTCAAGATCGAGCGCGAGAACCAGACGCTGGCGACGATCACCTTCCAGAACTACTTCCGTATGTACAAGAAACTCGCCGGCATGACGGGAACGGCGGAAACGGAAGCCGCCGAATTCGAGAAGATCTACAAGCTGGACGTGATCGTGGTGCCGACCAACCGGCCGATGGTTCGCAAGGAATACCACGACATCGTTTACCGGACCGAGGAAGAGAAGTTCCGGAACGCGGCCAAGGAGATCAAGGAGCTCAACGCCAAAGGCCAGCCGGTTCTCGTCGGCACGGTTTCGGTCGAGAAGTCCGAGAAGCTCAGCGGCATCCTGAAGCGCATGGGCGTCAGGCACGAGGTGCTGAACGCGAAGAACCACGAACGCGAGGCGACAATCGTGGCTCAGGCCGGGCGGAAGAGCGCGGTGACTGTATCGACCAACATGGCCGGCCGTGGCACCGACATTCTGCTCGGCGGCAATCCCGAGTTCATGGCGAAGGAGCATCTGCGGAAGCAGGGCAAGGACCCGGACGCCATGCAGACGGCGGTGCTCGGGTCGCCGGAAAACCTGGAATGGCGCGACGTGCTCGACCGCTATAAGAAGGAAACGGACGCCGAGCGCGAGGAAGTGCGATCGCTCGGTGGCCTGCACATTCTGGGCACGGAGCGGCACGAGTCCCGCCGCGTGGACAACCAGCTTCGCGGACGCGCCGGGCGCCAGGGCGACCCCGGCAGTTCTCGCTTCTATCTTTCGCTGCAGGATGACCTCATGCGGATCTTCGGCGGCGAGAGGATGCAGAAGCTGATGCTGCGTCTCGGCATGGAAGAGGACGTGCCGATCGAGTCCCGGCTGATCACCAAGCGGATCGCGGCGGCGCAGGAGGCGGTGGAAGCGCAGAACTTCGCTTCGCGCAAACACATCCTCGAATACGACGACGTCATGAACAAGCAGCGGCAGGCCGTGTACGGAATGCGGCGGGCGCTGCTCGAAGGCCAGGATCAACGCGAGCGGGTGATGGAGATGATGGCCGGACTCGTGGCGTCCTATATCGACGAGCGCTGCCCGGAGAAGGTACATGCCAGCGAGTACGACCTTCACGGCTTGCAGTCCGACGTCCTGACGCAGTTCGGCGTGAAGGTGGAACCGTCTGAGTTGAGCGGCATGCTGCGTGACGAGATCGAGGACTTCATCGTCGAGCGGCTGGAAGCGCGATACAAGGACAAGGAGCAGTTGATCGGCTCGGAGATGATGCGCGAAGCCGAGCGCATCGTGATGCTGAACATCATCGACACCCAGTGGAAGGACAACCTGCTGGCCATGGACCACCTGAAGGAAGGGATCGGCCTCCGGGGCTACGGCCAGAAGGACCCGCTGATCGAGTACAAGAAAGAGTCCTTCGAGATGTTCCAGGCGATGATGGACCGCATCGAGGACGAGACGCTGCGATATCTGTTCTTCCTGCAGGTGACGCGGGCCGACGGGAGCGAATATGGCGCGCCGAAGCCCGTGCTTCCGTTCCCGAGTGACGACGAGGAAGAAGAAGAGGAAGAAGAGGAAACCGACCAGGAAGTGCTGGCCGCGGCTAGCATGGAGCAGCGGCGCGCGGCACAGGCCAGCGTCCAGGACTTCACGCGCAATATCCAGCGCAAGAAGGAACGCGAGATGGCCGAGTTACAGTTCGTCGGGGGAGAAGCGTCGAGTTCTTCCGCCAAGCCCGTGGTGGCGAAGGCCAAGGCCGGCCGGAACGACCCCTGCCCCTGCGGGAGCGGAAAGAAGTACAAGAAATGCTGCGGCGCCAATGCATAGCTCTGTTCCTGGTGCTGGCCGCGTCCGTTTATGGACAAAGCGTCTGGCGGCCGGCGCCGGGAGTAAAGGCTAAAATCAGCGCGGTTAAGCCCGAGTCAAGCCCGTTGTGGGCGGAGTTCGGACTGAAGTCGGCCGAAGAGGCGGACTTCGGCAAGTGGCGGGCGACGGCCTACCGTTTTGACGATCCCACAGGGGCGTACGCCGCCGGGCGATGGCAGGAGGCTTCCCACCCGGGAACCAACGTTGTCGGGACATTGGTGGTGACCTGCAGCGGGGACTGCCCAAAGCCGGGCGAGTTGGCCAAAGACCTCGACCCAATAGAGGCAGGACGTGTAGGATACCCCACACTGCCGGGGTTCCTGCCCAAGGGCGCCATGGCCGGTTCCGAGAGATACATCCTGGGCCCGGCGAGCCTGGCCGCGTTCGCCCCGGGTTTGCCGGCGGACAGGTTCGGATTCCAGTTCTCGGCCGAAGCGGTGGTAGCGAGGTATCCGGGCGGCGTGACGCTGGTGCTGGCCTCCTATCCGACGCCGAGCATCGCAAGGCAGGTGATGGCGGGTCTCGCCGGTTTGAAAATGAAGCGGACCGGGTCCCTCGTCGAGATTGCGCTGCCCGGGTCGGCCGACGAGGCAGTGACCCGGGTCATGGGCAACCTACGCTACGGGGAGAAAGTAACTTTTGACGAGAAGCCGCCGGAC
>DAIDIH010000381.1 GCA_027459465.1 Bryobacterales bacterium | reverse complement strand
ACTCCGCCGCGCCGGCCTTGCCGAGTATCAGATCTGGTCCATGGCCGACCTCATCTCCCAGATGTCACCGAACAATATCCCCGTGCTAAAGACGTTCACGGGGGTGGTCATCGGCCTCGGCGTTGTCATCGGCTTTCTCGTGGTGTTTCTTTCGATGTACACCGCTGTGCTGGAGCGAACGCGGGAGATCGGCGTGCTCAAGGCGCTCGGCGCGACGCCCGCCTACATTGTCGGCATCCTGCTTCGCGAAACCGCTCTGCTCGCCGTCTTCGGCACCTTTGCCGGCATCATCTTCAGCTTCGGTAGCCGCTGGTTGATCGAAACCCTCGTCCCTGGATCTCTGACGCAAGCGATCGTGCCGCACTGGTGGCCCATCGCCGCCCTCATTGCCATGGGCGGCGCTCTGCTCGGGGCAACGTATCCGGGCCTGAAGGCAGCGCGCCAGGACGCCATCGAGGCGTTGAGCTATGACTGAAGCCCCGATCATCTCGGCCCGCGGCCTGCGCAAGGTCTATCGGGCCGGCGAGGTGGATGTCCACGCCCTGCGCGGCCTCGACCTCGACATCTCCCGCGGCGAGTTCGTCTCCATCATCGGGCCGTCCGGGTCCGGCAAATCGACGCTGTTCCACATCCTCGGCGGCCTGACGCCGCCTACGGCCGGCTCGCTTACCGTGGCCGGATACGACCTGCTGAAAATCTCCGAAGCCGAGCGCACGAAACTGCGCAAGACCACGGTTGGCTTCGTTTTTCAGAAATACAATCTTTTGCCCACGCTCACCGCGCGCGACAACATTCTCATCGCCCGCGACATCGCGGGAAAACCCGTGGAATTCGATGGCGACTTCAATGCTCTGTTGGACCTGCTCGGCATCCGGTCCCGGCTGGCCCACAAGCCGCGGGCTTTATCCGGAGGCGAGCAACAGCGCGTCGCCATTGCCCGAGCCCTCGTCAACCATCCCGCTATCCTCCTCGCCGATGAGCCGACCGGAAACCTCGACACGGAAAACTCGACCGCCGTCCTCGGACTTCTCAGCGATCTCAACCGCCGCCTCGGCCAGACGATTCTCATGATCACCCACAACGCCGAAGCGGCAGCTTACGCCCACCGGATTATCTCGATGCGCGACGGGCGCATCGTTCCGAGCGAGTGAAGCTCGGGAACTTCGCGGAAGTAAGTGGCGTCTATTCCGGCGTATGTTCGAGCAATCGTTTCTCGGCACGCGTCCTGCGGCTGAGCCGCTAAGCTTACTCACATCACTTACCTGCCAGTTAATACTCTTTGGCGGCGCCCTGTTAGTCCCCTTGTTCTTCCCGAGTAAGTTACCGCGCCTTGCCATTACAATTCCACTTACACTTACGTTCCCGCCGCCGTCTGCCCCGATTTCCCATGCTTCTGGCCGGCCGGCTGCACCCGCGCGAAGCGAGGCTCACATATTCGAGGCCCCGCGCACGATACCTCGCGGCGTTTCGGTTGCCTTAAATGCGCCCGCTGTGCTTCCCAGCCCGGGACTCGCTATTCCTGGTGGAGTGCACGGCGGAACCGGCGAAGTGGTGAGCCTGGACGCACTTACACGCATCGCCGCTGCGCCGCCGCCCCAGAAACAGACTGCGAGCCGGCCGGCCCAGCCGGATTCGCCGGTCGCGGTGGGAGGACGCGTGCAAGAGGCAAAGTTACTGCACCAGGTGATTCCCGTCTATCCGCCGCTGGCCCGCGCGGCGCGCGTTTCGGGCGTGGTGCGGTTAGTCGGCATCATTGCACGGGACGGAACGGTTCGGGATCTACAAGTCGTCTCCGGCCATCCGCTACTGGTCGCCGCGGCGCTCGCCGCCGTCCGGCAATGGGTCTACCACCCGACCCTGCTCAATGGCAAACCGGTGGAGGTTATCTGCCCGATCGAAGTGCGTTTCAAGCTGGACTAACTTGAAACTTCCACGCCGGATGTGGAACCAAACCGCCGCACGAGCCAGAACAGCGCTAAGAATAAGCCGATCGCAATGAGCAGCAATTCGACGACGTGACCCTTCAAGTAGGGAAGCGTCTCGCGGCCCAGGTGCATGCCAAGCCAGGCGAGCCCGAAGTACCGCAGCGCGCGCGCCCCCGCGAAAACGAAGCCAAACATGACCGGATGCACGCCGAGCGCGCCCGCGGAAAGGATGAAGATCTTCAGCGGCATCGGAATCGGCAGCAGCGCCGGCACCAGAACCGTCAACATGCCATAGCGAACGAACCACCCCCGCAGCCGCGCGCCTCGGCCGGAACTCGTGAAACGCGCCAGATAGCGCTCGCCGCCCTTGCGCGCCATCAGGAACAAAAACAGACTTCCACCAACCGAACCGATCACCGCCACAATCGCGCTCAACCAGGCTCCGGCGGGGTTTCGATACGCAAGGTAAACAATCAGCGCGTCCACGCCGGCAACCATCGGAATGCCGGCCGAGTCGAGCACAGCGAGCAGGAACACACCAAGCGGTCCCCAAGTGACGAGGTTGTCGATGAAATGATGCAGGGAAGGCTCCGAAACTCTATTTCAACATATCCAGCAAGCCTTCTTCATCGAGCGTCGGAATGCCGAGTTCACGCGCTTGATCGAGCTTCGAGCCCGGCTCATCGCCCACCACGACATAGCTCGTCTTCTTACTCACCGAGCCGGTCACTTTGCCGCCCGCCGCCTCGATTCGCTCCTTCGCTTCCTCGCGCGCCAGGGTCGGCAGCGTCCCGGTCAAAACAAACACCTTGCCCGCCAGCGGCCCTGCTTGAGTGGCTTTACGCGCCGCCTTCTCGTGCGTGAACACAAGCCCGGCTTTCCGCAGGCGCTCGACGAGATTCCGGTTGCGCGGCTCGTCGAAGAAACTGCGGATCGCCTCGGCGACCTTCGGACCCACCTCCTCGGCTTCCTGCAACGTCTTCATCGGCGCGTCCGCGATCTCATCCAGGCTTCCAAACGTACTCGCCAGAATTTGAGCCGTCCTTTCGCCGATCATCGGGATGCCGAGCCCGTTCAACACCCTCGGAAGAGGCCGCTTCCGCGACGCCTGGATATTGCCATGAACCTTCTTCGCCGATTTTTCCGCCATCCGCTCGAGCCCGGCCAGGTCTTCCACCGTGAGCTCATACAAATCCGCCACGCTCTTCACCAGACCGCGGTCAACAAGCTGATCCACCAGCACCTCGCCCATCCCGTCGATATCCATCACCCCGCGCGAGGCGAAATGCAGCACGCTCTCCTTCAGCCGCGCCGGACAGTCGACGTTAATGCAACGCCAGACCACCGCTCCGGGTTCTCGAACCACCTCGCTGCCGCATTCGGGGCAGTTGGACGGCATCTGGAACCGCCGCCGGTGCGGGCCTTCGTGCACCACGCGCACCACTTTCGGAATCACGTCGCCGCTGCGTTCCACCAACACCGTGTCGCCGATCTCCAGTCCCAGCCGTGCAATCTCGTCTTCGTTGTGCAGCGTCGCGCGCGATACCGTCACGCCGCCGATGTCCACCGGCCGCAGGTCGGCCACCGGCGTGAGCGCCCCGGTCCGTCCCACCTGAACGCGGATGTCTTCCACCACGGTCTTCGCCTGCCGCGGCGGAAACTTGTAGGCGATCGCCCAGCGCGGAGCCTTCGCCGTCCAGCCCAGCCGCTCCTGCTGGGCCACCGAATCCACTTTGAACACCACGCCGTCGATTTCATACGGCAGCGAGTCCCGCTTGGCTTCCCACTCGTTGCAGAATGCGACGCATTCTTCGATGTCGGCGCAGAGCTTGCGGTTCTCATTAACCTTGAAGCCCATCTCGCTCAGCCGCTCAAGCGATGCCCAGTGGCTCGTCTCCATCGGAGCTCCATCCTTGAGCAGGAAATACGGTTGATAATCAAGCTTCCGCGAAGCGGTCACCCACGGCTCGAGTGCCCGCAGCGCGCCCGCGGCGGCGTTCCGCGGATTGGCGAACCGCGGCTTCCCCTGTGCCTCCTGCTCAGCGTTCACTTTTTCAAAGGACCGGCGGTTCATCAGCGCCTCGCCGCGCGTCTCGAACGTGTCCTCTGTACCTTCGGCGCGCAGGGGCAGCGAACGGATCGTTCGAGCGTTTTCCGTCACATCTTCGCCCACAAGGCCGTCGCCCCGCGTCACGGCTTGCACGAAAAGGCCATTCTGGTAGCGGGCCGCCATCGACAGCCCGTCGAGCTTCAACTCCGCTACATAACGAAAATGTCCGCCCCCAAGCAGGTCCCGAACGCGCCGGTCGAAGTCGCGCAGTTCCGCCTCGTTCAGCGCGTTGTCGAGGCTCAGCATCGGCGAACTGTGGTTCACCTTGACAAACCCCTCGCGCGGCTTGCCGCCCACGCGCTGCGTTGGCGAATCCGGCGTGGTCAACTCCGGGTGCGCCTCTTCGAGCTTGCGCAACTCCTGCATCATTGCGTCGTATTCGGCATCCGTAATCTCGGGCTGGTCGAGAACGTAGTACAGGTGCTCGTGGCGGCGCAGGGTTTCCCGCAGGCGCTCGATCGCCCGCGCCGGTGTCTCATGCGACTTGGAGTGAGGCATTTATAATACTGAGAGTATCCGAGAGCGCACAGCGCGGGGCGCGCTCAATTGAGCCAGTAGGCGCCCGCGTCCCGCCCACGTTGTGCGCGGTGTTAACTGAGTGAGGCTTTCTTATCCGTAACTATCGCCGCGGCTATCTCATCTATAACCCCAACGCGGGACGTCTCCGCGGCAGAGGCCGCCGCAGGCTCGACGCCGCCCTTCGCATCCTTAAGGACGGCGGTCACGAAATCGAACCTATCCAGACCACCGGTCCGCGCACGGCCTCGGCTCTCGCCGCCGATTGCATTCGGCGAGGCGCCGAAGTGATCCTTGCTGCCGGCGGGGACGGCACTGTCAATGAGATCGCTAATGGGATGATTCACTCCGGCGTGCCGCTCGGCGTTCTTCCGGCGGGCACGGCGAATGTCCTTGCGGTTGAAACCGGCATGCCCCGGTCGATGGAGCGTGCGGCAGCCAACATTTCCACGGCGGTGGCCGAGCCGGTCTCAGCCGGAATTTTGAAAAACGAAGCCAACCCGGACGGCCGGTACTTTCTACTGATGGCTGGCGCCGGGTTGGACGCCCATATTGTCCATCATCTCGATCAAAAGTGGAAGTCGTCGTTGGGTAAGCTGTCTTATTGGATCGGCGGCTTCGCCCAACTCGGGCGTGATCTGCCGGAGTTCGAGGTCGAGTCCGGGCCGGTATCCGGGCGCTTCAGCTTCGCGCTGTTGAGCCGGGTGCGAAACTACGGCGGAGACATCGAGATCGCCCGCGACGTGAGCCTTCTCGACGACCGGTTCGAGGCAGTGCTGTTCCGCGGTCCGAACCCTTTCGTCTACCTCCGTTATTTTCTGGCGATCCTCACCGGCCGCCAGGCACGCGCCCGCGGCATCGCCATCTGCCACGCGACCCAGGCGCGGATCGCGGCCCCAACTTCAGCAAAGGGCTACGTGCAGGTCGATGGCGAAGCCGCCGGAGAGTTGCCCGCTTCCATAGAACTGGTTCCTGCGGCGATCACACTCCTGCTGCCGCCGGCCTATCTGACTCGCACCCGCTCGCAGGCCGCGGCTTCATGGACAACATCACCCACACGCT
>DAIDIH010000380.1 GCA_027459465.1 Bryobacterales bacterium | reverse complement strand
CGAGGAAAACCGCCAGCTCAAAGCCGAACTCAACTCGCGCTATCAGTTCGGCAACATCGTCGGCCGCAGCCCCGCCATGCGCGAAATCTTCTCCACCGTCGAGCGCGTCGCCCCCACCCGCGCCACCGTCCTGCTCTGCGGAGAAAGCGGCGTCGGCAAGGACATGATCGCCCGCGCCATCCACCAGCATTCCCCCCGCTGCGACAAGCCGTTCGTCAAACTCAACTGCACCGCCATCCCCGAAAACCTCATGGAGAGCGAACTATTCGGCTATGAAAAAGGAGCCTTCACCGGCGCCACCACCACCAAGCCCGGTAAGTTCGAGCAGGCCGACACAGGCACCGTCTTCCTCGACGAAATCGGCGACGTCCCCGCCGCCGTCCAGGTGAAACTCCTCCGCATCCTCCAGGAACGCGAGTTCGAACGCCTCGGCAGCAACAAAACCCGCCACATCGACGTCCGCATTATCGCCGCCACCAATGTCGACCTCCGCGAAGCCCTCGAACAAGGCACCTTCCGCGAGGATCTCTACTACCGCCTCAACGTCCTCCCCATCAACGTCCCGCCGCTCCGCGAGCGCAAGGAGGACATCCCGTTCCTGGTCGAGCACTTCGTCAAGAAGCTCGGCAAGGACCTCGGCAGCCATGTCGAATCCGTCGCCCCCGAAGCCATCGAGCGCCTCCTCGAATATCACTGGCCCGGCAATGTGCGCGAACTCGAAAACGTCATCGAGCGCAGCATGGTCCTCGCCTCCGGCACGCGCCTGCAATCCTCCGACATCCGCCTGGAAACCGATCACCGCGCCCGTCCCGCCGCCTCCAACGGCGGCTTCCTTCCCGAAGGCCTCTCCCTCGAACAATACGAACAGCAACTCATCCGCGAAGCCCTCCGCCGCGCCAACGGCAACAAGAGCCAGGCCGCCCGACTCCTCGGCCTCACCCGCAACGCCCTCCGCTACCGCTTGTCCCAGATGGGCGTCGAAGAGGACGATTCGTAATCACTCCTTCGCCTCGCCCAATGTGACAAAGTAGTCAAGGTGAATCGACGCCAGTTCCTCCTCTCCGCCGGCCTCGGCGCCGGCGCCGCGGCCTCTCTCGCAGCCGCCCCCTCCAACCGCCCCAACATCGTCCTCATCTACGCCGACGACGTCGGCTACGGCGACCTCTCCTGTTACGGCGCCACGCGCGTCAAAACTCCCAACCTCGATCGCCTCGCCGCCGGCGGCCTCCGCTTCACCAACGTCCATACCTCCTCGGCCACCTGCACCCCCTCCCGCTATTCGCTCCTCAGCGGCCAGTACGCCTGGCGCAAACCCGGCACCGGCATCCTCCCCGGCGACGCCGCCCTCATCCTCCCCACCAACGGCGCCACCCTCCCCGCCATGCTCCAGCGCGCCGGCTACCACACCGCCGCCATCGGCAAATGGCACCTCGGCCTCGGCAGCGGCAAAATCGACTGGAACGGCGACATCCGCCCCGGCCCCAACGAAGTCGGCTTCGATTACTCCTTCATCATCCCCGCCACGCTCGACCGCGTCCCCTGCGTCTTCGTCGAAAACCACCGCGTCGTCAACCTCGACCCCAAAGACCCCATCCGCGTCAGCTACAAAGCCCCCTTCCCCGGCGAACTCACCGGCAAAGACCACCCCGAACTCCTCACCATGCACCCCAGCCATGGCCACGACCAGGCCATCGTCAACCACGTCAGCCGCATCGGCTACATGATGGGCGGCGCCTCCGCCCTCTGGGTCGATGAAGACATCGTCGACGTCCTCGCCGGCAAAGTCACCCGCTTCATCGACCAGAACAAGAATCACCCCTTCTTCCTCTACTTCGCCGCCCACGACATCCACGTCCCCCGTATCCCCAATCCCCGCTTCCGCGGCGCAACCCCCATGGGCCCCCGCGGCGACGCCATCGCCGAACTCGATTGGTCCGTCGGCCAGGTCCTCGACTGCCTCGACCGCAACCACCTCACCGACAACACCATCGTCATGTTCTCCTCCGACAACGGACCCGTCGTCGACGACGGCTACAAGGACCAGGCCGTCGAAAAACTCGGCGATCATCGCCCCGCCGGCATCTTCCGCGGCGGCAAATACAGCATCTTCGACGGTGGCACCCGCGTCCCCATGATCGCCCGCTGGCCCGGCCACATCCGCCCCGACCGCCTCTCCAACGCCCTCATCAGCCAGGTCGACCTCTACGCCTCCTTCGCCGCCCTCACCGGCCAATCCGTTCCCCATGACGCCGCCCCCGACAGCCTCAACATGCTTCCCGCTCTCCTCGGCCAAACCGAAAAAGCCCGCCAGAGCCTCGCCGAAGACGCCGACTCCCTCGGCCTCATCGAAGGCAACTGGAAATACATCGAGCCCAGCAACGCCCCGCGCTACAACCGCAACACCAACACCGAACTCGGCAACAGTCCCACACCGCAGCTTTACAACCTCACCGAGGATCCCGGCGAGAAAAACAACCTCGCCGCCAAATTCCCGGCCCGCGTCAAACAAATGGCGGCCAAACTCGATCGCCTCAAATCCAGTGGCCGCACCCGCCCCTAACTCCCAACCGTCGCCTTGCCCGCTCCGCGCCGCTGTTATACCCTGAAACAAGCGGTGGAGTTCGCTTAACGCCGTCCTCAAACGGCCAATGACTCCTACAGTGGACTTGCTGTAGGAGGCTTCCACGCCAACCCCGCAGCAACCCACAAACAACCTGAGAGAGTAGCGTTCTGCCTCGGAAATCGTTCCCGGCGGAAGGAGAAAAACGGAACTTGGATCGATATTTTGTGGTGCTCGCCGGCGCGGGCCTCGGCGGCGTCGCCCGCTACGCGGCGGGCTCCTGGATCATGGCCAAATACGGAGGCCGCTTCCCCCTCGGCACTCTCATCATCAACGTCTCCGGCTCGTTTTTGATCGGCGTCCTGATGACTCTGCTCACGGCGCGCTTCAACCCGCATCCTTACTGGCGCCTGTTTCTCGTCGTCGGCATCCTCGGCGGATACACGACATTTTCCAGCTTTGAGTACGAAACCTATCAGGCTGCCGTCGAAGGCGCCCGCTGGATGGCTATGCTGTATCTGACAAGCAGCGTCGTGCTCGGCTATCTCGGGGTTTGGCTCGGCGCCTCCCTCGCCGCCCGCCAGTAGCACAGGAGCAACCATGCTGACCAAAGGCCCAGCCAAGAAAGTCACCATCTTCCTCAACGAGGACGCCCGCCACCACCTCACCCCGCTCCACGACGCGATCCTCACCTACCTCCTCCACAAAGGCGTCGCCGGCGCCACCTCCACCCGCGCCTTCGCCGGCTTCGGCGCGCACCAAACCTTGCACACCCCACGCGTCGAACTCCAGGCCGAACACCTCCCCATCCGCATCGAATTCATCGAGTCCCCCGCCAAGGTCGACGAAGTCCTCCCCACCCTCTACGAAATGGTCACCGACGGCCTCATCGAAGTCCAGGACACCACCGTCGTCA
The DNA here is from genome assembly GCA_027459465.1 of Bryobacterales bacterium. GTDB lineage: Bacteria > Acidobacteriota > Terriglobia > Bryobacterales > Bryobacteraceae > JAJYKC01. Next base: position 8,894 of record DAIDIH010000380.1, on the reverse strand, counting down.
AGCACGCCCGCAAGTCCACTCATCCCGAGCCCAAACTCCCTCACACTCGCAAGGAGGGCCCCGCCAAAATCCTGCGCGTCTTCCTCGGTGAAGCCGACAAGTGGCACGGCGAGCCGCTCTACGACGCCATCGTGAAAAAACTCCGCATGCTCGACATCGCCGGCGCCACCGTCTACCGCGGCATCCTCGGCTACGGCGCCAAGGGCCACGAACACAAGAAAAGCTTCCTCCACGTCTCGCGCGACCTCCCGGTGATGATCTCCGTCGTCGACACCGCCGAAAAAATCGCTGCCGCCGCCGAAGCGGTCGAGGAGATGCTCGAAGACGGTCTCATCGTCATCTCCGACGCCGACATCGTCAGGCTCGTCCGTAGTCAAACCGAAGCGGAGGCTCCCGGTGCCACAAGTGCAACAAGCTGAAATCCTGCGCATCCATATCTCGGAGTCGGACCGCTATCAGGGCAAGCCGCTCTTTGAAGCCATCGTCGCCAAATGCCGCGAACTCCGCATCGCCGGCGCCACCGTCTTCGCCGGCCTCGAAGGCTACGGCGAAACCGCCGAATTGCACAAGGCCCACCTCGTCCACAGCCATCGCCCCATCCTCATCAGCATCGTCGACACCGCCGAAAACATCCGCCGCCTCATCCCCGTCATCGAACCGATGATGGACACCGGCCTCATGGCCACCTCGTCCGTCCAGATGATTCGGGTCCAGAAAAGGGTCACAGCCAATGAGGGACGCGGAGCCTGACCGCCCCCCAGCCCTGCCGCTCCTCGGCCGCCAGGATTCCTGCGAGACCCTGGTCGCCTCGCTGCGCTCCGGCCAATCACGCCTCATCACCGGCCCGCCAGGCATCGGCAAAACACGTCTCCTCGGTGAGGCCCTTCTCGCCTCATCGACGCCCTTCGTCCTCATGTCCCGGCCCCGCCTCCTTCACGATCTCCTCGCCAGCCTCGCCGTTCAACTCGGCTGCCGCTCCGCCCGCTACCCCGATCTTCGCCGCGCCACCACCCTCCACCTGAAACCACTCGTCGCAACCGCTCTCCGCGCCGCGCCCCGCGCCGTCATCGTCGAAGACGTCTCCGATGCCGACCCGCGCATGTACCGCTTCCTGCAGGAACTCTACTACATCCCCGGCGTGGCCCTCATCGTCACCGCAACCTCCCGCGAACGCCTCGGCCATCTGCACAAACTCTTCTGGGACCCGCGCGAGGAAATCAGCCTCAAACCGCTCCCCCGTCACGAGGCGTCCCTCCTCTTCGACCTCGCCTCTCGCGCCTTTTCCCTCGACTCCCTCGATCTCGACGAGTTCCGCCGCAAAGTCCTGCCCGCCGCCAAAGGTAACCCCGGGCAGATCGTCGAAATGTGCCGTCTGGCCGCGCAGCCCGGCTATCGCTACGGCCGCCACATCAAGTTCCTGCCGCTGCGCATCGACGTCCTTTCCGAGTTCGCCCGATGAACGAACTCCCCGAAATCAACGCCGCTGTCCTCACCGCGGAAAACATCTGCCGCCGCTACCGCATCGCCTCGCTCGACGCCTTCTTCTTGAGTTGCCGCGCCTTCGCCGCGCAAAACGTACTCAACATCGCGGTCTTCGGCCGCTTCAAGGCCGGCAAGAGCACCTTCCTGAATCACACCCTCGGCGTCGCCCTGCTTCCCACCGGCGTCATCCCCGTCACCACCGTCGTCACCGAACTCGAATACGGTCCCGTCCCCCAAGCCCAGGTCATCCATCACGACGGGCGCATCGAAACCGTCGCCGTGGACCGCATCGGCGAATTCATCAGCGAAAGCGAAAACCCCGAAAACTCCAAACACGTCGCCCGCGTCCACGTCGAACTGCCATCGCTCGGCCGCTACAGAGGCATCCGCTTCGTCGACACACCCGGCCTGGAAAGCGTCCTCGAACACAACACCGGCACCTCGCTCGACTGGCTCCCCAATGTAGGCCTCGCCATCGTCGCCGTGGCCGTCGATCCACCCCTCTCCCAGCGCGACATCGAGTTACTCCAGACTCTCGGCCGCTACACCCCGAATATCTCGCTCTTACTAACTAAGTTCGACTTACTCGACGAAGACGGCCGCGCCGAGGTACTCGAGTATGTCACCAAACAACTCGCCCTCGGCCTCGACCATCCCGTCAAAGTCTACCCCTACTCGATTCGCCCCGGTTTTGAGTCCCTCCGCGCCGCCGTCGAAGTCGATCTCCTCCTTCCCGCGCGAGACGAGTTACTCACCCACCGCCTCGAAATCCTCCGCCACAAGGCGGCATCCCTCCTCGCCGAGTGCTCCGGCTATCTCACCCTCGCGCTGAAATCGACCGAAGCCAGCGACGCCGATCGCGAAACCCTGCGCCAAAAAATCTGCGGCGGCCAGGACACGCTCGAAGACGCCCGCCAGTCCCTCCGACTCATCGCGCGTCACACCGCCGGCCCCTGCCGCGAATCCTTCCAGCGCCTCCTCAAAAAAGAAGAGCCCGCCATCCGCCGCCGCCTCCTCACCGGTCTCCACGAGCAGTTCCCCTCCTGGACACGCAACCTCGCCGCCGCCCTCGAACAGTTCGACGAATGGCTCGCCGCCTCCCTCATCCGCGAAATGCAGGCCCTCTCCTCTGCCCATCTCGCCGAATTCACCGAACCCGCCCGCCGGGCCTCCCGCCAGTTGTCCCAATCCCTCCAGGACTTCCGCAACCGCCTCTCCGAGCGCACCCTGCAAACCCTCGGCGTGCCCCTGCAAACGCACGAAATCGACCTCCCCGTCGAACAACCCCGCTCGCCCGACGTCCGCGTCGGCAAGATCTTCGACCGCAACTGGGAACTCCTCTCCCCCATCCTCCCCATGCCCCTGATCCGCGGCTTCATCGAACGCCATTTCGAGGCCAAGATCGCCGGCGCCGTCTTCATGAACCTCTCGCGCCTCACCACACAGTGGGACGAAACTGTTCGTTCCTCCATTCAGGCGATGGAAAAGGAAGCCCTCCGCCGCCTCGACGACCTGGCGCTCACCATCTCCCGCCTCACCGCCTCGGCGGGCGCGGAGGCCGCGGCGATTCGACGGGACCTCGCGGAACTCGCCCGCCATCGCGCCGCCCTCGAATCCCTTCAAACCACCCCGCATCCTGCCACTGAGCCTCGCTGACCGGGATCCGCCACTCCATCTCCGCCCCGCCAAACCCCACGCGCAGGAAACCCTCCCCTCCCTCTCGCTCCCGCACAATCTTCTCAACGCACCCCAGCCGCGCGTATCGTGCGATCCTGCCGTAACGCGCACACGCGCCCCCATCCCGGTCCGTGATCCACAACAAACACCGGCTCGTCGCCACCAGCAGATCGCCCGGCGCCCACAAGCGCCGCCGCCGCAGGAGTCCTCCCCGCGCCAACCGCTCCGGCGCCCGGAACAGCGTCGCCTCGACACGCTCCTCCGCGTCCAGTTCCCCGGCAAGCGCGTTCCGGAACTTCAAATCGAGCGGCGGCCCGAACTTCACCCCGTCGTGCGCTTCCACCTTCCCCTCCGGCAGATATTCCCTCCGGAACTCCCTCAGAAATCCTTCCACCGCCCGCCACCCGCGCGTGTTGTAGAGAAGCGTCCGATCGAGATCCGGCCCCACAAACCGTACCCACCCCGAAAGCAGAATCTGGCCGGACTCCACAAACCGGATGCGCTCAAAGCGCAGTTCCTCCACCCCCTCCTCGGCGGATGGATGCGCCACGATGACGAGCGACCCGCTGGCCAGCCCAACCACGCGCGGCGGATACGCCGACCGCCCCCGCCGGTCCGGATCGTCCCGCGGCAGAAACACCGCCGTGCGAAACTCCGGCGCCGTCCCCGCGTCGAAGTCCTCCGGCAACTCCTCGCGCGTTCGCACCGCATAGGCAATCGCATGCCAGCGCGAATCCACCGCCGCTCGACGCGCCACCCTCAGTCCCCCAGCGCGGGCGTCTCCACCGGCGCCTCGCTCGCCGGCGCGCTCAGCGCAGCCAGATCCCGACGGATCGCCTCCGCTTCGTCCGCCGTCGTCCCCCGGCCCGACATCAACCGCTCGATCTGCGCCCGATACGCATCGGCGTAAGAGTCGAATCGCCCTTCCATCTCCGCCAGCGTCCGCCGGATCCACGCTTCCATCTGCTTGCCATAGTCCGCAAACGCCTGCCTCACCCGTAATCCGTACTCCTCCTCCAGCCGCCTCGCCGCCCGCCGCGCCGCCCACCCCCGCCACCGCCGCGCGGCAACGCCGGGAGCCGCCATCGCGATCCCACCCGCCCCAAGGTCAAGCCGCGGCATCCCGCTCAGCACGCCGCTCAGTTCTCCACCCTCCGGCGCGTTCGGAAGCGCCAGCGTCCCCGCCGCCCGCCGAAGAAGGTCCGACAACTCCTCCGCCGCCTCAACCAGCATCGTCGCAACCGGCTTGGCCTGCGCCGCCGCAAATGCCTCCATCGCAGCCACCGCCCGCTCCCCGGCTTCGCCCGGCCCCCATTCCTCCTCGCCCCACGCATCGGCCACCACCTCCGCCGCATGACGGATCGCCACCCACCCGGAAGCGCTGATCTCGTCGCTCATTCGGAACGCCTCCGCGCGGATCCCCGCAAAACGTCCCGCCGCCTTGCGCAGCTCGCTCTCGATGCCCCGCACCTCCGCCACCTCCGCTTCCCCGCCCTGCCCCGCACGCTCCAGACGCGCCCGCAACGCCGCCTCCACCCCCATCCGCAGCGCTCCCACCTTCCGCCGCAGCGACTCCCGCGCCAGTTCCGCATGCCGGCCGTACAACGGCAGGATCTCCCGCTCGAACCACGCCTCCAGTAACTCCCGCTGCTCGGGCTTCGCGCTCACCGCCGCCACCGGCAACTTCATCCCTAACTCCGACTCTATCTTTCCGGCCGTGTAAGTACGTACGCGTTCCAGATCCCCGGCTTCGAGTAAGTCGCACTTACTCAACGCCACGAGCACCGGAATCGCCGCCTCCGAAAGCACCTGTATCGTCGAAAGATCTTCCGGAGTAAGCGCCGTCCCCGCATCCAGCAGCACAACCCCTAAGTCGCACCGCGGCAGATACGCCATCGTCTCCGCCGCCCCCGCCCGCGCCAACGACCCCAAACCCGGCGTATCCACATAAACCACCCCGTCCCGCAGCCGCGCCGACGGAAGCTCTACCACAATCCGGCTTACGTGCTTCGCGTTCCCCAAATTGAACTCCTCGCTCACATACTCCGCCAGCCGGCTCACCTCAAACTGCCTCGGATTCGCATCGGCAAACCACACCATGCCCCGTTCCACCGCGCCATAAGAAATCCGCGTCGGCGCCGCCGTCACCGGCGTCACACCCACCGGCAGAATCTCCCGCCCCACAATCCGGTTCAACAACGACGACTTCCCCGAACTCACCCGCCCGAATACCGCAATCTCAAACGCCGGCGACGTCATCCGTTCGACGATGTTCGCCAGCGCCGGCCGGAACTCCACCATCCCATGCGCGTCGATGATCCGCTCCAGCACCTTCACCAGCCCCACGTCGCTCCCGGCGCGCTCCAACTCCTCCAGCCTCTCCCACAGGTCCTGGCCCGATCCCTGCGCAAGATAGGCGTCCAGCCGGCCCAACAGACTCTTCATCTCCCCCGCCAGCCCGTCCAGTTGCGCGCCCGCCTCCGGCGAAAACTCCCCATACCCCCGCATCGCCGCCGCCCGGCATTCCTCAAACGAAATCCCGGCGAAACCCAGCATCACCCGGATCGAATGCAGCGAGCCGAACTGCGGCGCCGGCGGCTCAATCCCCTGGCTCCGAAGCACCTGAACCATCTGCGCGCGGATCCGCGCCAGGTAGTCCTGAATAAGTTTCGCCTGCTGCGGCGTCACATCCGGCTTGTACTTGGGAAACGGCGATTTCGACGCCGCCGCGGCAAGAATCGTCTCAATCTCACCGAGTAACTTGTCCGCATACTGGAACCGCGCCAGTAAGTGCCGCGTGTGAGAAGAGTTCAGTCCGTTCGCCGCTGTGCCGTTTGGCTCCATCCAATCGCCTCCCGCCTTCACGGGTGAGCTAACCAATAGGAGTCATCTTCCCCGCTCGCAGACCCGCTTCCAGGTCCGCCCGGGGCGGTTCACGGCGAACTCCAACGCCTGCCTAAATTATCGCTCTCGCCGCGGGCGGGCCGTCAATGGTCCGCATCGGTTACCCTCGAAAGGATGCCCGCAATCACCCCGCCCCGGCCTTGGCCCGCCGCCTCTCTCCTGCTCGGAATCTCGACCCTCCTGCTGAATGCCCAACCGCCCGCCAAACAGCCCACCGCCGCCGCCGAACCCGATGCCCAATCCCAGGGAACCGTCACCGTTGCCGGCCAGGCCATCCCCTATCAGGCCGTCGCCGGCACACTAACCGTCGGCGCCACCGACTCGCAGGACGCCATGCTCGCCCCCGACGGCTCCCTCCTCGCCGGCGCCGACCAAAAGCCCACCGACCCGTCCAAGCCCGAAGAAGCCCCGCCACTGGCCCGCATGTTCTACGTCGCCTACTTCAAGCAAGGCGCCTCCGCCCCAACCCGTCCCATCACCTTCCTCTATAACGGCGGCCCCGGTTCCTCCACCATGTGGCTCCACATGGGCGCTTTCGGCCCCCGCCGCGTCATCGTCCCCGGCACCCGCCACCAACCCGGCGCACCCTACAAAATCGAAAACAACGACTTCAGCCTCCTCGACTCGAGCGACCTCGTCTTCATCGACGCCCCCGGAACCGGCTTCAGCCGCATCACCGGCAAGGACAAAGAAAAAGCCTTCTGGGGAACCGATCCCGACGCCCACGCCTTCGAACGCTTCATCCGCCGCTTCCTCACCAAATACGACCGCTGGAACTCCCCGAAATACTTGCTCGGCGAAAGCTACGGCACGCCCCGCTCCGCCGTCCTCAGCGCCATGCTGCACGACGTCGACCTCAACGGCATCGTCCTCCTGTCCACCACGTTGAGCTTCGACAACTGGGCCGACGCCCCACGCTGGAATCCCGGCATCGACCAGCCCTACGTCCTCGAACTCCCCACCTTCGCCGCCACCGCTTTCTACCATCACAAACTGCCCCACCAACCTCCCGCCCTCCAACCGTTCCTCAAGGAAGTCGAGAATTTCGCCATGAGCGACTACATGACCGCGCTGCTCGAAGGCTCCGAACTCGCCCCGGCCCGCAAACAGGCCGTCGCCGAAAAGCTTCATGACTACACCGGCCTCCCCGTTGCCTACCTGCTCAAAGCGAACCTCCGCGTCAGCGTCGGCGCGTTCACCAAAGAACTCGAAGACGGCGATGGCCTCACCGTCGGCCGCCTCGACACCCGCTTCCAGGGCCCCGATTACCACCGCCTGAGCGAAGAAGCCGACTACGACCCGCAGGCCAACGCCATCTCAGCCGCTTACACGGCCGCCATCAACCAATACCTCCGAACCGATCTCCACTACGGCAAAAACCAGACCTACCTCCCCGCCATCTACGCCGAGCCAACCTTCGCGCAATGGGACCAGCGCCATCAGGCCCCCGGCGCCCCACCCGCCGCCGCCACCGCCAGCGGCACCAACGTCATGCCCGACCTCGCCCGAGCCATGAAAGCCAATCCCGGCATGAAAATCCTTGTCGCCGGCGGCTACTTCGACCTCGCCACCCCCTTCTTCGAGGGCATCTACGAAATGCACCACCTCTCGATCCCCGGCAACCTCCAGGCCAACATCCGCTACCACTACTACGAAGCCGGCCACATGGTCTACCTCAACGAAGCCTCCCTAAAACAATTCCACGACGACGTCGCCGCCTTCATCCGCGAAACCGCCTCGCCCAAATAACCACCCCGCGCGGACGCGCGAACCAAGGCGGCGCAAACGGACAGCGGCGGCGGCCTGCCCTCAGTTGATAAGTAGCTAAACACTCGTGGTTATAATCTGCCGTAATGCCCAAAGCCCAAGTCAAGATCAAAACACGTGATGTGATGCCCGAAATTCTAGAGTTGCTGAAGCGCGAACAACACGCGCTCCTCGAATCGATTTGTACTCAAATGCGCCCGGTGGCTGCCCAAAAGGGCCTGGTGTTTCGAAAAGAAGCGATAAGCTTCTCGCTCACGATTTTGAAAAGTCGCGACTGGGTGTCGAATCCCACAAGAGGAAGTTGGTCCATTACGCCCGCCGGCGCTCAAGTGACGCTAAGTTCCGATCAGGTCGATTCGCTTGGGCGAGCACTCTGGAACCGTTGATCGCCCGGCCATGGCCACACCAGGCCCAGTAGCACTCAGGAACGCGGGCTATACTGAGGGTGGCAAGATGACAATTCGCGCGCGGTACGAAAAAGGCGTCTTCCGCCCACTCCAGGACATTCCCATCAAAGAGGGCACGATCGTCGAAGTGCGCCTTGCGGACGAAGTACCCAGCCATCGTACTCGCCCCATCTCCGAATCGCCTTTCGCTGGCATGTGGAAGGATCGTGAAGACATGGGCGACAGCGTCGAGTACATCAACCGTCTCCGCCGCGAACTCCACGGTTAATCCGGCCACGTCTCCCCCGAATGCCCTTTCTGATCGATAGCGACGTCCTGATCGACGTTTCACGAGGACACGCCAACGCGATCGAATATGTGGACCGCCTTCCGGAACCGTGAGCGCTTTCCCAAGTCACCGCCATGGAACTTATCGTCGGCGCAAAGAACAAAAGAGACCTGGCGACAATCGACGGATTTCTATCGCTCTATCCGGTTTTGCCGCTTAGTAGCAGCATTGGCGCACAGGCCTACCGGCCTCGGCGGTCACCGCAAAACCGGCCATAGGTGGTTAGTTCAAAAGCGGCCAACGGAGACACTCAGAACAGATCCTTTTTACCCGACTTCCGTGTAAGTTGGCAAGAGATTTTTTGGCGGGGTGGCTGGAGTTGAGGTAGA
>DAIDIH010000379.1 GCA_027459465.1 Bryobacterales bacterium | reverse complement strand
CTCCAACGGCTTCCACATCTACTCGGTCGAGTGGTCCCAGGACTCCATCACCTTCTCCGTCGACGGCACAGCCTACCGCACCCTCACCCCCGCCTCCATCCCCTCCGGCTCGCAGTGGGTTTTCAACCACCCGTTCTTCCTGATCCTCAACCTCGCCATCGGCGGCCCACATACATTCCTCGGAACGCCCACTCCCTCCACGCCCTTCCCGCAGGACATGCTCGTCGATTACGTCCGCGTCTACCAGTCCGCCCCGCTCGCCGCCGGAACGCCCGCCATCAGCCCCGGCGGAATCGTCAACGCCGCCTCCTCACTTACTTCCCTCGCCGCCGGCTCCCTCGCCACCATCTACGGCCAGAACTTATCGGACGCAACTTACTCCTCCCAACTCTTCCTAAACGGAGCTTTCTCCACCACCACCTCCTCCGGCGTCTCCGTCACGGTCAACGGCGCGAATGCCCCGCTCACTTGCGTCTCGCCCAACCAGATCAACTTCCAGATCCCCTGGGCCACCGCGCGCGCCCCGGACACCGTCAACGTCGCCGTCGCCCGCTCCGGCACATCGAGCGACCCCGTCGCCGTCACCGTCGATTCCACCGCGCCCTCCGTCTTCCTCGACCCCTCCACCGGCGTCGCCATCCTCTCAAGCTGCGCCAGCCCCGCCGCCGGCGCCACCTGCACCCTCTGGGGCAACGGCCTCGGCCCGAAAAACGCCCCCTCCAACGACGGCGTCCCCTTCGCCCCCACCGCGCTCGAAAGCATGGAGACCGCCAACGCCTGCACCCTCACCATCGCCGGCCAAACCGCCGCCGTCGCCTACTGCGGCGCTGCCCCCGGACTGGTCATCGACCAGCTCAACTTCGTCTACCCCTCCAACATCCCCACCGGCGCCCCCGTCCCCGCCACCCTCACCGTCGCTGGCCACTCCGGCACGTTCCTCATTCCCCCTCCCGCCAACTAACTCCCCGCTTACAACGCCGCCCCCAGTAACTCCGGCCTCTGCGGATAAACGAACAACATATCCCGGGTAACTCGCAGCCCACTTACTTCCACTTCTCTCAGCCCCGTCGACTTCAGAATCGCCCATCGCGATACCAGCCCCACGCCCGCCGCCCCAGCGCGGAAGCTGCCACGACGAGAATCACAACTCGTGCAGACAAACCGGCGAGCGGTCGGAGCGGGCCATCCGCGGCGTCACCCTAACGGATGCGCGACCAGCCAGTCCTTCCAGAATGAGACGTAGACCTGCGGCTGCCTGAGAAATTCACGCAGTGTCGGGAAGTTCTGCATTGTGTCCGGGCTGGTGGCCGCGGCGCTCGACGGTACCGTCAGAAAGGACATGTTGCGGATGTTGGCCGGAGTCGCGGCCGGAAGCCCGTTTGCGAACGACGCGATTCCCGCGACCGCCTCGTACTGAACGCGCTGAGACGGGCTGTCAAGCAGCGGAACCAGTTCTCGCACCGCGTCGCTGCTGTGGATCGAGCGCAGCGCGTGAGCTGCACAGAGCGGGACCCTCCCACCATAAGTCGAGCGGGCCAGCGCTCCTAGGCTGCTAATTCCGCCGGCGTCCCCGCCAGTGTAGCGGCAGATGGCCAAGGCAAGGTAGCCTTCCGACACGGGGTCGAAGGATCTTGGATCACCGCTGGCCAGCACCGCCAGCGCCGCCGGGCTGCCCGTCCGAACCTGCCCGGCCAGACCGGCAGCCCGCGCAGCGGGGGCGCCCGAGGACCACAGTTGGTTCCAGACCGGCGAAAGGACGGAAGATCCAAGGTCGTCGGCAGCCCCGCTCGAAAGGAGCCATGCCAGCGCGGAAGCGTTCGATGGATCTTGCGCGGCAGCGCCCAACTCCCAGGCCAGCTTCACAGCAGGCGGTGCGCTCGCCGCGTAGGCGAAGCCCGCGGGAAGGCCTGCGGACGCTGCTGGAATGTACGTACCGTCGGCCGGAACCGCCCCAACCGCGACGGGGAGCACCACCCAGCCGCCGGATGACTGCCCAACGAACCAGATGCCGGTCTGGCCACCAGGTGGACCCGCGGCAGGCAACTGAGAGGCTGCCGGCGTCCACGCGGCGGCAATCGACATGCCGGGAGCGACGTCGCCCTTCAGTGTCCTAACGACCGACAGGGTGATTGATACGCTCGCTCCAGCGGAAACCGAGCTAGTCACATTCGCAACCACCACCGCGTCCGCGCCGGACAAAAGCCTTCCGAGCGGGACGTTCGCAGCCGGTGCGGCATTGGCGGCGCCGGCGAGGGCTGCCGCTGCGGAGAGGCAGCTCATCAAAAGCAAATCGGCCCGGCGTCTGCTCACGTCATTCCTCCAGATTCTATACCGGCGTCACTGAACCGGGCTGACGATACCGTTGTGGCGCCAATGGTCTACGTATCGCTGGAATGTATCGTACCGCACCTCGACGCCCTGGCCCACGCCTCGCCGAGCCGACGCGCCACGTCTGAACACCGTGATCGACGGTGCTCGAGGAGAGCGGTTTTCCACGGGTGAGAAAAAATGCGCCAAAGCCCTCGGCCGCCGGCAGCCGGCACGTGATGCACTATCGCTTCAACGCGCTGCCGCCTGAGGCGGCAAAGCGACGCAAATTGGAGCCCCGTCAAACGAGGCAAAGCCGGCCAGATCAATCGTGAGATTGGACTGCACTTCGACCGAGGAACTCGGCGCGCCACAAGGCACGGCCGTCGAGGGCGGCGCCGGTATAGTTACATTGACTTGGTAAAGCCCTGGGTACCCCGCCACGGCCCAGCTCTCCGCCACCGGCCCCGCGTAGCCCGAGAACGGACCGGCCCTCGCCGGGAGCGACTCGCTCGGAGATGCGTTCGGCCGGAAGTCGAAAACTGGCGCGATACCCGGCCCCGGCATCGGGGCAGGCGGCCCCGCTCCGGTCTGTGGTTTCGGAAGCTGCATGTCCTGCGGTCGCGCCAGCCCATCGCCGACGCCCACAGCGTAAATGACCACCGTTTCTCCAGGCTGCGCCGGGTTCTGCGCGCTGACCCGCGTACCATCGGCGTGTGTGACCACCGGCATCAGCTCCGCTAGGGATGGCGCGGGGGGCGAGAAGGGTCCCAGCCCCGTGAGACTGTCGCCGTACCGCACAATATGGATCTGGTCCGTGACTACGCTCAGATCTACGGTCGCCGAAGCGGAACCATTTTCAGTGACGGTCAGCTTCCCGTAATTGAAATTCGGCGTTACCCCCCCGGCCGGGAAAGCCACGCTCATTTCGTACGGGACCTGCAGATTGATGCCGATAAAATGCGTACACCAATCCGGACCAAGCCCACATGAATCCACGGGAAAAACGGAAAGCAGCGGCGAATCAACAGGCGAAGGTCCAAACTTTTGCTCAAACGTGACGGAGATACCGGCGAGCGAGGTAGGCAGCGGTACGGACTGCGCATCTACCGGAGCGGTTAGATTCGCTCCCATGCCCCGAACGTAAATCGTCAGGAGCTGACCGGGAGCCGCCGCTACGGGAAGGGGCGGAACGTACCCGTTCCCGACCACGGCTTGACCCACCGCCTGTCCGCCGCGGCGCGCGCCAGTCAGCGCGAAGACCAAAACTGCGAAAGGTACCAATCGCCGCGCAGAGTTTCGCATGATCCCTGATTCCCGGCTCCTACCGCTTCGAGCCCGAACTTAGGCTCAGTCCAGTCCTGTACGGCTTCGAGGCGCGAAGCCCCTCTTGACCCGCCGCTATCGGCACCCGGCTATCCCCGCCGGACGGGGTGACCGCCCCGACGGTCAGTCCAGACAGTGGCGCGGCTCCAGTTTGAGGATCGTGCACAAACGTCTGCAGCAGATCCGTAAGGCGCGAGGAGGGAGCGGCGATCATCGGAAGCGTCGCACTGTTGTAGGTGTTCATCCCCGGTAGCACATACTCACCCGCGGCGAAGCACGGGTAGCCCCGACACCGGAGTGAGCTGTTCGCGTAACTCAACCGGCACGTAATTTCAATGGTTGACATGCAGCGAGGATGCCCGTCCTCCCACCCACTAACTCCCCACCCTACAACGCCGCCCCCAATAACTCGGGCCCGAAGTCCCTCACAAAACGAATAAATGCCCCGCCTAACCCGTCTAACTCCGGCCCCTGCGGATAAACAAACGACATATCCCGCGTAATCCGCAGCCCGCTTACTTCCACCTCCCGCAGCCCCGTCGAGTTCAGAATCGCCCACCGCGATACCAGCCCCACGCCCATCCCCGCCTCCACCGCCGTCTTGATCGCCTCCGTCGCATCCAGTTCCATCACGATCTTCAGCTTCCCCACATCCACGCCAGCCGCCTCCAGCGCCGCCTCCACCACCTGCCGCGTCCCCGACCCCCGCTCCCGAATCAGCAGCGGCGACTCCACCAGCATCTCGATCGTCACCGGTCCCGCCTTCCTCCCCGCCCACTCGTGTTCCCGCGGCACAATCGGCACAATATCGTCCTCCATGAACGTCTCCGTCCGCACATCCGTCCGGTGCGCCAGTCCCTCGATCATCCCCAGTTCAATCCGCTCCGCCCCCAGCCACTCGATCACTGCCTCCGTGTTCCCGCTCGCCACCGAAAACCGGACCTCCTTATGCGTCCCCGCAAACGCGCCTACCAGCCGCGGCAATATGTACTGCGAAATCGTCGTCGACGCGCCAATCCGCAGCGTCCCCCGCCGCTCCCCGGCCAGCAGTCCCATCTCCCGCCGCGCCTCTTCATACAGCGCCCCAATCCGCCGCGCGTACCCCAGCAGCGCCGCCCCCGCCGCCGTCAGCGTCACCCTCCCGCCCGAACGGTCGAACAAACGCACTCCCAAATCCTGCTCGAGCTTTTTCACCTGCAGCGTCACCGCCGGCTGCGTCAGATGCAGCGCCTCGGCCGCCTGCGTGAAATTCAACCGCTCCGCCGCCTCGCGAAACACTCTCAGCCGGAAGTCCTCCATCGCCCCTTCATCATACCGGCAGCCTCGCACCCTCCCGCCGCGGTACAACAGTACACGGATATGTCCATCGCTTCCATCAACCCCACCACCGGCGAGACCCTCCGCGTCTTCGACCCCCTCGCCGACCACGCCGCCGAGGAAAAACTCGAACTCGCCTGGACCGCCTTCCTCCAGTGGAAGCGAACCCCCTTCTCCCTCCGCCACGAAATCCTCCTCAACGCCGCCGAAATCCTCGAAACCGAAAAGCGCGCTTTCGGCGAACTCATGACCCTCGAAATGGGCAAAACCCTTTCCTCCGCCATCGCCGAAGCCGAAAAATGCGCCGCCGGCTGCCGCTACTACGCCGAAAACGCCGAACAGCAACTCGCTCCCGAAGAAATCCCCACCGGCCCCGCCCGCTCCTTCGTCGAGTTCCAACCCCTCGGCCCCATCCTCGCCGTCATGCCCTGGAACTTCCCCTTCTGGCAGGTGCTCCGCTTCGCCGCCCCCGCGCTCATGGCCGGCAACGTCTGCCTCCTCAAACACGCCTCCAACGTCCCCCAGTGCGCCCTCGCCATCGAAGACCTCCTCCACCGCGCCGGCGTCCCCAAAGGCGGCTTCCAAACCCTCCTCATCGAAGCCGCGCAAGTCGAATCGCTCCTGAACGACGACCGCATCGCCGCCGTCACCCTCACCGGCAGCGAACCCGCCGGCCGCGCCGTCGCCAGTCAGGCCGCCCGCCAGATCAAGAAAGCCGTCCTCGAACTCGGCGGCTCGGATCCCTTCATCGTCATGCCCAGCGCCGACCTCGACGCCGCTATCTCGACCGGTATCCGCGCCCGCACCATCAACAACGGCCAGTCCTGCATCGCCGCCAAGCGCTTCTTCATCCACGCTTCCATCTACCCCGAATTCGAACAGCGCTTCGTCGAAGGTATGCAGTCCCTCAAAGTAGGCGACCCCATGGAGGACTCCACCCAAATCGGCCCCCTCGCCACCTCGAACATCCGCCGCGAACTGCACGACCAGGTCCGCCGCGCCATCGACTCCGGCGCGAAACTCCTCACCGGCGGCCAACCACTCCCCCGCCCCGGCAACTTCTACCCGCCCACCGTCCTCGCCGGCCTCCCGCGCGAATCCCCCGTCTTCCGCGAAGAACTCTTCGGCCCCGTCGCCATGCTCTTCCCCGTCAAAGACGCCGCTCACGCCATCGAGATGGCCAACGATTCCCCCTTCGGCCTCGGCTCCAGCGCCTGGACCCGCGACCCCGCCGAGCAGCGCGCCTTCATCGACGGCATCCAGTCCGGCCAGGTCTTCCTCAACGCCATGTGCGCCAGCGACCCCCGCCTCCCCTTCGGCGGCGTCAAACGCTCCGGCTACGGCCGCGAACTCGCCCGCTTCGGCATCCGCGAGTTCGTCAACATCAAAACCGTCGTCATCGCTTGACCTCAAGTACCCTGCGCTCCTCGGACCCGGAAAGCGCTGTCAGCACCGATTCGCGGCGAACGCCGCTCTGAATCACCCGCAGATAGTAAACCAGCCCTTCGGGGTCCGGCTCCCGCCCGAGAATGGCCCGGTAAGCCGCCGCTAGGAAGTCGTCGTCCCGCTCCAGCCGCAGAATCGCATCCGGCGGCTTGTGGCTCACCTTCTTCGCCTCCACTTCAAATAACCAGGCGTCGCGAACCCCAATCGACGAAATCGCGAAGCCCGCATCAGCCAATAAGCGCTTCAGCGTGACCTCCGTGAATCCATTCTGGTGGAAGTCCCCCACGTAAACCTGTGTGCCGTAGCAGCACTGAATCAAATGCTCCTGCCTCTCGTAGTCCTGCCAGCCCTCGTCTTCCAGCAGATGAAGCAGGTGCCGCAGGCTCGGAACCCGAATCCAGAGCCTTCCCCCCATCGCAAGAACCCGGTTCCATTCCTGCAAAGCGGTGAGGCACGCCGCGCGAGGCATATGCTCGAGCACATCCTGCGCCACAACTTCCGCGCAGGACAAATCCGCGATCGGCTTCAGCCACGTCGCCTCGCACACCAGATCCGGTTTATGGTGTGAGTGAAGATCGATATTGACATATCCCTCCCGGTGATCGAAGCCGCACCCCACGTTCAACTTGAGTAGTTCCATTTACAGCCTCAGAACGACCACAACAGACTCGTGTATCCCGTGTTCGCCCGGAAATTATCCCGGGCGTAAAACACCTCGTGATACCCGTAGTACTCGTACCCCACGTTCCACCGGACCTTTTCAAGTAACTTCACCGACAGCCGCCCCATCGGCGCCTCATAAGTCAGCGGGAAAGTCTGCGCCGCCAGCAGCGCCGGCAGCGTCGCCCCGCCCGCCGTCCCGTATAGCGTGTTCCGCCCGTCGCCGGTGTCCTGCACCCGGTTATATCCCAAATACAGATCCACCCTCTTACTCAACATAAGTTGCACACCCGCGTTCACCGTATGCAGGTTGCTGATGTAAATCGAGTCCTGTCCGTTCACCTGCTGGAAATTTACAAAATACGCAATCCCGCCCACCGTATTCAAGTGTAACTTCGAGTAACCCGCGTCAAACGACAACCACGGCAGCGGAGTCCACGAAGCGTCCGCCGAGTAAGTGCGCGAATGGTAACTGTACGAAGTCAGCGAGATCGAGTTCAGGTTGTAGTCCACCTCGCTCGACGCCGAAAGCATCAGGCTCTTGCGCCGGTACTGCACATGACCGCCCAGGTCGTGATAATTCCGGTCCCCCACCGGCGTGAATGGGTTGTTCTGCCGCCCGATGTCTCCATCGAGCGTCACCGTCAACCCCATCGCCGGCCGCAGCCGGATCCCGAACAACCCGTCGTGCAACTGATCCGTCTGATTGAACGGCGTCATCCCGGCATAAAGAATCGAGCTGATCCGCCGGTCCGTGAACTGATACCCGCCGTACACCGCCAGCCAGTTCGTCCACTGGTAGTTCAAATCCGTCTCGTTCGCCGCCGTCAAAATCCCCAGATACTCGAACGCCGTATAATTCAACGCCTGCGAATTGTTGTTGAACTGGACGAACGTCGACGCCCCTTCCGTCCGCACGTTGTAAACCGACGTCGTGTTCGTCACCGTCAGCTTCTTCGTCGGAAAGAAACTCACCGACAAATTCCCCGTCGTCACCGGCCGCTGCCCCGTCCCCATCGTCAGCACCT
This sequence comes from Bryobacterales bacterium, assembly GCA_027459465.1. Classification (GTDB taxonomy): domain Bacteria; phylum Acidobacteriota; class Terriglobia; order Bryobacterales; family Bryobacteraceae; genus JAJYKC01. The sequence goes on along the minus strand of DAIDIH010000379.1, from coordinate 8,662 downwards.
GCTGGTTCAGCGGTCCGAACTGCGTCAGCCCCAACGTGCTCTCGTCCATGAGGAAGGACCGGTCGCCCGCCGTGTAAGTGAACCGCCCGTTCACGCTGAACCATTTCTTATCCGTGAACAACCCCAGCCGCCAGAACGGGCTCGTCCCGTGATACGGAAACGACCGCTGAAAGCTCGATATCGAAAGCGGATTCGCCGGATCGCCCGATGTCTCGAGCGACGAAATGTAATAGGGCGTATCTTCCTTGAAGTCCTCCCACCCGTGAATCCAGTTCACGCGAATCCCGAAGATCGTGAACTCGTTCCCCACCCGGTATTCATTCCACTCGCGCCGCACGTTGCTCATCACCGGGAATGCGTCCTGCAGGTTGTTCAGCATCAGCGACGTGTCAATCGCCGGTCCCGCCTGCAGACTCCGGCTGTAGCCCAGAAAAAACTTGATGTTCGACTGCGGAAACAGCGTCAGGTCCTGGTCCTGCATCGTGTACGACGTGTTCATCGCGTGGTTCCCCGTCGCCCCGTCCGTCACCAGCCCCGGATTCACGTAATCGTTCAGCCGCCACGTGAAGTCGTAGTCGTAAATCTTGTTCTTCTGCACCCGTAGCGTCGCCGACTCGTACGGGTCGTTCCCCAGCCCCTGCGTCGTCAGGATCAGCTCATCGAAGAACTTCCCGTGCCCGTCCTTCGAGTTGATCGTCAGCGAACTGTCGAGCAACCGGATGCCGTTGCCGTAGTTCACGTCGCTCTGATACGTCGTCGAGTTCCCGCCGATCGTCACAAACCGGTACCCGGTCTCGAAGCTGTCCACCACGTTGTAATCGCCGGTGTCGGTTCCTCGCGGCGAACCCACCGTATCCGGTGTCGGCGCAATCGTATCCTGCGCAAAACCCGCGCCCGCCGCCGCGGCCGCCATGAGGAACAACAGTACTTGTCTCATCGCAGGAAAAAGTAATCCGCGTTCGACCCGTGAATCATCACGTGGCAGCTTGTGCAGTTCTGAAACCGCGGATCGGCCATGTTATGCGTGATCGGCGTCATCGGCTCGCCCACCCCCGTGCGCCCGAAAGTCCCCTTGCCGTTGTGGCACTCCAGGCACATCGTGAAAACCACCGGGCGCCTCAGCAGCCGCGCATTCGGCGACCCGTGCGGAAAATGGCACACCTCGCATCCTTCCACCCGCACCGGAGGATGCTCATAAACAAACGGGCCGCGCTTGTCCATGTGGCACCGCAGGCAAGGCTCCTCGTTCGCCAGCGCCTGGTCCACCATCCTCGGCCGCGACGCCATCCGCCACGTCGGAGCGAACGCCCCGTGCGGATTGTGGCAGTCCGTGCATTGGATCACGCCCTCGTTCACCCGGTGCTTGAACGGCATCTCGAACTGCGCCCGCACCGATGTGTGGCAGCTATAACAAAGGTCCCTCTGCTGCCGCGCCAGCAAAAACTTCGGCGTCTGCGCCTTGTGAATCGAGTGGCAGTTCGTGCAGACGACATCGTTCTCCGTGTGCGCCGAACGGCGTATGTTCGCCCGGCTCAGCGTCTCGCCGTGGCACCGCAAACACGCCTCCAGCACCTGCGCCGGTTTCAACGCCGAAAACGCGACAATCTTCGTCTTGTCCCCATGCGCCGCCACGTGCGCCCCACCGGGTCCGTGGCAACTCTCGCAGCCCGTGTTCTCCGGCTCTTCCGTGCCCGAAGCCACGCTCTTGAAATGCGGATTTTTATAGAAGTTCAGCCACACGTCGGGATGGCAGGTCTTGCAGACCATGCTGCCCACAAATTTGCCGCCCGCCTGAAACGTCTGCCCGGCCGCCAACCCTGCCGCCAGACATAACAGTACCCCTATCCTCACTCTGCACCCCACCCTCTGAATCGTAACCCTTCCTGACGCGAACAACACCGGTCCCGTTGCACGGAAAACCGCCCCCGGCATTCTCCGATATACTTCTCTTCGATGTTACTCTCCCGGCTTTCGCTCTACATCCTTGTTACTGTTCTCGCCCTCTCCGGCGCGGCCGCCACCGCGCAACCTACCTATCCCTTCCAAAACCCCGCCCGCCCCACCGAAGAGCGCATTACGAACCTGCTCAGCCTCATGACGCTCGACGAGAAAATCATGTGCCTCGGCACCATCCCCAACATCCCGCGGCTCGGCGTCAAAGCCAGCGGCCACGTCGAAGGCCTCCACGGCGTCGCCCTCGGCGGCCCCGCCCACTGGGGCGGCAACCTCTTTTTCATCCCCACAACGCAATTCCCGCAAGCCGTCGGCCTCGGGGAAACCTGGGACCCCGGCGCCGTCTCCCAAGCCGCCCAGGTCGAAGCCGAAGAGTCCCGCTACACCTTCCAGTCCCCGTCCCTCCAACCCCCCGGCTCGCGTTTCCCCTTCACCGGCATCGTCGTTCGCGCGCCGAACTCCGACCTCGCCCGCGACCCGCGCTGGGGCCGCACCGAAGAGTCCTACGGCGAGGATCCCTTCCTCACCGGAACCCTCGCAACCGCGTTCGTCAAAGGCCTGCAAGGCAACGACCCCAAGTACTGGGAAACCGCGGCCCTCCTCAAGCACTTCCTCGCCAACGAAAACGAAGACACCCGCCTCTCCTCCTCCTCGAACTTCGACATGCGCCTGTTTCACGAGTATTACTCCGTCCCGTTCCGCATGGCCATCGAGCACGGCGGCGCGCAGGCTTTCATGACCGCCTATAACAGCGTCAACGGCGTCCCGATGATGGTCTCCCCCATCCTCCGCAACATCGTCATGAAGGATTGGGGCTTCAACGGCATCATATGCACGGACGGCGGCGCCCTCCAGTCTCTTGTCCGCGCTCATCACTTCACCACCGGCCTCGACGAAGGCGCCGCCGCCGGCATCCACGCCGGCATCAACCAGTTTCTCGACCGCTGGCGCGAGCCCGTCCAGCAGGCACTCGACAAAGGCCTCCTCACGGAGAAAGACATCGACGAAAACCTCCGCGGCGTCTTCCGCGTCATGATCCGCCTCGGCCTCCTCGATCCTCCCTCCTCGGTGCCTTACACTACGATCGCAGCGAAGCCGAACACGCCCGCCCCATGGGACACGGCCAAAAACAAAAATATCGCGCTCGAAGTCACCGAAAAATCCATCGTCCTCCTGAAAAACACCGATCACCTTCTGCCGCTCGACCGCAAATCCCTTCACTCGATCGCGGTCCTCGGCCCCCGCGCCGGCGAAGTCGACCTCGATTGGTACAGCGGACGCCCGCCGTTCCGCGTCACCCCGCTCGAAGGCATCGCCAGGGCCGCCGGAAAATCCATTGCCATTCACTACGTCGCCTATGACGCCGACCCGGCGGACGCGGCCGGCGCCGCCCACAAAGCCGACGTCGCCATTGTCTTCATCGGCAACCACCCCACCTGCAACGCCGGATGGGGCGTCTGCTACGACACGGGCGAAGGCAAGGAAAGCATCGACCGCAAGTCGATCGACCTCAACAAAGACCAGGAGCGCCTCGTCCGCGCCGTCTACGCCGCCAATCCCCGCACCGTCGTCGTGCTCGTCTCGAGCTTCCCCTACGCCATCAACTGGGAGAACGAACACATCCCGGCCATCCTTCACATGGCCCACAACAGCGAGCAGGAAGGAACCGCAATCGCCGAAGCCCTGTTCGGCGGCATCAACCCCGGCGGCCGGCTCGTCGCCACCTGGCCCAAATCGGCGGACCAACTCCCGCCCCTGCTCGACTACGACATCCGCGACGGCCACACCTATATGTACTTCAAGAGCGAGCCGTTATTCCCCTTCGGCTACGGACTCAGCTACACAACCTTCAGTTACTCCAACCTACACGCCTCCGCGGAGCACTTTCACTCCGCCGGTTCCGTCACTTTCTCCGTCGATGTCACCAACACAGGCTCGCGCGCCGGCGACGAGGTCGTACAGCTCTACGTGACTCACCTTGGGTCGAAGGTCCCCCGCCCGGCGCGCGAGTTGAAAGCCTTCCGCCGCATCACGCTCCAGCCCGGCCAAACCCAAACGGTTCAACTTCCGGTCTCCTCCGACGCCTTGCGCTACTGGAACGAAGTCGCCAACGTCTGGACACTCGAACCGGACCAGGTCCAGATCTGCGCCGGCCCGTCCTCGGCCAACTGCGCTCTAAAGACGACCCTCCCCGTGAACCCGTAGCGGGCTTACTTCTCTTCGATCACCGCAACGCCCCACGGCCCGAGCGTCACCGCCTGGCCGTGGCCAATGGCCGCGCCCGAAATCAACTCCTCGCCGCTTGCATGCGGATAGGCGAACTTCTGTTCCTCGCTCGAGTAGTTCAGGTAGTAGTGAATCGCATGGCCGTCGTTCCCGGTACCGCTCTTGGCCCGCACCGGCGCCGGCAGTTCCTGGTCCGGCCCAGTCAGTCCCGCCCGCTGCAGCACATCCCGCACCACCGCCCGCTGCAGCGCATCGCTCAGCACGGTTCCCTCGTAAGTCAGAGTGCCGCGCCCGAACTGGTTCCGCGTGATGGCCGGATACTTCCCGAAAAACGGATGATCGTAGTAAGCCACGCCCTGCGCAGTCTCGGGCAGGATCATCTCCGCCCAGTCGGTTACTTCGTTCTGCTTGCCGGCTTGGAACGGGTCGCCCTTGAGCCCAAGCGGCTTGCTCAGGTTCGAGAACTCCTGATACGAGAATCCCGCCGCCTTCCGCAGCGGACCCGGCGCCCGCACCCAGCGGACCGTGTCGTACTCGTTCGTAAATCCGCTCTTGAAAGCCATCACCACATGGCCGCCGTTCTCTACGAACCGCGAAATCTTGTCGAGCGCCGCATCCGATGCAACATACAACGGAGGGACCAGCAGCACGCGATAGCCGCTGAAGTCGCCCTCCGGCGTCACGAAATCCACGCCCTCGTTCAACTCGTACACCGACTTGTGCATCTGGTCCACAATCGTCATGTAATTGACCTTGTCCGAGAACGGCATGTAGTCGATGCCGTGCGCCGAATCCGCGCTGAACAGGATCGCGATGGCGTTCTGCTTTTTCAGATTCACAAGTTTCGGCCCGATCTTCTGTAACTCATGCGCCGTGCGCGAAAACTCCTCGTACACGCGGTTCGGCTCCAGGTCGTGGCTCAGCAGCCCTTTCCAATACGTCTCCTGCCCGTAGTGGAGCGAGTGCCAGTGCCAGTACTCGACCATGTTGGCCCCGTCGGCCAGAAAGCTGTACACGTTCAGCCGCAACTGGCCGTCGTACGGAGGCTGCTGCCGCTTGGAGTCCCAGCCGATGGTCTGCCCATTGGTCTCCGTGATGAGGAAGTTGTCGTGCTTGAGCGACCGCGCCAGGTCCGCCGTCATCGTGGCCGACTGGCCGTCCAGCATGTCCTGCTGCGGGTAGTAAGAGTTCACCGCGACGATGTCCATGCTCTTCGCAATCGCCCACTGGTCGATGTTCGTGTGCACGCCGCCGCTGAAATCCTGGGTGATGAACTGGCCCGGCTTCCGGTATTCGTTCACAATCCGTGCCTGCCAGTCGAGAAAGTCCGTGACGAGCGTCGCCTGGTAGCGGTCCCAATCGAGTTTCCAGCCGGGGTTCCGGATCCCGCTTATCGGCGGCACTTCTTCCCAGCCACCCAGTAACTGGCCCCAGTAAACAAGGCCCCACACCTTGTTCATCTCCTGGACCGAGCCGTACTTCTGCTTGAGGTACTCGACGAAGCCCTTCTGCACGTCCCGCCCGGCCGTGCCGTAGGAACTGGTTTCGTTGTCCACCTGATACCCGATCACCGACGGATGGCCCGCATAATGCGAGATCACGTGGCGGATCATCCGCTCGCAGTAAAACCGGTAGGTCGGATTCGAGATGTCCATGTTCTGGCGCAGGCCGTACTGAGCCTTCGTGCCATCCAGGTGGGTCACCAGAACTTCCGGGTGCTCGTAGTACAGCCACGGCGGAATCGAGTAAGTCGGCGTGCCGAAAATGACCTTGATGCCGGCAGCCTGCAGTTTGTCGAGAATGCGGTCCATCCAGGCGTACTCGAACTGCCCGTCTCGAGGTTCGAAACTGCTCCAGGTGGACTCGCCCAGGCGCACTACGCTCAGCCCGGCCCGTTTCATCAGCGCGATGTCCTGATCCAGGCGGTCGTACGGCATGTACTCTTCGTAGAACGCCGCGCCGTAGAGAATGGTGTCCATCTTTGGACGATGCGTTTCTAGTGGCGCCGCGTTTACTAGAGCCGCCGCGCACAATACAGCCAGACAAGTCTTGGTCCGCATAGCAACCACATCCTACCTGAGTTCGCCTATCCCCGGTCGGCCTGCGACATTTCGAACGCCCTCCGCAGTCCGGCGAGAGCCAGTTCGGGCACGAAAGCGTCGAATAGCTTTTCCTGCTCGTAGAGCCTGCCGAACCCGCCGGTTCCGACGATGAGCGGCGGTTCGGCGGCGAAGTGTTCCTTGGTCACCCAGGCGGCCAGCGAGCGCACCGTGGCCAGCGTCCCGTAATACAGGCCGGACTGGATGCTTTCAACCGTCGACCGGCCAAGCACGCCTTCCGGCCGGACGATTTCAACCGTAGGCAGGCGCGCCGTCTGCGATTCGAGCGCGCTCATCGAGATATTGAGGCCCGGCGTGATCACGCCGCCGAGATACTCCCGCTCCTTGGTGACCGCGCAGATCGTCGTCGCGGTTCCGAAGTCGACAATGAGCAGGTTCCGGCCGGGGAACTTGCCAAGAGCGCCGATCGCGTTGGCAATCTTGTCGGCGCCCACTTCGAGCGGATTCCGGTAGCGGATTTTCAGGCCGGTCTTGACGCCGGGCTGCAACAGAAAAGGTTCAAGCCGGAAGTACTTCCGCATCGAATTCCGCAGCGAGTGGACCGCGTCGGGCACCACCGAGCAGATGGCGGCGCCGCTTATGCGCTCAGGCTCGATGCCGTTCTCGCGCAGCGTGGTGCGGAAAAACGTGCCGAACTCGTCCGAGGACGCCCGGATGACGGACGTTTTCCGGAACGTCAGCCGCAGTTGCTCGCCCTCGTGCACCCCGCCGAAGATCTGGCTGTTGCCGACGTCAAGAGTAAGCAACATGGGCGCCTCCTTCAATAGCTACGTTGTCGATGAGCCGTACGCCTTCCAGGTACACCGCGGCGAGGCGGCGGCCCCAGTGCTCTTCGACGTATTCAACCCGGAAACCGCCGGATTCAAGCGCCGCTCGCGCATCGTCGGCCGTCGCCGCGGCCGTAAGAGCGCGATAGAGCGCGGCCGCTTTCGTTCTTCCTTCCGGCGATAGCAGACGGTTCCGGGAACTCTCGGCCAGGCCCGACTCCTCGCGGACCGTGGCGCAGGGCACAATTTCCGTCCCCGTAAAAAACTCGCGCGCCATCTCGGTGACCACCTGTAACTGTTGATAGTCCTTTTCGCCAAAGTAGGCGCGGTCCGCTCTCGCTAAGTTGAGTAACTTCATCACAACCGTAAGCACGCCCTGCAGGTGGCCGGGCCGGAAAACGCCTTCCATCACAAGCAGGTCCGCCGGCGGCTCAATCCGGAAGCGGTAGCCGTTAGGATAGAAATCGGGAATGCCCGGCGTGATCACGTCGTCGACGCCCAGGCTCTCGATCAGCGCAAGGTCCTGCTCCATCGTCCGCGGATAGCGCTCCAGATCCCGCGGATCGTTGAACTGCGTCGGATTGACGAAGAGGCTGACCACCGCGACATCGTTTTCCCTCCGGCACCGTTGAACCAGCGTCGCGTGGCCGCGATGCAAGGCCCCCATGGTGGGAACGAATCCGATGGTCTCGCCCGCGATGGCTTTCCGCCGGACCACCCACTCCGAGGTCGAATACCAGACGCGCATCACTCGAAACTCTCCTCGGCCGACGGAAACGCTCCCGCGCTCACCGCCTGCCCGTAGCTCTCCACCGCCTGCTTCACCAGGCACGCCCCGTTGAGGAACTTGCGTACAAACTTCGGCTGGAAATCCGCGTTGAGCCCGAGCATATCCTGCAGCACCAGGATCTGTCCGTCGCAGTCCGCTCCCGCGCCGATGCCGATCGTCGGGATGCGTAGCGCCGCGGTAACCTCGCGCGCCAGCGCCGCCGGAACGCATTCGAGCACAACCGAAAACGCCCCCAACTGCTCCAGCATCTTCGCCTCGCCGAGAATGTCCTGCGCCGTTTCCTCCGTCCGCCCCTGGACGCGATATCCGCCATAGGCGTGCACCGATTGCGGTTGCAGTCCGAGGTGGCCCATCACCGGGATGCCGCTCTGCGTCAGCCGCTCAATCGCGTCCTCGTGGCCCTCGACGCCTTCGAGTTTCACCGCCTGCGCGCCCGCCGCCATCAGCGCCTGGGCCGTTTCAAGCGCGGCCGTCACGCCCTTCCGAAACGAAAGGAACGGCATGTCCGCGATGAGGAACTTATCCGGAGCCCCGCGCGCCACCGCTTCCGTGTGCCAGCGCATCATCTCGATGCCCGCGTGCACCGTCGAAGCGCGCCCGTGCATCACCATCGCCGCGCTGTCGCCCACCAGAATCGCGTCAATCGTCGTGCCGGCCAGCAGCCGCGCAAATGTGTAGTCGTAACAAGTCAGCAGCGAAAGCTTCCGCCGCTCGCTCTTGGCCCGCGCGAATTCCCGCACGCCCATCGGTCACCTTCTTTCTGGCGTTTCGAGCGTCGCGCAATCCGAATGTGTGTAAGGGAAAGG
>DAIDIH010000378.1 GCA_027459465.1 Bryobacterales bacterium | reverse complement strand
CGAAATCCTACAGGTCCTAAGCGTCACGCTGTTCGAGCAACTGCCCATTCTACAGGCCTTCCACGACGCAGAGTCCCAAGAAAAATTGGGTGGAATTTATAACCAGTTGAACCTGTGGGACTTATAGCCGGACGCTAGTGGGAGTCGCCGATGCTAGCCGTAAAGTGAATCTCGTCTCCGGTCACTTTGCCCTTGTAGTGGATCTTGGTGTCGTTACCCTGGAAATTCACCGAAATCGTGAACTCGATTGTGTCGCCGTCGACCTTTCCGTCCTCGATCGTCGACTTACCCAGCATCTCGCTGGTGGTCTCTCCGGTCAGCTTCGTGCCGTCTACCTTGAACACGAACGTGCGCTCGATGGTTCCGTTTTCGGTCTCCGCGGTCCCCTTCCACGTGCCGGTAACGTCGGCGGCGTACGCCGTCAATGTGAATACCGCCATCAACGCGAGCAACCATTTCATAGGTTTTCCTCTTTTCGTTCCAACCGAGGGTTGGATTGTACCTACTCTGTGCCAATCCGGGGCCGTGGTCAAGGGCGTCGCTTCCGGAAATTGCGGATGCGGTGGAACGTCATGTAATTCGCGTCGTGATAGGTGTGCGCGCCGCCGGCATCGTCGTCCGAGGCCGTGCGCGCGACGGCGATCATGTCGGCTTCGTCAAAGTGCCAGTCGACGTATTGAAACGCGTGCTTTACCGGATCCGGATGCTCGAGTACGAGGCGGAGGACCTCCCAGTGGCGGAGATCTTTCGAGTCGAGCAGGGCGAGTTCGTTCCGCACTGTCCCGGCGCGGCGGTCGCGAAACTGCGCGCCGATCACGTTGCCGAGCGTCCAGTAGCGCCGGGACGTTTGGTCATAGCGGATTGTGAATTTACTCGCCCCGGCCGGAAAATCGACGAACCCGGTCCTGGGATCGAAGGTCGCTGTGCGGCCGTCTCGGCTGATCTCGATGACCGCGGCTTTGCCGCCCTGCTGCGTGTCGACGCGGAGGAAGTCCTCGATCCGCCCATGCCGCGTCAGCACGGCGTTGCCCTCGAGCCAACCGCCGAAATCGCCGCCAAGCCACGAAGGGTCGCGGGCGAGTGCGTTGCTTTTCGTCCAACTCGACGAGCGGAGCGGATCCGCATCCGCCGGGGCCGAAAGCATCATCGCGCGGAACCACTCGCCCCAACGCGCGCCTCCCTCGCGATCCTCGAACGCGCGCCACATGCGGCCTCCGGATTCGACGACCGGATCCGGTGCACAGTGATAGCGGCCTTGAAAGAGAACGCCGTTGGTTTCGTCCGTTGGCTCGGTCCAGCGCACGCCGCCATCGGCGGAGCGGCGAATGACAATGTCGCCGTATTCGCTGCGCGTGCCGATCAGATACGGCGCACCGCGATGCACGAACAGCGTGCTCCAGAACTGGCCGTGGATTTGGGCGATCGGCCGCCAGGTTTCGCCGTGGTCGCGGGAAGTAAACACACGAGTTACGCCTTCCGTGCGCATGCTGGACTTCGGCCCGAAAAGATCGTGGCTGGCGACGTACGTGCCATCATCCAATAGCGCGATGCTGGGCGATCCGATATACTCGCCGGTCGAAGCCGGCTGATGATCGATGACCACGCCCGGGGGTGGTGGGGCGCCGCCAAGGACGGCCGCGATAAGGGCTAAGAAGGGTCGCATCGTTACTTGTTGTAATACAGGCCAACGGTTGGAGTGCATCGCACCCGTACAATGAAAAGAAGTTCTCATGGCGGCGAAGTATGACGTGATCGTGGTCGGCGCGGGCCACGCCGGTTGCGAGGCGGCGCGTGCGTGCGCGCGCCTCGGCTTGCGGACCGCGATGGTGACGATGAACCTCGACTTGATCGCGCAGATGTCCTGCAACCCGGCGGTCGGCGGTATCGCTAAGGGACATCTGGTCCGCGAGATCGACGCCCTGGGCGGCATGATGGGCGAAATCACCGATGCCGTCGGCATTCAGTTCCGGCTGCTCAATACAAGTCGTGGCCCGGCGGTGTGGTCTCCTCGCGCGCAGTGCGACAAGAAGCAGTACCGCATCAAAATGCGCGAGACGCTCGAACGGGAGCCGAATTTGCGGATCCTGCAGGCCGAAGTGGCCGGGCTTGCGTTGACGGATGACTCGCCGCGCCGCGTGACAGGTGTTTCTCTTCGGGATGGCCGGAAGCTGAGCGCGAGGGCCGTAGTGATTACGACCGGGACTTTCCTCAACGGGCTCGCCCATGTGGGTGAGACAACTTACAGTTGTGGGCGCAACGGCGAGGCTCCTTCCAATTTCCTAGGCGACCAACTGCGAACGCTTGGCTTGGCCTGGACGCGCTTGAAGACCGGAACGCCACCGCGGCTCGATGGCCGTACCATCGACTGGTCGCGGTTCGACGCGCAATCCGGCGATACGAACCCGACTCCGTTTTCCTTTCTCACCGGCCGGATCGAGCGGGAGCAGGTGAAGTGTTATATAACGTACACTAATGAGGTAGCTCACGAGGCGATCCGGAGCAATATCCATCGGTCGCCGCTGTTCAGCGGTCAGATCGAGGGGATTGGACCGCGCTACTGCCCTTCGATCGAGGACAAGATCGTGAAGTTCCCCGATAAGACCCGCCACCAGATTTTTCTTGAGCCGGAGGGTCTGGACACGCACGAGGTTTATGTGAACGGACTTTCGACGAGCATGCCGGTGGATGTGCAGGCCGCCGTGCTGGCGGCGATTCCGGGTTTGGAAGACGCGGAGATGATCCGGCCGGGCTATGCCATAGAATATGATGCGATTGACCCCCGCGAGCTGGAGGCGACGCTTGAGGTGAAGTCGATCCGCGGTTTGTTTCTGGCCGGGCAGATTAACGGGACTTCGGGTTATGAGGAAGCGGCGTGCCAGGGTTTGGTGGCGGGACTGAACGCTGCTTGCGAGTTGACCGGCAAGGACGCTGTGGTGGTCGGAAGGACCGAGGGGTATACCGGAATCCTCATTGACGATCTGATAAGCAAAGGGGCGGACGAACCATACCGGATGTTCACCTCGCGGGCTGAGTTCCGGCTGCATCTGCGGATCGACAACGCCGACGAGCGCCTGACACCGATGGGACGCCGGGTGGGACTGGTGACGGACGAGCGTTGGGCGGTGTACGAGAAGAAGCAGGAGCAGAAGGCTCGACTGCTGCGGTTGCTTGAAACGCGGCGCCTCGAGCCGTCCTTCGCCTCGGATGCGCCTGGCGTTGAGGACCGGCCGCAGATTTCGGTGTGGCTTCGGCGACCGGAAGCATCACTCGGGATGCTTCGGGAGTGGGTTGTGTCGGAGCTAGGGGAGGAACCGGCGGAAGGAGTGCTTGCGACGGTCGAGACGGAGTTGAAGTACGCCGGGTATATCGCGCAGCAGACTCGTCAGATTGAGCGGTTGAAGTCTGCGGAAGGGCGGACGATTCCTTCGGGGTTTGAATATGGAGCGATTCCGGGGCTTTCTACCGAAGTTCGGCAGAAGCTGGAGCGGGTCCGCCCGTCGACGCTGGGGCAGGCGGGTCGGATTCCGGGCGTAACTCCGGCGGCGATTTCGGTGCTGGACGTTTATCTGAGCCTGGGTGCGCGCGCGGTCGAGCTGTGAGCGAGTTTTCTACTGAGCTTGAAAGCGCTTGGGCGGAGAGCGGACTGCCGGCGCTGAGCCCGGAGCAGGTGGGGCGGCTTGAATCCCATTGGAGTTTGCTTTCGCGTTGGAACATGAAGATGAACCTGACGGCGGTGCGGTCGCTGCACGAGGCGGTTCGGGTTCACTACTGCGAGTCGCTGCTGGCGGTACGTTTGTTGGGGGATTTGGCGGAGGGAACTCGCCTCGTGGATCTGGGTTCCGGGGGCGGGTTTCCGGGCGTTCCGCTTGCGGCGTGGTATTCGAGCTGTGACGTCACGCTGGTTGACTCGAATCGACGGAAGGTGGCCTTCTTGCGGGAGTCGGCGCGGCATTTCGGTAATGTCCGGGTGACTGCGGCGCGGATCGAGGATCTGGAGGGGCGCTGGGACTGGATTGTGTCGCGGGCGGTTCGGGCGGAAGATGTGGTTGCCGCGATTCCGCGGCTGGGTACGGCGGTGGTTTTGTTTCCGAGTGCGCAGGATCTGCCGGGGCTGTTCGAGCGATCCGAATTTCGTTGGTCCGAGGCGATTGCGTCGCCGTGGAGTCCCGGTCATCGGATCGTAGCCGGTCGGTTGAGTTGATGCGTACGCCGATGTTCCACGTGGAACATCGCAGAACGAACCCAAGCTACGTCGCTGAATGTTCCACGTGGAACATTCCTCCCCGTTCTGTGATACGGTAAGACCCAGGGACGCCTCCCGCCGGATCCAGACAACCTTGGGAAAGATCATCGCCGTAGCCAACCAGAAAGGCGGCGTCGGCAAAACCACCACCGCGATTAACCTTGCCGCCTCCCTAGCCGCCAACGACCTCCGAATCCTGCTCATCGATTCGGACCCGCAGGGGAACGCCACCACCGGCCTCGGTATCGCCAAAAACACCGGAAATCCAACCCTTTATGACGTCCTCACCGGCGAAGCCTCCGCCACCGCCGCCGTGGTGCACACCGAATTCGAGGGTCTGGACCTTCTTCCCGCCGATAAGAACCTCGTCGCCGCCAACCTGGAGCTCGTCGATGCCGAAAACCGGGAATTCCGGCTCAAAGAACGAATCGCCCCGCTCCACCACCAATATCATTTTCTGCTAGTCGACTGTCCGCCCGCCCTGGACTTGCTGACACTGAACGCCTTCGTCGCCGCCGATTCGCTTCTCATCCCCATCCAGTGCGAGTTCTTCGCCCTCGAAGGAGTCTCCCAACTGCTCGACACCGTCGACCGGGTCCGCCTGTCCTTCGGCAACCCCCTCCCCATCGAGGGCGTTCTGCTCACAATGTTCGACGACCGCACCAACCTCACCCGCCAGGTCGCCGACGATCTGCGGGAATTCTTCGCCGACGAAGTCTTCCAGACCGTCATTCCCCGCAGCATCCGCCTCGCCGAAGCCCCCAGCCACGGCAAACCGATTCTGGCCTACGACGTACGCTCCCGCGGCGCCGAAAGCTACATCCAACTCGCGAAGGAAATTCTGTCCCATGAGCAAGCCCAACGACAAGCCCAATAAGGCGCTCGGTAAAGGTCTCGCCGCGCTGCTGCCGAACAGGCCCTCCCAGACGCCGAAACCCGCCCAGCCGTACGCCCAGCCCACCACTCCCCCGCCCCACGACGCGCCGAAACCTACCCACGGCATGGTCACTCAGCTCCGCGTCGACTTAATCGACCCGAGCGCCGTCCAGCCGCGCAGCATCTTCGACCCAGCCAAACTCCAGGAACTCGTCGACTCGGTCCGCGCCAACGGAATCATCCAGCCGATCCTCGTCCGGCCGAACGGCGACCGCTACCAACTCATCGCCGGCGAACGCCGCCTCCGCGCCGTAAAGATCGTCGGCCACAATTTCATCCCCGCCATCATCCAGGAACATTTCGAAAATCAACTCCTCCAGGTCGCGCTCATCGAAAACATCCAGCGCGAGGATCTGAACCCGATCGAGATTGCCCACGCCTTCGATCAGCTTCACCGCCATCATGGCTTCAATCATGACGAGATCGCCCGCCGAACCGGCAAAGACCGCGCCACCGTCACCAACACCCTCCGCCTACTGAAGTTGCCAAGCGAGGTTCAGCTTCTGCTCGCTGAGCGCCGCCTCTCCATGGGCCACGCCCGCGCCCTGCTTGGAGTCGACGACGAGCAGCAACTCATAAATCTGGCGCATAAATCCGCCAACCAGGGTCACTCCGTCCGGCAACTCGAAAGGATAGTAAGAGATATTACATCTAAGGCTACGGAGGATGAGCTACACGCGCCCAAGACCGAGAAACCCCAGGACCCGAACGTCAAAGCGGCGGCGGCGGCCATGCAAGAGGCTTTGGGAACCCGGGTCCGTATCGTCGAGAAGAGCGAACAGCGCGGACGGATCGAAATCGAGTATTATTCACAGGATGACCTCGACCGGGTTTATAACTTGATCGTGGGCGAAAAGTAAGCAGCAAACGCTGCGCGGTGGTGCCGGCGGCAGGACTCGAACCTGCGACCTACGGATTATGAGACCGTCGCTCTAACCACCTGAGCTACACCGGCTTGTACTCACCAGCGTATCGAGCCGCGGCGAAGGCTGTCAACCGCA
>DAIDIH010000377.1 GCA_027459465.1 Bryobacterales bacterium | reverse complement strand
AACAGGATGCGGTCGCCCGGCTTCACATCGAGCGGGGCAACTTTGCCGTCCTCGAGGCGCTTGCCGTTGCCGACGGCAACCACTTCGCCTTCCTGCGGCTTCTCTTTCGCGGAATCGGGAATGTAGAGCGACCCGTGCTTGTTCTCGGTTTCTTCAATGCGCTTGACCACAATGCGGTCGTGGAGCGGTCGAATATTCATCGCTTCGGAACCTCCTAAAGGAACGTAGGGTAAACTGTTTGCTCATTCGGCCGCGAGAAGTCGCGGCTCGGTTGCGTTTTTGAGCTACAGCTATGTTATTAGCACACTTCCGCGAGGAGTGCTAGATTTCGTCCGTAATCGTAAGAAAACAGTAAAGAAATTGTTCTTGACAATCGGGCACTCAAGACTGGCGACTGAGAGTATGATGGCTTACCTTTAGGCGGAGTTTCAGCCGGAAGACGAGGGTTGGCGCGGCTGGCTTACACTGAAAGGGAGAGAACCTTCTTACGATGTGGCGTACTCGCCCGCTTCTGTTGCTGGCCATGGCCGCCATCATTGCCGCAGTCGGCTTTTCGTATCTGAATCAGGTGCGGACGCGCAGCCGGACCGCGCCGAAGACGCCTGCGATTCTGCCCGACAACACCGCCTCCACTGCGCAGGACTGGAGCTGGCGGCAGACAGCGAACGGGAAGACGACGGTAGAGATTCGCGCGCACGACTTCCGCCAGGTGCGGCAGCCGAACGAGTTCGAGTTGCAAGGGGTGGAACTGCACCTGTTCAACCGGGACGCGACCAGCTACGACCTGGTGAAGTGCGCCAAGGCGAGCTTCGACATCGGCACGGGCGTGTTGTTCAGCGACGGAGAGGTGGAGATCACGATGAACGTGCCCGCCGATGAGCCGCCGAGCGGGAAGCTGATGGTGATCCGCTCGTCGGGAGTGCATTTCGAGACCAAGACGGGGCGGGCAACCACGGATCGCGCGGCGAGCTTCGAGTTCGACCGCGGCAGCGGGGACGCGGTGGGTGCCGATTATGACCCGCAGACGCATGAGTTGCACCTGCTGAGCCAGGTTCACCTGCTGTGGCGCGGAAACAATCCGAAAGCGCCGCCGATGCACATCGATACCGGCGACTTGATTTATAAGGAGAGCGAGGCGAAGGTGTATCTGTCGCCGTGGTCAAAGCTCGAGCGCGACACGCTGACGATGAACGGCGGCGCGACGGTGGTGACGTTGGATGGCGGTGCGATCTCACTGGTCGAAGCCGACAATGCGCACGGCGTCGACGCGCAGGCCGCGCGCAGCCTGGATTTCTCGGCCGCTCATCTGATCATGAACTTCGACGGCAATGGGCAGATCGACCACATCGCGGGAGAGCCGGACGCCCAGCTTGTGTCGGCGTCTAAGAGCGGTAAAACGTCGATTCACACCGACCATATCGACTTGCGCTTTGCCGTGGTGCGGCAGGGGACGGTTTCCGAGAGCCAGTTGACTGAGGCGGTGGCACAGGGGCACGGCGTGGTGATATCACAACCGGCACCGGATACCAAGGCCGCAAATCCGGAGACGCGGATTTTGAAAAGCGATGCGATCACGATGAAAATGCGGCCGGGTGGGCACGAACTGGACTCGGTTGCTACGGGCGCGCCGGGGACACTGGAGTTCTTACCAACGCAGCCAAACCGTCCGCACCGGTTCATGACGGGCGAGCGGATTCAGATCGCCTACGCGGCGGCGAACCAGATCCAATCCGTCCGGGCGTCGAACGTGACGACGCGCACCGAGAATCCGCGGCTGCCGGGAGCAAAGAATGCGCCGCCGCCGGCGATCACGTCCAGCAAGGACCTAAACGCGATTTTCGATCCGAAGACGAACCAGCTTGCCCGGCTCGAGCAGTGGGGCGATTTCAAGTATGAGTCCGGCGACCGTCGGGCCACGGCGGAGAGCGCGGTACTCGAACAGCAGCAGAACTTGATGACGTTGAACAGGCAGGCGCGGGTGTGGGATTCGACGGGATCGACGTCGGCGGACAAGATTGTACTGAACGAGAAGGACAGCGATTTCACAGCAGATGGTTCCGTGAACTCGGTGCGGCTGCCGGACAGCAATGGTTCCTCTTCGGGCATGCTTTCGGCGAATGAGCCGATGCACGCGCGGGCGGACCACATGCAGAGCCGGGACCGCAACCGGGAGATTACGTACCGGGGCCATGCGGTGGCGTGGCAGGCTGCCAACCGCCTGCAGGCGCCGGTGATTCAGATCGACCGTGTCCACGCAAGCCTGGAGGCGCATGACGGCGTCCTCAGTGAGTTGATCGATAAGAAAGACAACTCGGGTAAGGACTCGGCGAAGAGTCCGGTTTTCACGGTTGTGCGCGCCGAAGACTTGAGTTACAACGACCGGGATAAACTGGCGCACTACACGGGCGGGGTGACGCTGGACCGGCCGGGCTTGACGGTGACCGGGCGCGAGGTGTTCGCCTACCTGCGGGCGTCCGATAATAAGGGCGCCAAACCTGCGGCGCAGAATAAGCCACCGGCGGACAACGGATCTTCGCTCGACCATGCGCTGGCGAAGGGTGCTGTCGAAATTGTGTCGACGACGACGGCGCGCAAGCGGGTGGGAACGTCGGAGGTGGCCGAATATTACGTCGACGACGGGAAAGTGGTGCTCGAGCAGGGGAAGCCGAAGCTGGTGGATAGCTTGAAGGGAACGACGAGCGGCGAGAGATTGACCTGGTTTGCCAACAATGATAGGCTGCTGGTGAGCGGCACGGCCAGTCAGCCCGCGAGCAGCCTGCTTCGCCGCAAGTAATAGCTGGATGCCTGTAAAGTCGCTCCAAACCAAAGAATTATTGAAGTCCTACCGGGGCCGCAAGGTGGTGGACAGCGTCAGCCTGCGGGTGCAGCAGGGTGAAGTGGTGGGACTCCTGGGCCCGAACGGCGCGGGGAAGACGACCTCGTTCTACATGATCGTGGGGCTGGTGAGCCCGGATGCGGGGAAGGTACTGCTAGAGGATCTCGACATCACCGAGATGCCGATGTACCAGCGGGCCCGGCGGGGAGTGAGCTACCTCCCGCAGGAGCCTTCGGTATTCCGCAAGCTCAGTGTCGAGGACAACCTGATGGCCATCCTTCAGACGCTGCCGCTGAGCGGGGCCGAGAGGCGGGACCGCATGGACCGGCGGATCCGGCAGATGGGTCTGGAGACGGTCCGGCACAACAAGGGCTATGCGCTCAGCGGCGGCGAGCGGCGGAGAGTGGAGATTGCCCGATCGCTGGTGATCGACCCGGATTTCCTGTTGCTCGACGAGCCGTTTTCGGGGATTGATCCGATTCAGGTGCTGGAGTTGCAAAAGATCATTTTTGATCTGCGCAACAGCGGGATCGGGATTCTGATTACCGACCATAATGTGCGCGAGACCCTGGCCGTGACCGACCGGGCCTACATCATCAACGAGGGGAAGATTTTCCGCACCGGGACGCCGGAGCAACTTGGCAACGACGCCGAGGTGCGCCGGGTTTATCTGGGCGAGAACTTCAACCTCGAGCTGGCTGCCGGGCGCTGGCGGGTTCCGGCCGAGCCGATGCCGTAGGGCGGGGGCGAATTATGGGAGAAAACCCGAAGCCTGAGGGAACCCACCCGGAGGCATCACGTTTCTATGCGCTCCGGGGCGCCGCCAAGGATGTTTTCCGCCAATTCGGGGGCGGCGAGGCGCTTCGGAGTCAAGAGCGGGAGCGGTTCGACGGCGATCGCGAAGCGCCATCACCGGAGCCGCACGTCCGATAGCGCGACCGGCGGCATACGCTTCCTCGCCGTGCTCCCGCGCGCATTCGTTATGCTGGCGTGAGGAGAAAACGTGGAATACAGACTCTTGGGTGGGAGCGGGCTGGAAGTTTCGGTGCTGAGCTTCGGTACGATGACGCTGGGCGGCGAAGGGCGGTTTGCCGCGATGGGAAACGTGCAGGTGGAGGAGGCGCGGCGGTTTGTCGATCTGTGCCTCGAAGCCGGCGTAAACCTGTACGACACGGCGGACATGTATTCGGCCGGCAAATCCGAAGAGGTTCTGGGCAAGGCGCTGGGGTCGCGGCGCAAGGATATTGTGCTGGCGACGAAAGTCTTCGTGCGGATCGAGCCGGGGACCAACAAGGCCGGACTTTCGCGGCGGCACATCGTCGAGGCCTGCGAGGCGAGCCTGCGGCGGCTGGGGACGGACTACATCGACCTTTACCAGGCGCATAACTTCGATTCGCTAACACCGCTCGATGAAACGCTGCGGGCGTTCGACGATCTGATCCGGGCAGGGAAGATCCGTTACGCCGGCTGCTCGAACTATTCGGGCTGGCAACTGATGAAGGCGCTCTCGATATCTGACAAATTGGGGACTTCGCGCTACATCTCGCAGCAGATCAACTACTCCCTGGTGGCGCGTGACGCCGAACATGAATTGGTGCCTTTGGGGCTGGACCAGAAGACGGGGATCATGGCGTGGAGCCCGCTGCAAGGCGGGCTTCTTTCCGGCAAGTTCCGGCGCGGGGAGGGGCGGCCCGCCGAATCCCGGCTGAACACGCTGGAGGCGCCGGGCACGGTGGACATGGAGCGGGTGTACCGGATTGTGGAGGCGATGGATGGAATCGCCGCGCATCGGGGCGTCTCGGTGGTGCAGGTGGCTCTGAACTGGGCCATGCGGAAGCCGGGTGTGGATACGGTGATCATCGGCGCCCGGAACGAGCGGCAGCTTCAGGACAATCTGGCGGCGGCTACCTGGACGCTCAGTGACGCCGAGATGGAGCAGCTTGACGAGGCGAGCGCCTTGCCGCTTCCCTATCCCTACTGGCATCAGCGAAGATTTGCGGCCGAACGCAATCCGCCGCTGCCGCACACGCGCTAAGGCGAAGCGGTCGGATCGGGCTGGGACAACTGTTCCCACTACCAGCCCATTCGGGCGCGGGCCGCGCGCTAAAGCGCGAGTACAATAGGGGCGGAGGCATCTGATGCCGATGATTGCCGAGGCGACTCCCTCAGTCGCGTCCGTGGAGACGAACCCATGGATTTCCGCCGCCGCGCGGTTTGATGAAGCTGCAGCCAAGCTCGGGTTGGACGAGGGTTTGCAGAAGGTCCTGCGTCTGGCGGCTAAAGAAGTTACTGTTCATATCCCCGTGATTCTCGATGATGGCCGGATTGAGGTCTTCACCGGGTATCGCGTTCAGCATTCGATTGCCCGAGGTCCGGGCAAAGGCGGGATCCGCTACGCCCCGGACGTGACGCTGGACGAGGTGCGCGCGCTGGCCGCGTGGATGACGTGGAAGTGCGCGGTGGTGAACATCCCGTTCGGCGGCGCCAAGGGCGGCATTATCTGCGATCCCTCGCTGCTCAGCCAGGGAGAACTGGAGCGGATC
>DAIDIH010000376.1 GCA_027459465.1 Bryobacterales bacterium | reverse complement strand
GGACTTCCGGCTCGGCGCGGAGTTCAACGTGTTCGAGCACAGCCGCCACGCCTACATCGATCTGCGGGACAAGCGGAGCATCGAAGAATTAATGCGTCCGGTGATCGTCGAGCCAGGCCAGCCGTTCGTTCTCCAGCCGCGGGAATTCGTGCTCGCCATCACCGAGGAGACGCTCGAACTCGATGACGATGTGCTCGGACGGCTCGAAGGGCGGTCCAGCCTCGGCAGGATCGGCATCATCGTCCATGGCACCGCCGGTCTGTTCGATCCGGGCTGGTCCGGAAAGGCGACCCTCGAGTTGAGCAACCTCGGACGGATGCCGGTGGCGCTCTACCCTGGGATGCGCGTCTGCTCATTCACCTTCGAACAGTTGTCCGGGCCCTCTTCGGTGCCCTACCGCAAAAAAGCGGGCAGCAAATACATCGGCCAGATGCGCCCGCTGGCTAGCCGCCTCACGGGCGAACTGAGCGACTAGCCACCAAGCCGGCCGTAAAGCCCAATTTGTTCTGTTCAATTATGTGAATCGGGATCTTTCCGAGGCCCGAAGTCTGTCATTCTATGACTTTTGGGATTCTGACGATCTCGTAAGTCGATAAAGTGATTGTTTACCAATGATGCCGGCTTTGGCACGCGGCTTGCATCTCCTAGCCGTCCACAGCAGTAAAGATCAAAACGCACCACAACAAAGGGGGAAAGGGTTAATGCGCAAACTGATCCAGATGGCTGCTTCGATCCTCGGTCTTTTTCTGATCGCGTTGTCGCCTCTCCGGGCCGATGATGTTTATGCCCAGATTCGCGGCACTGTAACGGATGCGACGGGGGCGGCGGTAGCCGGCGTAAGCCTAAAGGCGACAAACACAAATACCGGCATCACGAGGGAAGTCACTTCGGCGACGGATGGCAGCTTCCAATTTTTGAATCTGCCCCCCGGGACGTATGACGTGAGCGCCACCAAAACAGGTTTCACTACATTCGTAGCAAAGAATATCGGATTGGTGCTAAATCAGATCTACGCATTGAGCATTCCACTCGAGGTAGGGCAGGTCAGCCAGACCGTTGAGGTGCAGGCCAACCCCGTGCAGGTCGAGACGACGAATACGCAATTGGGCACGGTGATCAGTAACCAGACCATCCTCCAGCTTCCCGTGTTGAACCGGAACTGGGTGACTCTGCAGCAAACGGAACCCGGCGCCGTTGCCTCATCGGACCGTTTTGGCAACAACTATGCCACCAATGGCAGTCAGTCGCAGCAAAACAGCTTCCTGGTCAATGGCATGGATTCTAACGACCTTCCGTTGAACACGCCGTTGATCATCCCCAGCGAGGACGCGATTGCCGAGTTTGACTATGTCGAGAGCACCATCAATCCCGAATACGGCCGGAATTCTGGCGCGATTCTGAACGCGATCATCAAGTCCGGTACCAACGGCTTCCACGGCGATGCCTTCGAATTCTATCGGGACACGTTCCTCAACGGCCGCAACTTCTACCAGAAAAGTAATCCCGTGTTCCACCAGAACCAGTTTGGCGGGACGCTGGGCGGGCCGGTGATTAAGGACAAGACGTTCTTCTTCCTGTCGTATCAAGGCACGCGGTCGCGGCAGCCTGATGGCGGGGCGCAGGACGTGACCGTGTTTTCGCCGGATCAACGGAGCGGCTACTTCCCGGATATCGCAACTTCCACGGCAACGAGCCCCATCCCGCTGAAGGGCGAAAGCGGTGCGGTTTTCCCTGCCGGGACCCCTTACAACGTGCTGTTCCCCACCGGTCACATTCCGACATCGGATTTCAATGCCATTTCGCAGAACTACATGAAGTACGTGCCGCTGCCCAACTTCGGGACGAACCAGTATCTGTTCACGCCCATCACGCTTCTGACACAGAATCAAGGACTGTTCCGTGTCGACCACACGTTCAGCCCGAGCGACACAGTTTGGGGCTCGGGGTTCTTTGAGGACACTCCTTCGACAGACGATCTGCCGTTCACCGGGTCGTCGCTGCCGGGTTTCGGTGAGATCGCCCAGCGGCACTACAAGCAGTTCACCGCAGATTGGGTCCACACATTTAGCCCGACGACGATGAACGAATTTCGCATCGGCATGACCCGCTTCAACTTCGTTGCCGTCGAACCGCAAAAGGTCGTTCAGCCGTCTTCGCTGGGATTTACGGGGATCAATCCCGAGTACCCACAGGGGGCTGGCGCACCTTATATTGGCATCACCGGATACTTCAATCTCGGGTTTAGCACGAACGGTCCGCAACCCCGTATCGACACGACCTACGAGATCACGGACAACTTTTCGAAAGTGGTCGGCAGGCATACGTTCAAGTTCGGCTACGACGGACGCCGGTTCCAGGTGAACAACCCCTTCTATGCCAACAACAACGGCTCTTTCAGCTTTGGCGGCAACGGCGTATATTCCACCGGCGACCCCGGTGCGGACTTCCTGCTCGGTATTCCCGACTCCTACGCGCAAAGCAGCGGCGGCTACATCGACGCCCGCGCCTATGAAACCTATCTGTACTTCCAGGACAGCTTCAAGGTCACCAGCAAGCTGACGATTAATTACGGACTCGGCTGGCAACTTGACACACCGCTAGTCAACCAGCACTTCGGCCAACTCGCCTTCAACTGCTTCCGTCCCGGCCAGCAGTCCACCATTTTCCCGACCGCGCCGCTCGGCCTTGATTTCCCGGGCGATCAGGGCTGCAGTACCTCCGGTTACTACGACCACAACGTACACCCGGCGCCGCGGTTTGGCTTCGCCTATGCTCCCGCGGATAAGTGGTCGATCCGTGGCGGCTTCGGAGTCTACTTCAACCGGTTTGAAGAAGAACTCGCGCTCCAGAACCTGGGAGCGGTGCCGTTCTCGCAGTCATCCGGGGGGATCGCCGATGTCGGCGGCAACCCCAGCTTCGCAGCTCCATTCACGGATATCGCGACGGGCAAGTCGATCCCGAATAAGTTCCCGTTCACGGCGCCCACCAAGGGGCAGAACGTCAACTTCAGCCAGTTCTATCCGATGTCGTTGAACACCGTGTCACCGAACCTGACCGACCCGTACGCTCTTAACTACAACTTCAATATCCAGCGGGAACTCCCGAGCAACATGATCCTGCAGATCGGCTTCGTGGGCTCGGCTGGCCGCCACCTGATCATGGCGTATGAAGGCAACCCGATCACGCCTGCCGGCCAGGCTGCGTGCGCGGCGGATCACACCTGCATCGCCAACCGCGTCTTCCAACACTACCTGTACCCGGACCACTCGTATGTCCCAGGCGACATTTTTGCCTCGGTCGGAACGCAGGCATCGGTAGGCGCTTCGAATTACAACTCGCTCCAGGTCAGCTTGAACAAGAAGTTCAGCCATGGCCTCTATTTCACGACGAGCTACGTCTGGAGCCACGCGCTGGATGACGCCTCGAGCTTTGAAAACAGCAGTTTTGGCGCTCGCGGCACGAACCCTTACAACTTCGCCCTTGACTACGGCGACTCAGCCTACGATGCCCGTCACCGTTTCGTGGCCACATACACCTATGAGATCCCGAACCTTCACAATAAGGCTCACTGGCTGCCGACGCCGTTGGTCGGCGGCTGGCAACTGACGGGCATTTCGACCTTCCAGACCGGTTTCCCGATTACAATCGCCGACACCGGCTTCCGATCTTTATTCTGTGACGCACTCAGCTTCTACGGCTGCCCGGATACGGCGAATGTGCTCGGGCCGGTGAATACGAGTTACGATCCGCGCACAACGAATTTCGTCAACAAGACAATTAATCCGAACAACACCAAGCCCGCGTCGCAGAACTACTGGTTCAACCCCAACGACTTCGCCCGCGCTCCCTATGGCGTGCTCGGCGATGCCGGCCGGAACTTCTTCCACGGCCCCGGCATCTTCAACACCGACATGAGCCTGGTGAAGACGATCTCGATCAAGGAAAACTATCGCATCGAACTCCGTGCGGACGCCTTCAACGCCTTCAACCATACACAGTTCTCCGGCCCGGTTTCCAACATCGCATCGGGGAACTTCGGCGGGATCTTCGGCGCCGCGGCGGGCCGCATCGTGCAACTCGGCGCGCGCGTGTACTTCTAAGGGACCGTCTGCTGAAAGCGGGAATCGACGGCCTTGGTCCGGGTTTCCGGGCCAAGGCCGTTTCCCTTTCTTGGCCCCAGCCAATCAGGCGAGTTTGGACCGCACGAGTGCGCTCAGAGCGGCCCCATCCACGCGCTTACCTTTCAAATGCGCCTGAGCGGCCTTCATCACCGCGCCCATCTGCTTGGCCGACGTGGCGCCGGTTTCAGCCATCGCGGCCGCTACGGCTTCGGCCATCTCCTCCGCGCTGGCCGAGGCCGGAAGATAAGTATCAATGAGGCGGATCTCGGCTTCTTCCTTATTCGCAAGTTCGGGCCGCCCCCCCTTGCGGAACATCTCCGCCGAATCGCGCCGCTGCTTCAGCAGCGTGTTGAGCACCTGCATTTCCGCCGCCTCGTCCAGCGGCTTCATCGAGTCGATTTCATGCTTCTTGAGCGCGGCCTTGATCATGCGCACGGTACTGAGCCGGGCCTCGTCTTTGGCCTTCATCGCCTCGACCATGTCTTTCTGAATTACGTCTAGCAGTGGCATCGCATTTGTTATTGTAGAAGGCTCCACCGTTTCAAACCAGGAGATCCCATGACCCGTTTCGCCGCCTTCGCCGCGGCCGTCTCCAGCTTTGTCTCCGTCGGCGCCTCAGGCGCCCATTCCGCCGCCGTCGCTCGCAACGTGCGCACCGCCCATTTCCTGAGTGCGTCGCTCAACAACGAAGATCACGCCTTTAGCGTGATCCTTCCGCTCGACTACGATTCCTCGACCGCGCGCTACCCGGTGCTGTACCTACTGCACGGTTACGCCTTCGACCACACCGCGTGGTCGACCATGTCGAACCTGTCCGCCTACGCAGCCGGACGCGAGATGATCATCGTCATGCCTGACGGCCTGAAGAGCTGGTATGTCAACAGCGCAACGGACGCCAAGGCAAGGTATGAAGACTATATCGCGAAAGACCTTGTGGCCTTCGTGGACAGCCACTTCCGCACGATCCCGCTCCGGCGAGCCCGCGCCGTTGCCGGACAGTCGATGGGCGGATACGGCGCGGCCCTGATTGGTTTGACGCACTACAACGAGTTCGCGGCGATCGGGATTCTCAGCGGCGCCTTGGGCGCTGCGCACGGTGGGGAGTCGCCTGCGAACTCCGGACCGGCGGCGCGCCGCCAGATGGAGGAACGCGACGCCCGCTTCGGCAAGCCCGGCTCGGAAGAACGCAAGCAGCGCGATCCGTTCGATCTGGTCACCAAGGTCCCGCCCGCCGCGATGCCCATGCTCTACATCGCCGACGGGGGGGAGGACCCGACCATCAAAGTGAATCACGAATTCGTTGCCCAGCTCGCAAGCCTCGGCATTCCGTATGAATACCGCGAGGTTTCGCCACGGGCGCATACCTGGGATTTCTGGGACGAGCAGATCCGCGCGTTCCTCGGGAAATTGGATTCCCTCGCCGGATTCGACGCCGGAACTGGTCCGGCTCGACGCGATCCTTTACCATAGTAACGTTGCCCCGTATCAGCTCCGCAAACGAGACCGTGCGCGCCGCCTGGCCGCAGGTCTATCTCGGCGTAGCGATCACCAGCCTCGGCACGCTCCTGGTCGAACTCGCGCTGACGCGCGTGTTTTCGGTGGTCTTCTACTACCACTTCGCGTTTCTGGCCATCTCCATCGCGCTGTTCGGCCTCGGCGCTGGCGGAATCTTCTCTTACGCCATCGCCGGACGCGGGCGGCTATACGAATCTCTCGGCCGCCTCGCTCTGCTGCATGCCATTTCCGTCATCGCGGCGCTGGCGTTCCTCATCTCCCGCAAGGGCGATCCCAACGGCTTCGAACTCGCAGGCGTGTATTTCGGCAGCGCGCTGCCGTTCTTCTTCACTGGAACCATCCTTTCCCTCGTCATCGGCGAAACGATGGAGCGGGTCGACCGGGTGTACTTCTTCGATCTGCTCGGCGCCTCGGGCGGCTGCCTGCTGCTGTTGCCGCTGCTGAACCAGTTCGGCGGGCCGAACACGGTGCTGGCGGCCGCGGTGCTCTTCGCCGTTGCTTCGTCGCTTTGGTTTCACCTCGCCGGCAACCACCGCGGCCGGGTCGCGGGCGTGGCGGCGGCGCTGTTTCTGGTCGCCCTCATCGCGTATAACGGGAAAGCCCATTGGCTCGACATCCACTGGGCGAAGGGCCAGCGCCTGCCGAAGGAACTCTACTCGCGCTGGAACGCCTTTTCCCGCATCGCCCTCGCGCCTGAGCCGGGCGGGAGCGGGCGCATGAGCATCATCATCGACGCGGACGCGGCGACGGGCATCCCATCCTTCGATTGGGACCATCTCGGGCCGGAAGCCCTTCATGAGCTCTTGCGCCAGGGCCCAGGGTTCGTCTACGAGATTCGCCCGGGCGCCAAGACCCTGGTGATCGGACCCGGCGGCGGATGGGACGTGGCGCGGGCGCTCGCTTCCGGGAGCACGAACATCACCGGAGTCGAGATCAACCCGATCATCGCCACCACAATCATGCGCGAGCGGTATCCCCGGCTTAGTCAGGGACTTTATTTCCGTCCCGAGGTCCATATTGTCGTTGAGGACGGGCGCAGTTTTGTGCGGCGCAGCCCGGAGCGCTATCAGGTCCTTCAGGCGACGCTCGTGGATACTTGGGCGGCTACGGCTGCGGGCGCGTTCGCACTGTCGGAAAACAACCTCTACACCACCGACGCCTTTTTCGACTACCTGGAACATCTGACCCCGGACGGCCTGCTCAGCTTTACACGGTGGGGCTTCGAGCCGCCGCGCGAGTCGCTTCGCCTCCTCGCCTTAGCCCGCGAGGCGCTGAACCGGCTCGGCGAAACGGACGTATGGCGGCACATCATGATCGTTCGCGAGGACGCCGCGAAACTCAACGGGTGGGGCGCGCAGGACACCGTGCTGGTATTCCGCAGCCCGATCACGCCGGCCGACCTCGATCGGGCGCACGCGGCCCTGGCGCGCGACCCGAGCCTGCAGGAGATCTATCTTCCCGGCGATCCGCCCCGCAACGAATTTGCCGGCTTCCTGCTGAGTAAGGAACCAGAAGCTTTCGAGCGCGACTACCCGTTCGATATAACTCCCGTGGGGGACGACCGCCCGTTCTTCTTCTACACGGTCCAGCCGCGCGATGTGTGGAGCTTTCTGCTTCATGGCGGCCGCAGCGCCGCGGACTATAAGATCAACCGCGCCCTGCCTCTACTGTTCGGACTGGTCGGCATCAGCCTGGCGGCGACCGCAATCATACTCGCTCTCCCGCCGCTTGTGCTGAAGAATCGATTGCCCGCCGGCGGCGGGATACGCCTCGCGCTGCTCTACTTTATCTGCATCGGCGCAGGATATATCCTTATTCAGGTGGCGCTGATCCAGAAGTTTATTTTGTTTCTTGGCCACCCAACTTATGCCCTCACCGTCATCGTTTTTTCGATGTTAGTCTCCAGCGGAGTTGGAAGTTATATGAGCCGGCGGATCGCGGGATCGAACAACCGGGCGCTCGGACTTGTCCTCTGCGGTGTTACGGTGCTTGTGATCTCACTCGCGCTTGCCGCTGATCCGGTAACGCGAATTGGGGCCGGCTGGCCGCTGTCCTTGAAGATTCTTACCTCGATCGGATTAGTCGCGCCCGCGGGCTTCCTCATGGGGATGCCGTTCCCCACGGGTCTGGCTCATCTGGAAACCCGTTACCCGGCGGCGGTGCGGTGGGCATGGGCGCTTAACGCGGCCGCCAGTGTCATGGGCTCGGCAGGCGCAATCTTTCTGGCTATCTATATTGGTCTGAAGCTGACTTTGATCGCCGGCGGCTTGTTGTATCTTGGCGCGTTTGCCGTTTCCCGCGTCCCTACGGCGAGCGCAAGGCTCCACGGCGCCCCCAGCAGACCGGCGCCCGCCATGGCATAACTGCCGCCTACTCGCCACATTTCCGTTACCTATTTCACTCCCGTACGTCAATCGGCGTGTATGAATGGTAAAACCTTTCTTCGTAGCTCAAGCGCTCTGATCACCCTCTTATGCGCTTCCCTGATGATACCCGGTGTTAACGCTCAAACCGTTCGCGTCAACTGGAAAACCAACGCCGACTTCTCCGCCTACAAGACCTACGCCTGGAGAATCAGCCCCAAAGAACGGAACAGTTTCTACCTTTCCTGGGTCCGGTCCGATGTCGATAAGACCCTGACGGCGAAAGGGCTGAGACGCGTCTCCGAAAGCCAGAATCCCGACATGATAGTCGTCTATCACTTTGTTACTCAAGAAGTTATGGATGCCACCACAACCACTGACGGCTTCGGCTTTGGCGATGGAGGATGGGGCTACATGGGAGGCTGGGGTGGTTGGGGAATGGACGGAATGGGGATGGGCATGGGCGATACCGGCATCACCCAGACCGAAGAGACGCCGCGTTCCATGGGCATCCTCACGCTCGACTTCGCGGACGCCAAAAAGAAAGTGCTGATCTGGCGCGGCCAGGCCACCGAGGACTCGGTATCGAGCAGTCAGAAGGGCGATGAAAAGCAGGTGCTCAAGTCAGTAGACAAGATGCTGAAGCAGTTCCCGCCCAAGAAAAAGTGACGCCTCTACCAGAAGTGGGAAGCAACAACGGTCGGCGGCGCCGGCGTGCCGGAGATGACCTTTACGTGAAGAACCAGTTGCATGTTTTTCCGCGGCCAGTCCTTCGCCGCGCCGCGGAGCGCTTCGGACAATAAGTCCGGGTTGCTGAGCAGGTCGGACGCCGCTTCGGTCCCATACTGCGTGATTCCGGCTAACTCGACGAGCATGGCGCGTGTGTCCGGGTGAAAAACCCGCGAGACCACCGCGTAATCCTCGTCGGTGTGCCGGTCGGCCCCGAGCTTCGGCAGATACCACGACGTGGGCTTCCCATTATCCAGAATTACAGCCGGTTGCCGGGAAGCATCAATGAAGTACCGCAGTTCCTTGCTGATGTCGCGCCATCGCGTGTAGGAATACCCGATCAGAATCGCCGGCGAGGTCCGCAGATCCTGAAAGGACACTTCATGCCCGATCCGGACCTGGTAGGCCCGGCCCATCCGCGTAAGCATCGCCGAAAGCCGCGCGGCTGCTACTAGGTCCCCGCCTCCCACGAACTGATCGTTGAGCAGGGTGAAGCTAGCGCCGGGACCGCCCGAACCCTCCGGAGACGTCGGCGTGTAAACGGGGACATACGCTGCGCACAGCAGCGCCGGCGAGGAGCCTCGCAACACCGGGGCCCAGAATTGACTGAGCGCCGTACGGTGAGCTGCGAGCGCAAACCACGTGAACCCTACCCCGGCGAGCGCCGAAGCCAACAAAGCGAGCCGGAAGCCGCGAGATGCCAGAAATCCGTTGCTTTCGCCCTCAGCCGCGGGCCGGCTTCGTTTTTCCGATGCCCCGTTCGGGTGGAGCGTGAACTCCGGCACATATCCGCCGCCAGGTAGCTCAATCCGGACTCGGTCGAGGGCGCCGCCAGCCGCATAATACAGGCCAAGTCTCTTACGAACCTCACCCGCCTTCACGCGGACCGTGGCATCGTCGCTCGGGTCATAGGAGGCGGGCCGCCCGAACGCTTCGACGCCGATCGTGCGTTCCTTAAGGATGTCCGCTTTCCCGTTCAGCGTATTCTCGACAACAAAGCGCAGAAAATCCTGACACCGTTTGCTGGTGCGAAATTCGTGGCTCTCGAGAATTCGTTGAAGCTCGGCTCGGACGGCATCGGGCGTCACCGCCCCAGACCCATCACCCTGCGGGCTGCGAGCCGCGCCGGTTGATCCGTCCTCTGCCATGATATGTCCCCAAACTCACCTTGACTCTCAAAAATCATATCATGACGGCGGTAGTTGCAAAAGCCTGAAAATTCAAATGTTCGCTGTGGTTTAGAACATGTTCGACGCGAACCGCCAGCCGGGATGTTGCATCGTATATCAAGCTTTTCAATCCCCGGCCGCTCGATTCATCGCCGCAGGATGTGCCCTGGTTTCAAGCTCGGCCGATACCGAAGCCTGTGACGAAGACGTCCCCTTCGCCGGGGTCCTCATTACACGGACTCCGGCTTTGTGCATGACAGCATACAAGATGTCCGAATAACTCCTGCAATCTCCATCCGTTCCCTTGTGTTTAGAACGTCGAAGCGACAAGAAAACAGCCGTTGCAGACTGGATGTTCTATGACATCTAGGGATCTAATAGTTGAAACCAACTATGGACAAATCGAAGTTCCGTGCGGGAGAGAGAGGAGTCTTTGTGCAACACGTCCGATTGTTCGGCAGTGTCTCAACTATCCTGGTTGCTCTGACGGTTCTGTTGTTCTTCGTTCCGTCCCAGTCCCAGGCGCAGCAGGTCACGGCATCCATCACGGGTCAGGTCACGGATCCCTCGGGGGCGCCGATCGTTAATGCGAAGGTCATCGCGACCGACACCGAGCGAGGCGTAGACTACACGACGGAGACGAACTCAGAGGGGTACTACCGTCTGCCGGCGCTGGCGGTCAGTTCCTACAAGGTCCTTGTGGAGAGCACGGGTTTCCAGTCTGCGTCCCAGTCCAACATCGTCTTGCAGATGAACCAGGTGGCGAAGCTGGATTTTCAACTTCAGGTCGGTAGCGTTTCGACCACGGTCGAGGTGAGCAGCGCTCCGCCGGTTCTGCAAACCGAGTCGACGCAGCTCGGCGAGGTCATCGATTCGCGGACAAACACCACCTTACCCCTGGCCACGCGCAATTATGTGCAGTTAACCCTGCTGGCCGCGGGCACGGTTCATCCCGACCCGTCTTCGTTCACCAACGGGCAGACCACCGCCAGCAGCGGACGTCCCTACGTGAACGGCAACCGCGAGCAGGCCAACAATTTCATTCTGGACGGCATGGACAACAACCAGGTGTCGGATAACCTGGTCGGCTACGCTCCGAGCGTGGATGCCATCCAGGAGTTCAACGAGATCACCCAGAACGCGCCGGCGGAATTCGGCAACTTCATGGGCGGCATCATCAGCACGTCCATCAAGTCCGGCACGAACCAGTTCCACGGCGATCTCTTCGAGTTTTTCCGCAATGACGTCCTGAACGCGAATTCGTGGTCGAACAACTTCCTCGGCGGCGCACGGCCGGCGCTGCGGTGGAACGAGTTCGGCGGAACATTGGGCGGCCCGATCGTCAAGGACAAGTTGTTCTTCTTCGTCGACTACCAGGGCCAGCGCTACGACACGCCCACCAGCGTCGGCTTCCTTAGCGTGCTGACACCGCTCGAGCGCCAGGGCAACTTCTCCGAGCTCCTGAGCGCCGCCACGCCCATCCAACTCTACAATCCGCAGAACGTGGTCAACGGCCAACGCACGCCGTTCCCGAACAACATCATCCCGAAGTCGCAGTTGAACCCGGTTGCGATGAATATCATCAACACGACGTCGGCGTATCCGCTGCCGACCGGACCTGGGCTGGTGAACAACCTCACCTACGGTTCCCACAGCTACATCAACGGCGACCAGGGCGATGTGAAGGTGGATTACAACATCTCGGCCAAGGACCGGCTGTTTGCCCGCTACTCGCGCAGCATGATTACGAACCCCGGCGAGAACACGGTGCCGATCCTGTACAACTCGTTCGCCAACTACCCCGTGCACAACGGCGTTCTTGACTGGACCCGCACGTTCTCGCCGTCGGTCATCAACGAGGCCCGCTTCGGCGTGAACTATGTTTTTGTCAATAACGGCGCCGCCGCGAACACGTTGGCCAATTTCCCCCAGACGGTAGGACTGCCCGGCATTCCTTCGAGCATTCTGCCGTCGATGAGCTTCTCGAGCGGCTACGCGTCTTCGATCGGCAACTCGGACAACTATCAGTTGTTCGCCGACGCCGTCATCCAGTACGAAGATACGATGACGATTTCCCACGGCGCGCATACGCTGCATTTGGGATTCCAGGGGTGGCGCGATCGCATCGACACCTTCTATTCGGGCAACAACGGCCTGGCGGGCACCTTCACCTTCGACGGCCGCTACACGGCCGGTCCGAATCCCTTCGCCACTGCCGGCTCGGGCGTCGGAGCGGGCGAAGCGGACTTCCTGCTTGGCCTCCCATCTCAGATCGGCGGCGGCGTCAACGGCGGCACGTGGGGCCAGCGCGCCAACATCTTCGGCGCCTTCGTCGCCGACGACTGGCATGTCACGCCGTCGTTCACCGTGAACATGGGCCTGCGCTACGAGATCCACACGCCGTGGACCGAAGTGCACAACCGCGAGGCGAACTACGGGCTGATCAGCGGCAACGTCTATCTGGCCGGCAGCAACTGCCCCTACAGCAACTGCGAGGCGCTCTATAACGACTACTACGGCATCGGCAACTGGCAGCCGCGTCTGGGCTTTGCCTGGAACGTGCGCCAGAAAACCGTGATCCGCGCCGCCTATACCCTGTCGTCCTATCTGGAAGGCACAGGCACAAACCTGCGGCCTACCATCAACCCCCCGTTCGGCACCGAGCACTTCGCGGACTACACGGCGCTCAGCCTGCCCACGTCGAATCTGAGTCAGGGCTTCCTGCCGTTCACCACCATGGCCAGCAACCCCTACGCCGGTGCGACCCTGCGCCTCTGGGATCCAAACATCCAGCCGGCGCTCGCCAACCAGTGGAACTTCACCCTCCAACAGGAACTGGCGGCCAACACCACGCTGCAGGTCGGCTACGTAGGCCAGCGCACCACCCACCTTATGGTGCCGATGCCCTACTTCCAGCGGCAGCTTCTGGCCAACGGCACTACCGCTCCTAGCGTTTACCTTTCGGGCAATCCGACGCTGCAGAACGAAATCGGCCAGATCTCCGGTACGGCTTCGAACGGCAACCAGAGCTACAATGCGCTGCAAGTCGTGCTCCAAAAACGGCTGAGCGGCGGCCTCGACGCTTCGGTCGCCTACACCTATTCCAAGTGCATGACCGACTCAAGCGGCTACTACGGCTCCTGGGGCGGCCAGGCGCTGCCCACCTCGCCGTACTGGCAGAATCTGTATGACAAGCGCGCCGAGTGGGGCCCCTGCTACTACGACGCGACGCACGTGCTCACGGGCTACGCCACCTACGACATCCCGGTCGGGCGCGGCCGCACCTTCGGCAACAACATGAACAAGTTCGCCGACGCCGTGGTGGGCGGTTGGCAGGTCAACGGCATTATCAGCCTGCACACCGGCTTCCCCCTCACGATCTCCGCCGGAGACGCTTCCGGTACGAATTCGCGCGGTTCGCGGGCCGATTGCCTGGGGCCGGCCGCGATATTCGGCCAACAAAACTCGCCGCTCGGAGGTTACCAATGGTTCGATCCGGCCGCCTTCGGGCCTGAGATTCCCGGAAATTTCGGAACTTGCGGCGTAGGAACCGTCCGCGGGCCGGGGTTAGCCACCTTTGACCTCAGCGTGGACAAGTTCTTCAACATCACCGAGCGGCAGAATGTGGAGTTCCGCGCCGAGAGCATCAACTTCACCAATACGCCGATCTTGAACGCCCCGAATACGGGCGTCGGCAGCACGCTTGGCTTGCTCCAGAGCGCCCAGGGAGCACGCCAGATTCAGTTCGCGTTGAAGTACAACTTCTGACGCCGCGGCGAAAAGCTCGCGCGAAGAGGCCGCAAAATTCCGCGGCCTCTTCGTGTCGAAAGCAGCGTTAGCATGGTTCTAATGACGGCACTTGGGCGCTATGTCGTGTGCACTCTCGCCGCGGCGGCTGTTTTGGCCGGAGCGGATGTGGCGATGAAAAAGGGCGCTCCGAACCCGGCCTCGCCCCAGCACGCCATTCAGCTCGCCAAAGCCGGACGCTGCACGGAAGCCCTGCCGGCGCTGCATCGGGCCGAGGCCCACCTGACAGATCCGGACCTCCGCCGCCAGGTCGGGATGGCCGGCGTCAAATGCGGCATGGCAATCAACCAGGCTCCCGAAGCGCTGCATTTTCTGGAAGGGCTCACCCGCGCCTTCCCGCGCGATGCCGAAGTGCTCTACCTGGCCACGCACGTTTACTCGGATCTTTCCATCCGCGCTTCGCAGGATCTGCTTTTTGCCGCGCCGGGCTCCCCTCAGGTGCATGAGCTGAACGCCGAGGCGCTGGAAACCCAGGGCAAGTGGAAAGAGGCCCTGTTTGAGTACCAAGCGGCGCTCCAGAAGGATCCTCACCTTGCCGGGGTTCACTATCGCGTCGGGCGCCTGCTGCTGTCGCAGCCGCAGACCGCCACTTCAACCGCGGATGCGAAGAAGGAGTTCGAGGAAGAACTCGCCATCGACCCCTCCAACGCCGGCGCCGAATATGTCTTGGGAGAACTCGCCCGCCAGGCAGGCGACTGGAACGCCTCGATCGGCCACTTCTCCCGCGCCACGAAACTGGATCTGAATTTCGCCGACGCCTACATCGGCCTGGGACGCGCCCTTACCTCCGCCGACCGGCCGCAGGATGCCATCCCGCCGCTCGAAACGGCCGTCAAGCTCGAACCCGAGAGTCCAGCCGCCCATTTCTTCCTCGGCACCGCTTACCGGCACGCGGGCCGCAAAAACGACGCCGACCGCCAGTTCGCCCTGCATAAGGAAATGTCCGATAAGGCGAATCAGAAGCGCGAGCAGCTTCACACGGAGATTACCGGTCCGTCCGGCAATCCCCAGTGAGGGCCGGCGGCGTGCGGCTCCTTGGGTCGTTCGTGGCCGCGCTGGCCAGTTGTGCGTTGCTGGTCTCGTTGGCCCCGACCCAGTCACCGCCCGCGCGCCCCCAGTTCCATAACGCCACTCGAGACGCCCATATCTCCTTCGTTCATTTCAAAGGCTCACAGGGCGTGTCCACCATCCTCGAAGAAGCCGGCCCCGGCGTTTGCGTCGCCGACTTTGATGGCGACGGCTGGCCGGACATGTACTTCGTCAACGGCCGTGACCTCTACCACCGCGGCATCGAGACGCGCAACGCGCTCTATCGCAACAACCGCGACGGCACTTTCAGCGACGTCACTCTTGCCGCGGGCGTTCCCGGAACGGGATACGGGATCGGCTGCGTCTGGGGCGACTACGACAACGACGGCCACCCGGACCTCTACGTCACGCAATACGGCAGGAACGTGCTCTATCACAACAACGGCAACGGCACGTTTACCGACGTGACCGCAAAGGCCGGCGTAGATGGCATGGATTTCGGAACCCGCTTCCACTCCGCCGCTACCTTCTTCGACTACGACCGCGACGGCAAACTCGATCTCTACGTCGGCGGGTACGCCAACTTCGGCCCCGAGAGCAAGCGGCTGTGCAACATCGGCTACGGCGTCCTGGCAAGCTGCCGTCCTCTTGTCTACGGCGGATCGCCTGACGTCCTATATCACAACAACGGCGATGGTACATTCACGAATGTCACCAGGGCCGCGCATATGTACCAGCCCAAAGGGCTGAACCTCGCCGCCGGCGCCATGGACTACGACAACGACGGTTGGCCCGATCTGTTCGTGGCCAACGACGGCATCGAGGCGTATCTTTACCACAACAACCACGACGGAACCTTCAAGGAAGTTGCTCTCAATAGCGGAATCGCTCTCACCGCCGACGGA
>DAIDIH010000375.1 GCA_027459465.1 Bryobacterales bacterium | reverse complement strand
AGGGTCGAACGGAGCGGGCCGCTCCTTCCCTCCTATTTGGTCTTGCTCCACATGGGGCTTGCCATGCCGCGCGAATTACTCCGCGCGCGGTGCGCTCTTACCGCACCTTTTCACCCTTACCGGCCTTGCGGCCGGCGGTATGTTCTCTGTGGCGCTATCCGTGAAATGCGCTTGAACGCATCCCCCCGGCCGTTAGCCGGCATGCCGCCCTACGGAGACCGGACTTTCCTCTCCCGCCCCCGCGGCTTTCGCCACAAGGACGGCAGCGGCTGTCCGCTCCACCGATCCAAATCCCATTATCGCAGCCGGACCTTGGGTAAAATAGCGGCTTGCGAAGCCTCCTCGCTCTCGCGCTCGCGCCGGTTCTCCTCACCGCCGGTCCCGTTCCCGTCCCGGAAGCCCACTTTGGTTTCCCTATGGGGGCTGACAAGCACCTGGTCGGTTGGACTTCCGTGGTCTCCTATTTTCACGAACTCGCCGCCGCAAGCCCGCGCGTCCGCCTCGTCGAACTCGGCAAAACCACCGAAGGCCGCCCCATGATCGCCGCGTTCCTCGCCTCGCCGGAAACTCTCCGCACGCTGGACCGCTACCGCGAAATCCAGCGCCGCCTCGCCGACCCTCGCATCACCACGCCCGCTGAAGCCTCCGCCTTCGCCGCCTCCGGCAAAGTGGTGGTCATCATCACCTGCTCCATCCACTCCACCGAGGTCGCCTCCACCGAAAGCGCCGTCGAGTTCGCCTACCGCATGGCGGCCGAAGACACGCCGCGTATCCGCGCCATCCTCGACAATGTCATCCTGATTCTGGTTCCGTCGCTGAATCCCGACGGAGTCGATATCGTCAAGCACTGGTACGACTCGACCCTCGGCACGGCCTACGAAGGCACATACCCGCCGCGGTTGTACCAGAAATACGCCGGCCACGACAACAACCGCGACTGGTACTTCTTCACCCAGCGCGAGACGCGCCTGGTCGTCAGCGAACTTCACAACCTCTGGCATCCGCAGATCGTCTACGACGTGCACCAGCAGGGGCCTTTCGCCTCGCGGATGTTTTTCCCGCCCTGGCTCGACCCGCTCGACCCAAACGTCGATTCGCGTCTGTTCGACGAAAGCGACGCGATCACCTCGGCCATGGCCGCGGACTTGGCCGAATCCGGCCGCACCGGCATCGTCACCCACGCTATGTACGATTTCTGGTCCCCGGCCCGCCAGTACGCTTCCTACCACGCAGGCATCCGCATCCTCAGCGAAAGCGCCAGCGCGCGCCTCGCCACGCCCATCGACGTCGCGCCCGAACAGATTCTCACGCTCCAGCCTGGCTTCCAACCCCGCCGCCGAAGCTGGAATTACCTCGATCCCTGGGCCGGCGGGCGCTGGACCATCGGCGACATCGTGCACGACCAACTCATCGCCATGGAGTCCTGCCTGTCCGAAGCCTCCCAGCGCCGCCAACGCCTGCTCGAAAATTTCTATCAGGTCGGCCGCGACGCTACGGCGCGAACCTCCCCTTTCGCCTTCCTTATCCCGATGCCGCAGCGCGACATGGGAGCGGCGCGCAAGCTCATCCAGACCCTTCGCTTCGCCGGGGTCGAGGTGGAGCGCACGCTTCACGACGCAACGGCGGAAGGCCGCCGGATTCCCGAGGGTAGCTACGCCATCCGCATGCGCCAGCCCTACTCCGGCTTCGCCAAGACGCTGCTCGAAGTCCAGAGCTACCCGGACCTGCGCCTATATCCCGGCGGCCCGCCGCAGAAGCCCTACGACGTCGCCGCGCAAACCCTGCCTTTGCTGATGGGCGTCAATGTCGTTCGCGCCGATGCCGGCGTCCCGCTCGTGTCCCGCGACGATGGGACTCTGCCCCTGCCGCCCGCAACGATGCCGCTTGCCGCCCAAGAAAGCGGTACGTGGATCCGCGTCAACCAGGCGTGGGCGGCCCATCGCGAGGTGTGGCGCAACACCTCCACCGGCGCGTTTGTTTTTGAGCCGCCCTCGGACAGCAGCGACTGGAAGCGCCTCGCCCGGCCCCGCATCGGCGTGTATCGAAGCTGGGTGCCCGCGATCGACGAAGGATGGACGCGCTGGGTGCTCGAGCAGTTCGGCTTCGCCTACCAGAGGCTGACCAATCCGGAGATCGAGGCGGGCGGCCTCGAAAAACATTTCGATGTGATCGTGTTTCCGGACGAGACACCGCGGGAAATCGAGCGCGGCTATCCGGCCGGCGCCATGCCGGAACAGTACACCGGCGGCCTGGACTCACAGGCCGTCGAAGCGCTCGCCCGCTTTGCCGCCTCCGGCGGCACGCTCGTGTTTCTCAATCGCTCCGGCCGGTTCGCGGTGAAGAGTTTGGGACTACCGGTTCACGACTCGACCGAGGACCTCCCGCAGGAAGAATACTACTGTCCCGGCTCTTTGCTCAACGTGCGTATGCAGGCGCGTACCGCGCTCGGCTACGGCCTGCCGCAAACCTTCACCGTCTGGAACGAGCAAAGCCCGGTATGGGAAGCCGCGGATGCGCCCGGCGTCCGTCTCGTATTAAGGTACGCGCGCTACGGCGTGCTCGCCTCCGGATGGCTGCTCGGCGAATCCCATGTCGCGAACCAGTCTCCACTTGTAGTGGTTGACCGTGGCGCGGGTCACGTGGTGCTGTTCGGCATGCGCCCCCAGTATCGCGGGCAGAGCTACCTCACCTTCAAACTCTTCTTCAACGCGCTTCTGCTTCCGCCGCACGAGTAAAATGAAAAAGCGGGCGCGTAGCTCAGGTGGATAGAGCATCAGCCTTCTAAGCTGAGGGTCGCTGGTTCGAATCCAGCCGCGCCTACCATGAAAACAAAAGACTTAGTTGATTTTGCCCTTCCCCGGATCGGCCAGGTATGGGGACTTTTTGTAGTACCCCTCCCCGGCTTGGGGAGTCCGGCTGATGGAGGCCATCGCCTCGCGCATCTCATCGAGCGAGAAGTGACCGTATCGCGCCGCCATCGCGCTGAGCGTTCCAGCCGACCAGCCGACGATCTTGGCAATCACGGGCAGCGGGACGCGGGCCGCAATCAGACGGCTCACGGCGGAGTGTCGCAGATCGTGGAAGCGGAGGTGCTCCAGCCCGGCGCGCTTGCGGGCCGTTTCCCAAGCCGTCTGGAGCGAGCCGACCGGAC
Organism: Bryobacterales bacterium; assembly: GCA_027459465.1. Lineage (GTDB taxonomy): Bacteria > Acidobacteriota > Terriglobia > Bryobacterales > Bryobacteraceae > JAJYKC01. The sequence goes on along the minus strand of DAIDIH010000375.1, from coordinate 12,303 downwards.
GGCCCGGATCGGTCTGGTAGACGGTGACGCCTTCGAACCCGAACGCCTCCGCCGTCCCGGCACCGCCGATCTTCTCCGCCGGGAACACGAAATGCTCCGGCAACCGGCCGGGGAACGATTGCGCCCACATGGTCAGCGTGGCGTAGGCGCGATCCGTCAGCGGGATGACGCGGCCGGAACCGGCGGCCGTTTTGTCCTTGCCGAACCGGATCGCGCGCCCTTCGAAGTCGATGTCCTGCCAGCGCAGCCGCAACAGCGTACCGCGCCGCGCGCCCGTCTCGACGGCGAGCAGCACGAAGGGCCGTAGCGCCCGGCTGCGGGACTTGCCGCACTCTTCGAGCAGCCGCGCCTCTTCCTCTGCGGTGAGCGCATGGCCCGCATCCTTGCGCTCCGCCAGCATTGTGACGTGCGGCTGGATGCGCGCCCACAGGCCCGCCCGTCTCAGCACGCCACGGAGCAGGCCGACCTCGATGTTGACCAGCCGGGGCGATGCGCCTTCGGCAAGCCGGGCCTTCTGATACCGGGCGATGTCGGCCGCCTCGATATCGAGCGCGAGCTTCCGGCCGAAGGCCGGGGTCAGGTGCTTCATCGCGCACCTGGCGATGGTGACCATGCCCGGCGACCACTTCGGGCGCTTGGCTTCGATGAATTCCTCCGCCGCGAGCGGAAACAGTTTCGGCGGTTCGCGTTTCCGCAGGCCGGACGCGCCATCCCGCAATTCCGCCCGGCGCTTCGCCTCGACTTCCCTGGCCCGCGTGCGGCTGGTTTGCCCGGTGGATTCGCGGACCCGGACCCCGGCGAAGACGAATTCAAACCACCAGATTTTCGATTTGGCCGGTTTGTAGAGGCTCATGGGCGGCGTCCCTTCTGGCGGGCATCCTCGGCCGCAATCTTCCTTCGGAGTTGTTCCCGGTAATTGCGCTGAATCTCGCGGCGGCGCTGCCTGTATGCGTCAGACTTGGTGTACCACGCCTCCCGGCAACCGGCGCTACAGAACCGATCCATCTGACGTCCGGATACGATCCAGACCGACTTGCATTGATCGCACAGCCGGGCCTGGTACAGCACCCGGCCAGAGGCAAGCCGCAGTAGCGCCATGGCGGCGTCCGCCTCGCGCACTTCCACGGTCAATTCCCCGTCAGAGACCGTCACCACCGGCCCGCGGTCCGCCTTCGAGGCGGCGTTCCATCGGAGGACGTTTGCCTTCGCGTCAATTGCAACCACTGGGACGTAGGAGCACCGCGCCAGAATTTCGTTGACCGCCCGGAAGTGTCCCCTGATTTTTAAGAGCGCTTCCGGGGCTTCCTCGCGCTGGTAGGCGTCCATGGAGCCGGAGAGGGCCGCCAGATGCGCGCGCAACCCCACGACCCGCTTGTAGGCCGGGCTGCCTTTGGTGGCGTTCAGCCACTCTACCGCCCGAATGGCGTCTGCGAACGCGCCGTCCCGGTTCCTGAGACGGCGTTCGGTTTCCGTCCGGGGCTGTGGCGCGATGGCGGAAGGGAATGCGGTGTGTCGCGGCGTTACCGGATTGCGCATAGTGTAATGAGGAGATCATATCTCTGGACTGCGCGCAACTCAAGAGACACACTGAGCGTATGAAAGATATCCAGAGACTGCTGACGGTCGCGCAGGCCGCCCGCGAACTCGCTATCCGACCCAAGACCGTGCGCCAATGGATCTGGAGGCGTCGGATCGTCTCCGTGCGCGTGGGCCGCTGCGTCCGGATCCCGGCGGACGCGGTGGACGCGCTCATCGAGCGCGGCACGGTCCCGGCGGTTGAGGAGCGCTGACGCAGTGAAACCCGGCGAGCCATTCGACCCCGCTCGCACGGCGTGTGGGTTCTACCCGCCCGATATCGTCGCGCGGCAGCGTAACTGGAAGGACGGGCAGAAACGCCTCTATGAGCGTCTCGTTCGGTGGGCGGGCCGGAACGGCTCATGCTGGCACAGTGTCGACGCGATGGCAGACGCGCTAGGAAAGTCGGCCCGCCAAGTACAGCGCGATATCGCCGCACTGGAGCGCACGGGACTCATCCGCCGCGTACGGCGCGGCCGTCGCGAGTGCAACCGGTACGTGTTTTTGTTTCACGTTGTGTTTTCTCAGGCCGACGGTGATGCGACATCCGTGTCGTATCACTCACCGAAGGTGACGCGACATTTAGGGCACGGTGATGCGACATCCGTGTCGTATCAGTATCCTTATTCATCATCATCAAATAGAAACGAATTACGTAAGCACAGAAACTCTGACACTGCTGCTGATGATGATGATGATGTACCCAAACCCCGCAAGCGGTGGAAGACCGGCGCGGATGCGATCCTGGCGACGGTCCAAGAGCGCGGCGGTGACCTCACCCCCGGAACAATAGAGCGCATTGGAGCAAGACTGGCGCGGAACGGCGCCACGTGGGAGGCGTTCGCGGATCATGTGCTCCCGAGCCTCCGTAACCCCGCCCTCCGGAACCCGGCCGGTTACCTCACCGACGCCGCCCGGGCCTACGGCCGCACACGCCTCGAGCCCGAGCCCGCCGACCCCGCCAACCCCGCCGAGGCGCCGCCCGCGCCGCAGACGAGTCTGTGCGCCCGCTGTGGCTGTCCGCCCAACAAGGGCGTGCTGGTCATCGACGGCCGCGCCGTACCGTGCCCGGTGTGCTCGACGGCGCCCGCGCCATCGTCAGCCACCGTGCTGCGCCTCGGACGAGGTGCGCACCTGACCCGGCGGCGGGCCGCCCGCATCGAGGAGGTCCTCACCGCATGAGCCGTCCGTCAAAAACCTTCCGAGGCGATATCGAATTACGCTTCGCGGCGGTCGAGGCCCGCGACGCTCTGCGGTCCCGAATCCTGCCGAACGTCCGGACGCTGGCCCAACGGCTCGAAGCCGACCCCTTCGGGCGGCGTATCCTCGACACCATCGAGCATGAGGTGGCCTACCACGCCGAAACGCTTAAAACGGTTCTGAAGGCGAGGCCGTCCCGCAATGGCTGAGAAGCTGATTCACCTTCCCATCGAGGCGGCGCGGGCGGCGAAGTGGCGGCGCGGACGCGAGCAGTACGGTCCCGTCTTCATCGGCCACCCGCTCGAAGAATTGGACGAGGAACTACTCGACGCAATGAACTACGCGGACGAGGCGGCGCGGCAAGGCTTCCCGACGGCGGACGTAACCGAAGGCCTGCAACGGCTCTGCGAACGCGTCCGGGCCATCTACGGCGCGGCCGGGCGGAAAGGAAATACCGAATGAAGCGGGAAAAAGCAACGCGCTACAAGGTCAACCGGGGGCGCGCGCGAGACGAGCAGATTATCGCGCTGCTGATGGCGGGGAAGCCGGTGAACGAAATCTCGACAATCACCGGCCTGGACCGCTCGACGCTGTGGAAGCGGCGAAGCGCGCCGGAATTTCAGGCGGCGTTCCTGGAGGCGCGGCGAACCGCATTCGAGGCGGCGGTGAACACGCTGCATGACAACGCGACGCTGTTCACTTCCACCCTGGCCGGTATCTGCCGCGATCCGAACGCCCGGGGGAGTGAGAAGGCCACGGCGGCGCGGAGCGGGCTGGATTCTCTCTGGCGGGCAACGGAGCTGTTCAACCTGGACGAGCGGATACGGAAACTCGAAGCGGCGGCGGAATCGGGAGGCAAGAATGAACCTGCTACGACGGATTGAGCGGCTGGAGCGGATGCACTCGGGCTGGAGCGCGGCGCTTACGTTCCCCGACGGGAGCACGCGGGCGGTCCGCGGGCCGAAGCGCTACCCGCTCGAACTTCTCCGGCAACTTTCGGCCGGGGAAACCTCGCCGGACCTGGAGGCGATTTTCAAGGCGGTTAGCGTCGAGGAATCGGGCGCGATGGTGGAGCTGCTGTGGGCGTTGCGGCCGTCTCAGGGAGGCGGTCCGGGGCTGGACGCCTCCGAATAGGCCTGCAATCGCGTCAGGACGCGCGCCATGCGTTCCGAGGCGGCTGGCCGTGGTTACCCCCGGCCCGGCCCGGCCCGGCGATTCGTTGTAGCGCGTTTCTGAAGCATTTCCGGGCGGATATGTTTCAGGAACCCTGAGGCGGGCGGAGACGCGAAAGCCTGCTTATAGGAAGTCCTTTAGAATGAGCAGTGATACTTTATCTACAGATTAGGTATTGACACACCATGAGCAATGCTGCACAATCGAGGCATGACGAAAGCGTTTGCGTACCTCAGGGTGAGCGGCAAGGGCCAGATCGAGGGCGACGGCTTCACGCGCCAGCTTGAGGCGATCGAGCGCTACGCGGCCGGCCACGATATCAAGATCGCGCGGGTGTTCCGCGAGGAAGGCGTTTCCGGGACGGTGGACAGCATGGACCGCCCGGCCTGGGGCGAGATGATGGCCGTGCTGCACTCGAACGGCGTGCGGACGGTGGTCATCGAGAAGCTGGACCGCCTGGCGCGGGACCTGATGGTTCAGGAAACCATCATTGCGGACATGAAGCGGCATGGGTTTACGCTTATCTCCGTGGCCGAACCGGACCTGATGGCCAGCGATCCGACGCGGGTGCTGATGCGGCAACTGATGGGCGCGGTGGCGCAATACGATAAATCGCAGATCGTGGCCAAGCTCCGCGGCGCAAGGATGCGGAAGCGGGCGAAGGAAGGCCGCTGCGAGGGGCGGAAGTCGTTCGGCTACTACGAGGGCGAAGCGAAGGCTCTGGAGCGCGTCCAAGCGCTCAGGAACGAAGGTCTGGGCTTCGACCGCATCGCGGCGCGGCTGAACTCTGAAGGCGTTCCTACGCGAACAGGCAAGCCGTGGCATGGTGTAGTCGTGAATCGGATTCTCACCGGCCGGAAGCTTCGGTGACGCCGACAACGCGCCAGGACGCGCCGCACGCCTCCGGGGGATAGTCTGAGTGCGGGAGCGGACCGGCGGCGCAATGGGGCGCGTCTAATGCGCGGGAATCGGCATTACGCGGACAGGTTGTATTGCGGGCGAAGCGGCAGGGGTGGCCGGAACAGGAGTAAGTCGGATTGTTTCGGGTTTGAGGTGGCTAAGTGTAATTTTCACTTTGGGGACTTTTATGGGGACCCTGCCGAGAAAATGAGAGAAAACGGGAGAAACGGCCCGATGCGCGGAAGGCCAGTAAACGGCTGTTTCCGTGATACTTACAGTAAGTGGGAGTAAGTGGGAGAAACGGCTGTTAGTGGACTTCTAAGCTGAGGGTCGCTGGTTCGAATCCAGCCGCGCCTACCAGACCCGCCGGCTCAAGTGCGCATTCGGGTGAAGAAGTAGAGGCCGGCGAGGGAGAACATGAGGTCGGGGGACCAGGCGGCGAAGGCGGCCGGGAGAAGATTGACGTTGCCCACCTGCTCGAAGAAGATGTTGAGGGCGAAGTACGCGATGGCGATGCCGAGGCTGACGCCGACTCCGGCCATCGCGCCGCGGTTGCCGGCCAGGAACGCGAAGGGAATCGAGATCAGCGACATGATCAGCGCGAACAGAGGCACGGAGAACTTGCGGTAGAACTGCACCTGCAGCGGAACGGTATCGAAGCCGCTGCGCTGCAAATCGCGGATGTAGGCGGCCAACTGGAGGAAGTTCATCTGCTTGGACTCGACCACCTCTTTGAGGAACCAGTCCGGCGGTTCGTTCACTTCGGGGAAGCTGGTGGCCTTGCCGCTGAAGTCGGCGAGTTGTTCGCCGTTGGCGGTGAAGGTCCGGCTCCATCCGTTCTCGAAGACCCAGGTGTGCAGGTGGGATTCCCAGCGCGCGCGTTCGGCCGAGATCTGGCGGCGGAGACGGTAGCTGGCGGGGTCGAGTTCATAGACGTTGATGCCGTCCATGACATGGCTGACCGGGTCGAAATACTTGTAGTAGTAGATGCGGGACGAGCCCTCGCCGAAGATCCACTTGCGGTCCGCCCGCAGGTAGGTCTGCACGGGGCGGCCTTTGATCTCGTTGCGGAGGGCGTCCTGCTTCCGGTTGGCTTCGGGGACGTAGTAGTGATCGAAGGCGAACAGACCGCCGCTCAAGAAGAAACTGGCGATCAGCACGGGAGCGGCGAGGCGGAAAACGCTGACGCCGCAGGCCAAAAACGCGGTGACCTCATTATGTTTTGAGAGGATGCCGAAGGTGATCAGAACCGCTACCAGTACGCTCACCGGCGTTGAGTCATAGATGAGCTTGGGCCCGAGGAAAAACAGGTAGCTGGCCACCTTGTACATCGGGATGTGGTTCTTGATGATGTCGCTGAGCAGCTCGAAGAAGGTGAACACTTCCGTCATCAGAACGAAGCTGGCTAGAAGGACCGCGAGGTAGAACAGGAAGCTGGCCAGAACGTAGGTGTCGAGCACCTGCGGAAGAATCGGCAGCCGCAGAGTGAGGCGAGGGGCGAGGTTTGGCGAGCCGATTGGCGCACGGAACCGGGCGCCGAAGGACCGGAGAGCGTTGCGCGTGATCCCGATCCAGTCGCGATCCCCGGGTGTTTCCAGGCGCACCAACAGCAGCAGGGCGACGAGTGCGAAGACCGCATTGGGAAGCCATACCGCCACGCCCACCGGCAGGGTCCTCTGCTTGGCGAGACCGATCAGCGTGATCAGGCCCATGTAGTAAAGGAACGCGAGAAAGACGGTCACCACGAACGCGGTGGACTTGCCGCCCTTGCGCGAGGGCAAGCCGAGCGGAATGCCGATGAGCGCCAGGATTATGCAGGCGGGGGGCAGGGCGAGCCGCTGCTGCAGTTCGATGCGGGATTCGATCACCTTTTCCGGATCGAGCGTGCGGTCGTGATACGCCATCCGGTATAGCGGCAGCGTGTCGATCTCGGTGACCGCCTTCACCAGGTGAACTTCATTGGGGCGCTGGGCTTCAAGAAGCTGCTCGCTCAACGGAAACGAAGTAGTGATGTACTGCGTGACGTCCTTGGTGACTTCGTGGGAGCTTCCGTTGCGAAGCGAGAGCTGGATGCGGTTATGAGCCACGTCGGGAATGGCGAGCGCATCGGCGGCGACGGTGATGCGCGGGGCGTCCCCGCGCTCGTGTCCGTCGGTATTGCGAGATTCCGGCGCCGACGTGTCGGCCATGAAGATCTTCTTCCAGCGGTAGACCGGGCCGGTTTTCGTCTCTGCGGCGAAGGTGACGTCGCCGACATAGAGGATCGTGTTGGGGAACTGCTCTTCGAAGATGCGGGGCTCCACTTCGGCGGTGAGTTGGCTGGCGACGATGTCGTGGAGGAGGTGGTCGGTTTTCCAGAGGGAGTAAGGAGTGAGCCAAAGCGTGGCGCCGGCCGTGATGGCGAGGCCGAGCGCGGCGAGCAACAGCACTGGGGGCATGACGCGGCGGCCCGGCACGCCGGCGGCGCGCATGGCGACGATTTCCGAGTCGCCCGCCATCCGGCTTAGGGCGATGAGCGTGCCAACCAGGACGCCTAGGGGAATGGTGAAGGTGAAAGTGAAGGGGATGGAGAGCAGAAACAGGTGGGCCACCATGCCGGGGCTGGCGGAACTGCGCACCAGGATCTCGAACAGGCGGCCGAGGCGCTGCAGGAACAGGACGAAGGTAAACAGCACCGAGCCGAGCAGGCTGCCGGAGAGCACTTCGCGGAAAACGGCGCGCGAAAGGATGCTCATGGCCTTATTTTGACGCCTCCAGCGGAGGGGGCGGGACAAGCGGCAGTTTCGGAAGTTCGTCCTGCGAGGCTTCGAGATCGAGTTCGTCGAAAAGGACGCCTGGCGCAACGACGGTGGCGGCCGTGATGTAGTTTGCGCCGCCGATGATGGCGAACGGAGCGGTGTTGTCCAGGAAACTGAATACGGCGTTTTCGTTGGAGGCGGCGAGGATGTCCTTCAGCGAGCGGACGCTCACGTCGCGGAAGCGCAGGCCCCGTACGAGTTCCTCGCGGCCGTCCGGATAGACGCGATAGGCGAGAATCGGAGGACTGACGAAGTGGTTGCCGCTGCCGTCCTGCTGCATTGCGGCGACGAGGCGGCGAAGTTCGTCGAGCGAGGCCGAAGAAGGAAAGTCGAGCTGGCGAATCAGGATGCCGTACGGCTTGTTCCGCTCTTTGCAAAGCTGGATCAGACGCTGCTTCAGGCCGGAGGACGGTTCGGTATTGGAGGAATGAATGAAGAGGTTGCCGTAGCCGGGCGCCGCGGCGCCGAAGTTCCCGTGCAGGCGGGCGCGGCCGTTGGAGGTCTCAAGCCCTTTCGCCACCGGTGTTCGAGTAAGTAAGAAGTTTTTGAGTACGCCATGGTCGACAACGTTGAGCGGGCCTGCCTTGACACCCTCATCGTCGTAGGCGTAGGTCCCGATGAGGGACTGCCCCTGCCAAACCGCCTGCGCCGGGTCGTCGACGACGTCGAAGGACTCGGGAAGAATGCGGGAGCCGATGCGGCCTTCGAGTTCGCTCGGGATGTACGGCGCCGGACGGCCGGGTTGTGGAACCGGCTTGCGCGTCAGTTTCAGGTTGTTTCCTAAGACCTGTGCGAAAAGCTGCGCGGAAGCCAGAGGCTCGAACAGCACGGGACCGGAGTAGTCCTCGCCGCGGGGCGCCTGGGTAAGCTGATCGAGGTTGGCTGCGAGTCGTTCGATGGCGGTCTGGATGTCGCTTTCGGGGGGAAGAGCGGTGAATTCGAGGGCGGGGAACACCTGGGAGTCGTGCATCATCATGCCGTCCGGCGCCTGCGCCTGTGCGCGGACGGTGATGTAGGCGAGGTCGTTGGGCTGGCGCAATCTCGTGCCCTCCGAGTTTACGAGATAGGAAGCTGCCTGGATCGATTCGAAGCTCACCAGCGACGAGATGATTCGAGGGTGGGAGAGAAACACGCGCGAGAGACGGACGACGCGATCGGTCCAGGCGTTCGGGTCAATGGCCTGGCGCGGCACGGGCATGAGAGTCTGCACGGGCGTGACTTTTGAGAAGTCCGGCAGGGCGTCGGGCACGTTCATGTTTTTGAGCGCGGCGCGTTTGCGGGCGATGGCCTCCTCGGCGGCCTTGAACGACGAGTCCGTGTCGAGCCAGAGTGTCTGCCGGATGGCGGGATAACTGTTCTCGACCGGGAGCGTGGCGATGGACCCGCGGCCGAGGGAGGAGAAGACGTAGTTTGTATTGTCGAACTGATAGCTGCCGACGCGGACGGTTGCATCGAAGGCGCGGAGCGGGCGGTGCGAGGAGCCGAGCAGGCCGCCGAGCGTGGCGCTTGCGTCGAACACGTCGGCGTCTTCGAGCGAGTACTCGATGAAGTAAGGCGGATCGAGGCTCGCGATGCGGAGCATCTTCGAACGGCTGAGTTCGTCGTCGAGGGCGCGAAGAACCACGGTGTCCTGCTGGGCGGCGAGCGGCAGGGCGGAGAGCGCGGCCAGGGCGAAGGCGAGGAGTCTCATGGCTGCGTCTCCGTGGGGCGCGGCAGCAGCGGCGGGCGTTGGGACGAGGTCTCCCTCTTCTGGACTTCGATTTCGCCGAGCAGCAGTGCGGGGGACACGGCCGACACCGGAACCATACCGGACTCGGCGCCGCAGTAGCCGTTGAAGACTTCGCTGTGGTCGGAAGTGGCGAGGATTTTTCCGAAGCTTGCCAGCGGCGTGCCGACGATGCTGACGCCGCGGACCAACTCGTCGGGCCGGCCGTCGGGATACACGCGGTAGACGACGAGCGGTACCACGGTGAAAGCCTGCAGGCCGGCGCGCTGCGTCAATGTATAGCCGCCGGTGATGTCGGCGAAGTACAACCCGTAGGGCTTGTTCTGGCGCTTGACCTCCGCGATGAGCATTTTGCGCAGTTCGGCGTCGGAGACCTGGCGCGAGGATTCGACAATCAGGTTGGATTGGCGCGCCATGACCTCGTGTCCCGGTTGGCGGCGGCCGTGGCCGTTGGAGTGATCGAAGCCCTGGATCGGCATGCGGGACAGAAGAAATGTTTTGAGGATGCCGTGGTCGACGACGGTGACCGGGCGGGCCTTCACGCCTTCGTCGTCGTATTCGTACCATCCGTTGAGGTCGGCGCCATCGAGCGTGTGGCGCGTTGCGTCGAAGACGACGGAGAGAAAATCGGGAAGCACGGGCTTGCCGACGGACTTGGTGAAGGTCTGGCCTTCGTCCTCGCTCTTCTGGCGGAAGCCCTCGACGCGGTGGCCGAAGATTTCGTGGAAGAAGACGCCGGCGGCTCGTCCGGAGAGGATGGCGGGACCGACGTAGGGATCAATCACCGGCGCATGGGTGAGCGAAGTAATCTCGTTGCCGACGGCCTGCGCGGTGCTTTCGATTTCGGCGGCTTTCGGGAGGTGGGATGGGTCCGCCGCCTCGAAAGTACGAACGGATTCCAGGTTCATGCCGTCTTCGGTTTTGGCCGCGGCATTGATGACGATGCGGCAGTAGAGGCGGCCCTGCTCGATGGCCGTACCTTCGGTATTGACGAAGTCGGTTTGGTAGCGTTCGAGGGAGAGATAAACGGTGGAGGAAAGAACGGCGGGGAATGCGCCGAGTTTGGCGGAGGCTTTGCGGAGAATCGGTTCCCAGGAGGCGAGCGAGGCCTTCAGTTCCGGCGCCGGTTTGTTGAATTTCTCTGTAGGTTCACTCGAGAAATCCGCCGATTGGTCGGCGCTGGCGACCTTGAGGCTATCGTCGGATTGAATCTGGATGAGGCGTTGGGCCGCGAGACGATACGCGCGGTCCGTATCGAGCCAGACGCGCTGGCGGATGGCCGGGGCGACATTATCAATCGGGATCGGCGTGCCGCTGGTGAAACGGGGAAACTGCCCGCGGACGACGTGGTAGTTGTCGAGTTTGGGAGTGCCCACGCGGACGGTGACGTCGAAGTAGCGGCCGTGGTTGCTGCCGCGCGCGGTGAGCGCGCCGAGAGTGAATGCGAGGGACTCGGATTCGTCGCTGGTTACCTCGTACGCCATGAAGTAGGGCGCCGGATCCGCTTTCTGGTGCAGGACGGAGAAATTCCGGTTTAGCTCATCGCTAAGGATTTGGAGGAGATCCTGGGCGTGGCAGAGGGGGAGCCAGAGGATGAAGAGGACGAGAAAGCGCCGCAAACGTCCAGAATAGCAGCAGGGCCGGGGCAACGCGCTTCAGGCGGGCGGGGGCAGCGCGGCTTCCTCTTTGAGCGGCACGCCGGAGAGTTTGCGGCGGCGGGACTCGTTCATGAGGAAGAGGAGGCGGTGGGCCGCGAGCGGGTAGGGCAGGCCTTCGGGGCGGATGTTGGAGATGCAGTTGCGTTGGGCATCGGTGCGGCCCTCGGCGGGCGCCCAGGTGAGATAGACGCCGAGGCTGTCGGGTGAACTGAGGCCGGGGCGCTCGCCGATGAGGACGACCGACATGGCGGCGCCGACGAGGGGGCCGATTTGATCGCCGAGGGCGACGCGGGCCTGCGCGGCGATGACGATGGGCGCGAGCGACCAACCGCGGAGCGAGGGAAGCAGGCAGGCGAGCAGCGGGGTGGCGTGACGATGGACGGCGAGGGCGGAGAGGCCGTCGGCGACGAGGAAGACGGCGTCGAAGTTGCCGTGAAGCAGAGCGAGGGCGTCGCGGGATGCGGGGTTGAGGGAGCGGCCCAAGGAGGGATTGCGGAGATAGGCGGTGCGGTCCGGCGCGGAGGAAGCGGCCTGGACGACGGGGAGGCCGAGCGCAGCGAGATCGCGGGCGAGCGCGGCGGCGTCGAGAGGATGATGCACGGCGTCGCGGGCGCGGGCGTGGGCGAGTTGGAACTCGAGATGGGCGCGGGTGGGCAGGCCGTTGCCGGCTCGGCCGAGCGAGACGCGGGCGGGGGTGAAGTCGCGCAGGTCTTTCATGCTTCGATCCTGGCGGCCATGCGCGGGAGTTCGGTCTGGACCTCGTTGAACCATTGTTCGAACTCGGGCGCGGGGCGGAGGCCGAGCAGAGAGCGGACGTAGAGGGCGTCGTGGAAGGAGGTGCTCTGGTAGTGGAGCATGACGTCGTCGGCGCCGGGGACGCCCATGATGTAATTGACGCCGGCGGCGGCGAGCAGAGTAAGTAAGGCGTCCATATCGTCCTGGTCGGCTTCGGCGTGGTTGGTGTAACATACGTCGCAGCCCGTGGGAAGGCCGAGTAACTTACCGCAGAAGTGATCCTCGAGGCCGGCGCGAAGGATCTGCTTGCCGTCGTAGAGATACTCGGGGCCGATGAAGCCGACGACGGTGTTGACTAACAGAGGGTGGAAGCGGCGGGCGACGGCGTAGGCGCGGGCTTCGCAGGTTTGCTGGTCGAGGCCGTGATGGGCGTTGGCCGAGAGCGCGCTGCCCTGGCCGGTTTCAAAGTACATGACGTTCGAGCCGGGCATGCCGCGGTTCAGCGCGCGGGCGGCCTGTTCGGCTTCGTCGAGCATGG